>NZ_ANAZ01000041.1:0-71797 GCF_000340985.1 Nocardiopsis valliformis DSM 45023
ACCAGCTGGTTCCGTCTGCTCTTCCGTGGAAGGCTTTTTTCTTCTGCTTCCCGGTTGCTTTCGCGTCCGTTCTGCTTCGTTGTGTCTTTACTTTATCAGGTGTTCCGCGCCCCGCCAAATCGGCGGTTTGTGTGAACCAGATCGGGGTAAAGCCCGTTGTGCTTTTCCCAGTCTAGCGTTTCCTCGGCGGTGTTTTTACCGCGTTGTTTTCGCTGGGCTGTTTGAAGCAACTCTCTGAGTTTACATGGCCCGAGGAGTGCTCGAACCGCTGTGTTTCGGAGAGTGTCTGACTCGAAGATCCGATCACGCCCACGGAGAACCCGTGTTCGCTTCGACCGAGAAGATCGTGCTCCCCTAGCGGCCTTGGGCCGGTCGGAGGCGACTCGGAGAACATTACCCCCCACCCCGGGACGATGCAAACGATCGAGGACGTGTCCTGGGTCACATCCTGGGTCACATCCTGGATCACGCCCCGTTCGTTCAGTTGAGGATGCTGCCGGCACCGGTCCCGGGTGCGGCGTACAGCCACTCGACCTCGAGGTCCACGGCGGCCACGGTCGCCGGGGAGTAGGCCACCAGGGCTTCACTGCCCACGAAGGAAGCGGCCACCTGGGCGATGGTCGGGTTGTGGCCGACCACCAGGACCGTGCTCACGTCAGCGTCGACCAGGTTGACCAGTCCCAGGAGTTCGTCCGCTCCCGCGAGGTAGGCGGCCTCGGCGTAGTCGGTCTCCGGCCGGGAGGAGAGTCCCCCGGAGAGTTCCATGGCGCCCAGGACCCCGTCCAGGGTCTGGCGGGTCCGCTTGGCCGCAGAGCAGATCACGTGGTCCGGGGTGTACCCCCGCTCGGCGAGCAGCTGGCCGACGCGTTCGGCCTGGCCCCACCCCTTCGTGGTGAGGGCGCGGTCGTAGTCCGTGACCTCATAACTGTCCTCGGCCTTGGCGTGGCGCATCAGCAGGAGCGTCCGGTTCATGACGACAACACCGTCGCGACCACGGCGAGGAGGGCCATGAAGCCCACCATCGCCCCCACGATGACCAACAAACCCTTGAACCCCGACAACGCCACTCCCTTGACCATGTGGTCGGTCCGCCGTGACCTGCGCGGTCACGCTCACCCAGGTTAGGTGTGTCCTCACCACCCTGGACGGCGCCCCTCCCTTGGTGTCCCCTTCTCTCTCCCTGTCCGCTCTCTTGCTGACCGCACGCGGCGCGGCCGCCCGGGGGTCCCGGACGGCCGCGTGCTCAGACAGTCTTCAGAAGACACTGTTCAGACAGAATCACTGTCCAGACAGAAGAAGAGGAGTGGGAGGGGTTAGCCCTTGCCGGCATCCCCCGCGCGGGCTTCCTCCCTACGGTCGCCGTCCTTGTTCTCCGGACCGGTCTCGGTGCCGTCCCCGGAGACCTCGGTGTCGTCCCCTTCGGTGACGGCGCCACCGTCACCCGATTCGGGGGCGTCCTTGGGCGCGGAGGCACCACTGATCTCGGCGAGGTCGGTCTCGGTACCCGCGCCACGGTTCTTGGACCAGAGGATGGCGCCGACCAGCACACCGACCGCGACCACGGTCACGCCAACCCGCAGAGCGGTGTTGTCCGCGTAGAGCACCACGCTGGGCGCGACGATCAGGGCCACGAGGTTCATCACCTTGAGCAGCGGGTTGATGGCCGGGCCCGCGGTGTCCTTGAAGGGGTCGCCAACGGTGTCGCCGATGATCGTGGCCTCGTGGGCGGCGGAACCCTTGCCGCCGTGGTGACCGTCCTCCACAAGCTTCTTGGCGTTGTCCCAGGCGCCGCCGGAGTTGGACAGGAACACCGCCATGAGCACACCGGCGGCAATGGCACCGCCGAGGAACGCACCGAGCGGGGCGTACCCGAAGGCGAACCCGACCGCGATGGGGGCCAGGACCGCGAGGAGACCGGGGGTGACCAGCTCGCGCAGCGAATCCTTGGTGCAGATGTCGACCACCCGCGCGTACTCCGGCTTCTCCGTGCCGTCCATGATCCCCGGGCGGGTGCGGAATTGGTTGCGCACCTCCAGGACCACGCGCTGGGCGGCGCGGCCCACCGCCATGATCGCCAGGCCGGAGAAGAAGAACACGACGCTGGCACCGATGATGACGCCGACGAGCACGTCGGGCTGGTCCAGGGAAAGGGAGAAGGAGTCGGGGTCGAGCCCGGCGAGGCTGAGCTGTTCCTGTACCGAGGTACGGAACGCGCCGAACAGGGCGGTGGCGGCCAGGACCGCGGTGGCGATCGCGATGCCCTTGGTGATCGCCTTGGTGGTGTTGCCGACGGCGTCGAGACCGGTGAGGATCTCGGCTCCCTTGCCCTCGACGTCCCCGGACATCTCGGCGATGCCCTGGGCGTTGTCGGAGACCGGACCGAAGGTGTCCATCGCGACGATGATGCCGACGGTGGTGAGCAGGCCGGTTCCGGCGAGGGCCACAGCGAACAGGCTGAGGGTGATGGATCCGCCGCCCAGGAGGAACGCCGCGTACACGGCGCCCGCGATGAGCAGGGCCGAGTAGACCGCCGACTCCAGGCCGACGGAGATGCCGGACAGGATGACGGTGGCCGCGCCGGTCTGGGAGCTCTCGCCGATGTCCTTGACCGGGCGCTTGTCGGTCTCGGTGAAGTAGCCAGTGAGCAGCTGGATGGCGGCGGCGAGCACCAGACCGATGAGGACCGCGGCGACCGCGATGAACCTCGGGTCGGGGTTGGTGCCCGCTTCGGCGATCTCGGCCATGACGCTCTCGCTGACCCCGTTCATCTCCTCGAAGCTGCTGGGCAGGTACCAGAAGGCGGTGGCGGTGACCAGGACGGCGGAGATCGCGGCGGAGATGAAGAAGCCGCGGTTGATCGCGGTCATCGCGGTCTTGTCCTTGGCCTTAGGCGCCACGATGAAGATGCCGATGATGGCGGTGATGACACCAATCATCGGGACTAGCAGCGGGAAGACCAGGCCCTCGGTGCCGAACGCGACCCGGCCGAGGATGAGCGAGGCGACGAGGACCACGGCGTAGGACTCGAAGAGGTCGGCGGCCATGCCCGCGCAGTCGCCGACGTTGTCGCCGACGTTGTCCGCGATGGTGGCGGCGTTGCGCGGGTCGTCCTCGGGGATGCCCTGTTCGACCTTGCCGACGAGGTCGGCGCCGACGTCGGCGGCCTTGGTGAAGATGCCACCGCCCACACGCATGAACATCGCCAGGAGCGCGGCGCCGAAGCCGAAGCCCTCGAGGACGATGGGGGCATCGCCCCGGTAGAGGACGACGACGAGCGCGGCACCGAACAGGCCGAGGCCGACGGTGATCATGCCCGCGACTCCACCGGTGCGGAAGGCGATCCGCATGGCGCGGTGGTTGTCGCTCTCACCGCCGCCCCTCGCGGCCGCGGCGACCCGGACGTTGCCGCGGACCGCGAGCCACATGCCGATGAACCCGGTCGCCGCGGAGAGCAGCGCGCCGAGGGCGAAGAAGAGCGACCGCCCGATGGCGATCGCCCAGCTGTCCGCGGGCAGCAGGAGTAGTAGAAGGGGGATGGCGACGACGAACACCGCGAGGGTTCGGAACTGCCGTTTCAGGTAGGCCGCGGCTCCTTCCTGGACCGCGACCGCGATGTTGCGCATTCGCTCGGTGCCCTGACCGGCGGCGAGAACCTCACGAACCAGCATCCCCGCGACGGCGAGCGCGAGCAGCGCGACCACCATCACGACGATGACGAGGGTGAGGTCCTTCCCCTCCAGCGCTAGAGCCATGCCACTTCCAGTGGCGAGGTTGAGCCCAGACAATCCGTCCTCCTTGAGACGGGCACGTCCTTTTCGGCCCCTCCGCGAAGGCGTGCGGAACGTCGGCCTCGTGGGCTTCGGTGCCGCGCACCGCCGTGGACGTACCGCTGTCCGAAAGGCATCTGAACTGGCTCAACGGCACGCTTGTCGGGGTCGAAGCGGTGCCACCTTTCTGTGTGGTGCACGCCGTCCGCAGTTACTCACGCGCGGACGGTGATCCGGGGATTCTACGCACGGAAAGAAATAAATCAGAGAGCTGATTCGGCATTTGCCCAAGAGAGATTAAAGATGTGATCTCACGGTGATCTTGGGAATCGGATAAAGTGATTTATCGACCTGATTGATCGCGCATAGCTCCGCATAACGTGTTAACTCGATGTTAACGTTAAAGCACGCAGAAGCCCATGAAAGGGAAGATTGCCGCTTAGGGATCAGAAGCCACAGGGGCCTCGGGCGCACCGGACACACCAGGGAGAAGCGGGATTCCAGGCGGCTCCACGGCGATCGTCTGACAGTCGCCGGAAAACACTCGCCGTCCCTGCACCGCTTCTTGACATCCCCTGGGACGGGGTGTGATTTCGGCCTGGACGGAATCACGCTCCGGGCAACCGTATCCCGAAAAGGCCGCTGTCGCCCGGAAAACGAAAGACTCCGTCCCCTCGCCGCCCTCTCTATGGTCCCGCTCACCGGGCGAGACAGATCTACACCTAGCGCAAGCGCATCCCCGAGGGGTCGATACCGTCGCCGGAGGTCGCGCGGCCGGAATCAAGGTCGTCGGCCAGGGCCCGGGCGAACGCCGCCACGGCGGCCACGTCCACCCCGTGCGGAGCATCGGGGCCGAAGGGCTCCACCCGGTCCGCACCGCGCCGAAGCAGGCGGGCCGCACCGACCCGGTTGCCGCGCTGGGCGTGTGTGACACCCACGGCGGTCTGTGCGAGCCCCCGCCACAGTTCACGTTCCGGCTCTTCCACGGACTTCCACACCGCTTCGAGCACTTCGTGGGCGGTGAAGGCGAACCCGCTGTCGAGCAGGCGTTGCGCCTCGGCGATGCCCTCCTCCACGGTGAACACGGCGTCGTCGGGAACCCGCTCCACCTCGCCGACGCTGCCGTGCGGCATCGGGCGACCGTAACGGTCCCGCGGTCGCTGGTTCTGTGCCTGCCCGGTCTCGTTACGATCGCGGACTTCGTCCGCCCCGGGTCGAGGTCCCGTGCTCATGCGTGCCTCACCGCCGTTCGCCGCTGCATACCGCTGGTTACCGCTGTTCACCGCCGGACGTTCACCGCTGTCGGCTGTCGTCCGCTGTCGGTCGTTCGCCGTCGATCTCCCGCAACCACCCTACGAGAGCCCGCTCCACCTCGCGCGGGCGCTCCTCGTGGGGAAAGTGCCCGGCACCCGGCACCCGCACCCAAACGAAGGGGCCGAGAACATGCTTGCGGGAGGAGCGCGCGGTATCCGGCGGACACACGGGGTCCAGGGCCCCGTGCAGTTGGAGGACGGGGACCCGGACGGGGAGCCGCATCCGGTTGACGTACCTGAGCCCGTCCGTGCGCCACCGCGACCGGAAGATCCAGCGGTGGTACTCCAGGGAGCAGTGCGAGACCTTGGGGATCGAGAATGCGAGCCGGTAGCGCTCCTGCGCCTCCCGGTCCGGCCAACCCGGGGCGGACCACTCGTCGAGGAGCTCGCCCACGCGCACGCAGCCGTCGGCGAGGAGGCGGTGTTCGGGCAGGATCGGCAGCTGGGCGCGGAGCATGTGCCGGGTGCCCGGCCCACCGGAGAACAGGACGCGCGCCGCGCGCCGGGGATGGGGGGCCGAGATCGCGGCCAGGGCGCGGACCGCACCGGGGTGGTAGGCAGTCATGGTCCATCCGACGAGCCCACCGACTCCGTGGCCAACCACGGCGGCGTCGGCCGCGCCGAGCGCGCGGACCAGGCTCGCCATGTCCTGGGCCAGCCCCACGAGGTCGTAGCCGCGCGGAGTCTTGTCGCTGGCCCCGTAGCCGCGCAGGTCGACCGCAACAGCCCGGTACCCGGCCTCGGCCAGTGCGGGCAGCTGGTCGCGCCAGGCCCACCAGAACTGGGGGAACCCGTGCAGGAGGAGGACGAGTGGGCCCTCGCCGAGTTCGGCCACGTGGAACCGGGCCCCGGCTGCGCTGACCGTTCGGTGGGTCCAGGGACCGTCGACGTAGGCGGCAGAGTCGTCCAGCACCGTCGGCTAACGGCCGGCGGGAGCGGGGGTCTCGCTGTCCGCGGCGGTCTCGACGTCAGCGCTGCGGGGCGGTCGGATCTCACCGCGCAGGATCCCCATGAGGCGCGAGGTGGTGACCGCGGTGCGGGCCAGGCCCTGGCGGCGTTTCAGGTTGATCACCGCGACCAGGATGAGGAGGGCGGCGATCAGCAGGTAGAAGCCGGTGACGGTCAGGAAGGAGAGCCAGAAGGCCCACCCTGCCACTTCGGCGAGGAAGAGGCCCACGGTGACCGAGAACAGGATCAGGACCAGGTGGAGGACGAAGGCTGCGGCCCCGAACTCCCCGAGGCTCTTGCCGATCTTGACCGCGTCGGCCTTGGCTTCGAGCTTGGCGAGCTTGATCTCGAGCCGCACGATGCGGGAGAGATTGTCGGTGGCGTCGGAGACCAACTCACCGATGGAGCGGTCGGAATCGCTGGCAGCGCCAGGTTGGCCGGCACCCGGCTTGTCCACCATCGTGGGGGTTCCCTTCTCTCGGTGCGAACACGCGGATGATCCTCCGCATCCTCGCACATGCCCTCCCTCCCATGTCTCTCACGGCACGCAAAACCGGGGGCTTCGGTTTCGTCACGTGAGTGAGCGGGAACGGCGCCCCGCCCCTTCGTAAGGAAGGAACGGGGCGCCGGGGTCCCCCGGCTGGACGGTGGCCAGGAGACGGTGTGGCTGGGAGAGGGTCAGTCACCCTGCTTGGCGGAGGGCAGCTGCTTGGCGATCACGTCCATGATCGAGGAGTCGGTGAGGGTCGAGGTGTCACCGATGTCCCGGTTCTCGGCGATATCGCGCAGCAGTCGGCGCATGATCTTGCCGGAGCGGGTCTTGGGCAGCTCGGGAACGGCGAGGAGCCGGGCGGGCTTGGCGATCGGGCCGAGCGAGGTGCCGACGTGGTTGCGCAGTTCCTGGACCAGGTCCTCGGGGACCTCCTCCAGGCCGCCGCGCAGGATGACGAAGGCGACGATGGCCTGACCGGTCACCTTGTCGGCGGCGCCCACGACCGCGGCCTCGGCGACCTTCGGGTGGGAGACCAGCGCGGACTCCACCTCGGTGGTGGAGATGTTGTGGCCGGAGACAAGCATGACGTCGTCCACGCGGCCGAGCAGCCACAGGTCGCCGTCCTCGTCTTTCTTGGCGCCGTCGCCCGGAAAGTAGAGGCCCTCGAAACGCGACCAGTAGGTGTCCTTGTAGCGCTGGTCGTCGCCCCAGATGCCGCGGAGCATGGACGGCCACGGCTCGCGGATGACGATGAAGCCACCATCGCCGTCGGGGACGGAGTTGCCTTCCTCGTCCACCACGTCGGCGGCCACCCCCGGGATGGCGCGCATCGCGGCGCCCGGCTTGCCCGAGGTAACGCCCGGCAGGGGGCTGACCATGATCGCGCCGGTCTCGGTCTGCCACCAGGTGTCCACGACCGGTGTGTTCCCACCGCCGATGTTCTCCCGGTACCACATGTAGGCCTCGGGGTTGATCGGCTCACCGACCGAGCCGATGACGCGCAGGCTCGAGAGGTCGTACTTGGCGGGGATCTCGTCGCCCCACTTCATGAAGGTGCGGATCGCCGTGGGCGCCATGTAGGCGATGGTGACCTTGTACTTCTCGATGAGCTCCCAGAAGCGGCCCTTGTGCGGGGTGTCCGGGGTGCCCTCGTACATGACGACGGTCGCCGCGTTGGAGAGCGGGCCGTAGACGATGTAGGAGTGGCCGGTCACCCAGCCGATGTCGGCGGCGCACCAGTAGACGTCGGTCTCAGGCTTGAGGTCGAAGACCGCCCAGTGGGTGTAGGAGGCCTGCGTGAGGTAGCCGCCAGTGGTGTGCAGGATGCCCTTGGGCTTGGCCGTGGTGCCGCTGGTGTACATGATGTACAGCGGGTCCTCGGCGTCGTGGGCCTCGGGGGTGTGCTCGGTACTGGCGGAGTCGACGACGTCGTGCCACCACACGTCGCGCTCGTTCCACTCGACGTCCTGGCCGGTGCGGCGGACGACGAGGACGTTCTCGACCGCGGGGCGGCCCGCGACGGCGCCGTCGACGGCGGGCTTGAGGGCGCTGGGCTTGCCGCGCCGGTAGCCGCCGTCCGCGGTGATAACGAGCTTGGCCTGGCTGTCGTCCAGGCGCTGGCCGAGGGCGTCTACGGAGAAGCCGCCGAAGACGACCATGTGCACGGCGCCGATGCGAGCGCAGGCAAGCATGGCGACGACGGTCTCGGGGATCATCGGCATGTAGATGGCGACGCGGTCGCCCTTGGCCACGCCCAGCGAGGTGAGGGCGTTGGCCGCCTGGGAGACCTGGTCCTTGAGCTCGGCGTAGGTGATGGCGCGGCTGTCGCCGGGCTCTCCCTCCCACTGGAGGGCGACGCGGTCGCCGATGCCCGCTTCGACGTGCCGGTCCACGCAGTTGACGGAGGCGTTCAGCTTGCCGCCGACGAACCATTTGGCGTAGGGCGGGTTCCAGTCCAGGACCGTGTCCCAGGGCTGCTCCCACTGGAGCCTCCGGGCCTGCTCCTCCCAGAAACCGAGGCGGTCCTGCGCCGCGGTGTCATAGGCATCCGCCTTGACGTTGGCGTTCGCTGCGAGGTCCGCGGGAGGCGGGAAGCTGCGGGTCTCGTGGAGAAGGTTGGACAGTGTCTCCTGGCTCGGGGGAGTGCTGTCGGCCACTGTGATTCTCCTTACGTTGGCGGTTAACACCCAATTAATCATGTGGTCCATACCGCGTGAACAGCTGGGGCGCCATCCAGCGGCAGCGGGGGCCGGGCACGCGACGAACGGTCGGTGAACGGTCACCGGTCCGCGACGAGCGGTTCCGTGGTGCCCGGTCCGGGAGTGGGAGCACACGGTGTTACCGCCGCGTAGTGTTGTTTTTCGTGAGCGAATCGACTTCTGCCTCCGTGCCCGACCCGCTGTCCCGAATCGCCGAACTGCCGGGGGTGAGCGACGCGGTCGAAGAGACGCGGACCCTGGTCGACCGGCTGCTGGGACACCGCATCCTGCGCCGCCGGAGCAGCGACGTGTCCATGGAGTCCTCCCTGCGCGGCGCGTGTGCGTCGGCCGCGCTGGAGGGCGCCGAGGTCTCGATGGACGAGATCCGGGACGGCCACGTGTACGACACCCGGATCAAGGGTGCACTGCGGATCGGCGGTGAGCTGGGCACCCTGGTGGAGACCTGGCCCCAGGCGCCCCGCCAGGCGTTGGCGCGGCTGCACACGCTGGCCGCGGCCGACGCCGTGTCCGAGGACGCGCTGGGCCGCCCCCGGCTGGAGGGTGAGCGGATCGAGGACCCCCTCGAACTCGGCCCGGCGCCGAGCGCCGCCGGTGCCGCCGCCCGCCTGGAGGGCCTGTACACGCTGCTGGGCTCGCGGACGAAGGTGCCCGCACTGGTGACCTCCGCGCTGGTGCACGGCGAGCTGATGGCGATCCGGCCGTTCGGCTGGGGGGACGGTCTGGTGGCGCGCGCCGCCGAGCGGCTCACTCTCGTCGAGCGCGGCCTGGACCCCAAGTCGCTGGTCACGTCGGAGCTCGGACACCAGACCCTGAAGGACGAGTACGGTCCGGCTCTGCGCGGATACATGGCTGGCACTCCCGAGGGCGTCGCTGAGTGGGTCGTGTACTGCTGCCGTGCGGTGCGGGCGGGTGCACAGGACTCGCTGGCCACATGTGAGGCGCTCAAGCGCGGCTGATGTCGCTGGTCGGGCGATCCAGTGAAAAACCCTCAAGTTCGCGAAACTAGTTCATTTACCAACAAGTAGTAACTCGGATGCATATCAGTTCGGTCACGCTTGAACGTGAGCGCATGTTTCCGGATTGCTTCGAGTCGGTTCACATGCATGTTGAACGGCGCCCCGGACCGTTGGTCCGGGGCGCCGTTTCCGGCTCGCAGGCGCGGGTTAGCAAGCGTCACTATCTCTAGTCCGACCTGGTGGAACCCAGTTCCACCAAACCTGGACACGCCCTACGGGGCCCAGCGGAGCGTGGGTTCCCGCCCTCCGTGTCGGGGTGGGTCTTCGCCACCAGCTGCTTTCTTTCTACGCCGGTGACCCTTCTTCCAAAAGGTGGTTGACTGAAGTTTTTATGTTGGATTCCCGAACCCATACACACCATTGCGTGGTAGCGTCTGTTCTGGAGTTGAGCGAAGCACCGACAGCGCAGGGCTAAAGTCCCGGGTTCCCGGCTTTTATGGGTGCAGACCGCCAATGCGGACATTGCGCCCTGGAACGGAACCGCCGTCGTTCTTTGCGGGAAGTGCGAACTCGGATACCCCGCTCCAGGTGGTACCGGTTCGCGCGGCCACTCCCGATGGACCCTTCCCAAGAGAGCGGAGTCCGGCCTATCCCCCCAAGGCCGGAACCGGTCGGCCCCAGTTCCCCCTGTGGGGACCGCCCGATGCGCTCCGTCTCGCCTGACGGGCCGGGACACACGACAGCCCCCGTACGTGTGTCCCGCCCGCCGGGTGAGGACGTTTCCCTCCCGGGCCCGCGGAGTTATCCACAGATCAGAACTGGTCTCTTCCGCAGCGACCGCCGTTCGGCGAAGGTCGAAAGTGCAGGTTCTCCGCACTTCCCGGAAGGTCCGATGGACGTCCCGCAGCGCACCCTGATCGCCACCTCCGACCCCGACCTCCTCGACGATCTCCTCCGGCTCGCCGCCGCGGCTGCCACCGAGGTCTCCATCTCCTCCAGTCCCGAACAGGCACTGCGCGCCTGGGGCCGCGCCCCGCTCGTCGTGGTCGGGCAGGACCTGGAGCGCGCCCTCCGCGCCGCCGAACCCCCGCCCCACCCGCGGGTCGCGGTCGTCTCCCGCTCCGGGGTTCCCCCGTCCGCCGCCAACGGGGGCCGTGGCACCGGTGGAGCCGATGAGGTCCGGGTAGCCGATGCCCTGGACGACAGAGACGGCAGAGACGGCAGAAACGACAGGAACGGCAGGGAGCTCCGGGACGGGGGTACCGCCTATCTGCTGCCCCGGGACGAGTCGGCCCTCGTCGACCTCTTCGCCTCCGTCTCCGACCGTCCTCCCGCACCCGTGGTGTCCGTCGTCGGCGGCCGGGGCGGTGCCGGGGCGAGCCTGCTCGCGGTCGCGCTCTCCCTGGCCGGTGAGCGGGCCGGGCGGTCCACCGCCCTGCTCGACGCCGACCCCCTCGGCTGTGGCCCCGACATCTACCTGGGTTGCGACCACACCCGTGCGGACGCACGGACCGGCTGGGACGACCTGCTGCGCCAGCGCGGCCGGATGCCCTGGCGGACCCTGCGGGACGGCCTGCCCAAGGCCGGTCGGGTGGACGTGCTGACCTGGTCCCGGGGTGGCGGCAGCGACCGGGGACACCCTCTACCGGTCGGCGCGGTCCGGTCCGCGCTGGCCTCCGCACGACGCGGCACCGACCTGGTCGTGGTAGATCTGCCCCGCTCCTTCGACCCCGCCACCACCGTCTTCCTCAACCATTCCGCACTGGTGCTCGTGGTGGTCCCCGCCGACGTGTACTCGGTGGTCTCCGCGGCCCGCATGACCCACCGCCTCCAACAGGAGTCCGACCGAGTCCGAGTGGTGGTCCGCGGGGCCAGGGGCGGCCTGTCCACCGAGGTCATCGCCAAGAGCCTCGGGGTACAACTCGGGGCCGACCTGCCGGCCGAGCCCGGGCTGTCCCGGCTGCTGCGGGCCGGTGACGTGCCCGCACAGCACCCCAGGTCCCCGATGGCCAGGTACGCCGACCGCGTGGTGGACACCCTCGTCAGCACGGAGGAGGCCCGGTGAGCAGAGCACCGAGAAGAAGCGACCGGGGCGGGTCGACCGCGTGGGGAGGGTGGGCGGGGGTCGCTTCCCGTCGGGGCGGGGACGCCCGGCCCGGGGCCGCTCCCCCGGCTGCGGGCCGGGACGAGAGCGCTGTGCTGGAGCGGGTCCGCGACCGATTCGTGGCCGCCGGAACGGCGGTGACCCCGGCCAATGTCGCGGCCGCGATCCGCGCCGAGGGCGGCGCCCTGGGTGACCGGGAGCTGCTCGCCATGACCCGCAGACTGGCCGCCGAACTCTCCGGGGCCGGACCGCTGGAGGATCTGTTGGCCGCGGACGTCACCGACATCCTGGTTAACGGTCCGGACCAGGTCTGGGTGGATGCCGGGGACGGGTTGCGCCGGGCGCGCGACGTGCGTTTCGGTTCCGCCGACGAGGTGCGCAGACTCGCCCAGCGGCTGGCCTTCCAGGCCGGGCGGCGGCTCGACGCAGCCGCGCCCTACGTGGACGCGCGGCTGCCGAGCGGGATCAGGCTGCACGCCGTACTGCCGCCGATCTCCCCCGAGGGCGCCTGCTTGTCCCTGCGGATCCCACCCCGGAAGGTGTTCGGGCTGGACCGGCTGACCGCCTGCGGAAGCCTGACCCCCTCCGGGGCGGAGCTGCTGCGCTCCCTGATCGCCCAGCGCGTTCCTTTCCTGGTCAGTGGCGGTACCGGCACCGGAAAGACCACCCTGCTCTCCTCACTGTTGTCGCTGGTGCATCCGAAGGAACGGATCGTGCTCGCCGAGGACTCCCCCGAGTTGCGCCCCGAGCACCCGCACGTCGTTCGGCTACAGACCCGCCCGGCCAATATCGAGGGCAGCGGGGAGGTCTCCCTGGAGACGCTGGTCCGGCAGGGACTGCGGATGCGCCCGGACCGGCTGGTGGTCGGCGAGGCGCGGGGGCCGGAGATCGTGTCGTTGCTGGGCGCTCTCAATACCGGGCACCAGGGCGGTGCCGGGACCCTCC
The DNA here is from genome assembly GCF_000340985.1 of Nocardiopsis valliformis DSM 45023. Lineage (NCBI taxonomy): Bacteria > Bacillati > Actinomycetota > Actinomycetes > Streptosporangiales > Nocardiopsidaceae > Nocardiopsis > Nocardiopsis valliformis. The sequence continues at coordinate 12,746 of NZ_ANAZ01000041.1, forward strand.
ACGCCAACGGGGCCGAGGACGTGCCCGCCCGGGTGGAGGCGATGGGGTGCGCCGCCGGGCTCGACCGGGGCGCGGTGCACAGCCAGCTCGCCGCGACCAGGGTCATGGTGATCCACCTCGTCCGAGACGCTCGTGGGCGCCGCCTGTCCGAGATCCGGGTACTGCGCCAGGGGTCCTCCGGGCTGGTTCGGGCGGAACCGGCGGTGGCCTTCACCCCGGACGGACGCCGATACGAGTACCCGGGCGTGGCCGAGGTCGTCTCCCGCCTGGGCGAGGAGTGGCGGCGGTGACGCTCCTGGTGGTTTTCACCCTGGCGGCGGCTCTGCTATGGGCACTACCGGGCGACAGCCGCCATCGACTGGTCAGGCTGTTCCCCGACCGGTTCCGGTCGGCTCCGGCCGTGACCGGGAGGCTGGTCCGAGCGGCCCCCGTGCCGTCGTTGCGAAGTGCCCTCGCCCGTCGGAGCGCGGGAGAGGCGAGACGGCGGGCCGTGATCCTGCTGTGCCGGGTGATGGCGGCCGAGCTCAGGGCCGGGCAACCCCCGGAGACGGCCCTGCGGGTCGCGGCGTTGGAGGCGGGGCCGATGGTCGGTGAGGTGTCGGATGCTGCCTCACTACGCCGGGTAGCCGAGCGGGACGAGGACCTGTGGGCGCTGGTCTATCTGGCGGCGTGCTGGGAGGTGGCAGCGGAGACCGGTGCGGGGCTGGCCGGGGTGGTGGACGCGCTGGCAGTCAGCCTGACCGAACGGGAGGAGCAGCGGGCCGAGGTCAGCGCCAGGGCGGCCGGGCCGCGCACCACCGCGCTGGTTCTGGTCGGTCTGCCCGTGGTCGGGGTGGCGATGTCGGCGGCGCTCGGCGGATCGCCCTTGGTGTTCCTGTTCACCACACCGTTGGGTCTGCTGTGCCTGGTCCTGGGTGTGCTGCTCGACGTACTGGGCGCCTGGTGGACCCTGCGGATGGTCCGGGGCGCGGTGTCCTGAGGGGTGGGGATGGTTTTCGAAGTGGCGGCAGTGCTGTGCGCGGTGGCCGCCGTGTGGGTCCTGTTCGGTTCGAACCAACGACGAGTGCTGAGGCTGGTGGCCGCTGCCCCGGAACCGGACGCGGGCAGAAGGACGTCTGCCCGGCGGCCGCTCGGCCCGTGGCTCCGGCTGTTCGCCGGGATGGGTGCCGCGACCCTGTTGGTGGCCCTGCTCGGTGCGGTGGGCGGGCTGGCTGCGGCCGGTGGCGGTGCCTTCCTGTGGTTACGGGCCCGGGAACGGCGTAAGCGCCCCGAACGGCTGCCGGTCACCGACGACCTGCCGGTGCTGATCGGGCTGATCGCCTCGGGCATCCGGGCCGGGGTGACGCTTCCGGCCTGCCTGACCGCAGTGTCCGGTGCCGCCCGCGGCGGTCTGGGGGAAGAGATCGCGGCCGTTTCCGAACAGTTGAGACTGGGCGCCGAACCTGCCCTGGCCTGGCGGAGGCCGGCGCTGCCCGAGCCCCTGGCCGAGGTCGGCCGGGACCTGGTCCGCGCCACCGAGACCGGAGCGCCGGTGGCCGACCAGCTCGACCGGCACGTCGCCGACCTGCGCAGGCAGCTGAAGGCCCAGACCACCGCCCGGATCGAACGCATGGGGGTCCTGGTGGTCGCTCCCCTGGGCCTGTGTTTCCTGCCCGCCTTCATCCTGATCGGCGTGGTCCCCATGGCCGCCGACCTCCTCACCACGGCCCTGTCGTACTAAGGCGTGTTCGGTGATCTGGTTCGGCGGCGGCCCTGGTAGCGGGTCGGGAAGCGGGGCCAGCCGACGGTCAGGCGCAGGGCGAGGGTGGTGATCAGCAGAAGGATCAGCACGGTGGTGGAGACGGTTCCGACCAGGCGGGAGAGCGTGCTCAACCGGGCGGGGTCCTCGTAGGCGAAGTGGCCGACCGGGTTCGGGGCGGCTTCTGATTCGGGAGGCACCGGTGCCCGGACCGTGGCGGTGGCCCTGCGCGGGTCCCGCTCCGGGGTCGGCTCTGGCGTGCTGCTCTCCGAAGACGCGGTGCCCTCCGAAGGTGCCAGGCCTTCCGAGAACCCGGTGCCCCCTGAAGGCTTGGAGTCTTCCGAAGGCTGCGGCCGGGTGGGGCGGGAGGGTGGCGGCGCCAGCCCTTGATGGGGTGCGGGGGAACTGTCCGGTGTTGGTTCGGGGCCCGGCGGCCCCGGTGTCGATCTCGTGGACGGGGTCCGCGCTGGTGCGCCCAGGAGGTGGTGATCGGGTGGGCAGGGGCCGGACGAGGTACTCGGAGCGGGCGAGGGTGCGGAGTCGTGCAGGAGCGTAGGGGCAGGCAGGGGCGTTGTGGCGGAGCCCCCGGAGCAGGGTTCGGGTTCGGCGAGGACCAGACCGCACAGCAGGAGGGCGCAGGCCAGGACCGGGTGGACGGTCATTCCACCTCCTCGCTGGGGTTGTGGACGGGTCCGGCTCTTGCGCGGGCGCTGACCTCCCGGGGCAGGGCTGACGCGGGGAGCGAGACCGTCACCGTGACGGTGAGGCCGCTCAGCTCGCAGGTGCCGAGGGTGGCGCCGTTGGCCTCGGCGGTGCGCCGGGCCGCCGCGCAGACCGTCCCCGTCCCCTCGTGGGCCCGCGCCGCTGCCGCGAGGGCGGCGAGGTCGGCGGCGGCCGAGGCGCGGTCCCGGTCCAGGCGGGCCGCGGCGGTGAGGAGCAGCGCGTAGGTGAGGAACCACAGCAGGACGCACAGGGAGATCCACCAGACGGTGGCCGAACCGGTATCCGGCGTCCGAGGTCCGGACTGACAGGGTCCGAGCTGCCAGGGGCCTGGCTCTCTGAGACTGAGCTCTCCTGGTCCGGCCGGCCTCATCCGCCCGGTTCCAAGGGGACCGCCGCGCTGCCACCGACCCCCAGGGGCGGGGCCCGGAGCGGCCCGAGGCCGAGCTCCGCGCGGACGGTGACCCTGGCCATGCCCGCGCTCTCGGTCAGCTCGACCCTTGCCTGTTCCGGGGCCGCGGACAGGGCCAGGGCTCGGGCGTGTTCGGGTGGCTCTCCCCGGGCCAGGGCCCGAGCCCCGATCCGGGCGGCGTCGGCGCAAGAGAGTTGTGCGGCCGCCGCGGCCAGCGCGCTGAACGCGATGGCCAGCATGAGCAGCAGCGAGGGGAGCACCATCGCGGTCTCCATCGTCACGGAGCCGCGGTCAGGGGCGGGCTTGGAGGGCATCGGTGATAATCGTTCGAAGAGCCGAGCTGACGGGTTCGCCGCCGAGGATGAGGATGAGGGCGCCGGCGAAGGTGACCGCGGCGACGGTGCACATCGCGTACTCGGCGGTGCTCATGCCCCGGTCAGAGGCGAACGAGGGCAGGATCAGGCACGGGAAAGAGAACATGGGACCTCCCGGGTGGTCCGGACGGAGAGGGTTCCGTCCGGCCATTCCAGGTTGCGTCGTTGCGGTCCGGAGCGAAAGCCGCTGTCCCCAGCCTGTGGATAACTTCCCCGCCCGCACACCCCGCCATCCGCTCCTGGGGAACGCCTCCCGGTCAGCCGTTGTCCGTCGCGGGGGTCCCGGTCTCCTCGGCCTTCTCGGCGGAATTCCTGTCTTCTGTGTGCCCGGGGCCCACTGCGGGATCCGGGGCGCCGGTTCCCAGGACCTCGTCGAGGAGGCGGAGGGCTCCCGGTTTACTCAGGGGTTCGTTGCCGGTTCCGCACTTGGGTGACTGGATGCACGAGGGGCAGCCCTGTTCGCACTCGCAGTCGGCGATCGCCGCCCGGGTGGCGCCCAGCCACTCGCGGGCCCGGGCGTAGCCGCGTTCGGCGAATCCGGCGCCGCCGTCGTAGCCGTCGTAGACGAACACCGTCAGCTTCCCGGTATCCCCGTGTACGGCGGTGGAGACACCGCCGATGTCCCAGCGGTCGCAGGTGGCCAGCAGCGGGAGCAGGCCGATGGCCGCGTGCTCGGCGGCGTGGGCGGCGCCCAGGAGCGCCACGTCCTCCTTACGGAGCCGGTTCTCTCCCTCGTGCGGCAGGGTCCACCAGACCGCGCGGGTCTGGAGGGTGCGCTCGGGCATGTCCAACGGCTGTTCTCCGAGCACCGAACCGGTGCGCACGTCGCGTTTGAGGAAGCCCACCACCTGGCGGGTGACCTCCACCTCGCCGAAGTAGACCGTGGCGCCGCTCGGCCAGGCCTCCTCGCGCAGCACGGACTTCACGGTGATGTCCGTGGTGTCCCTGGCCCAGGTGCTGTAGGGCGGTTCGGCGGTGTGCACCAGGGCCACGCCCTCGTCCAGGTCGAGGTCGTCGACCAGGTAGGTGGCGCCCTGGTGGAGGTAGACCGCCCCCGCGTGGACGGTGCCGTGCGCGGCCGCCTCGTCGATCTCGCCGAGCAGCTGGCCGCTGGCGGTGTCGACGATCTGGACCGGTGGGCCACCCGCCCCGCGAATATCGGCTAGGTCACTTGCCCGTTCATGGCTTGTCCAGAACCAACCCCGTGGGCGCTTTCTGAGCAGTCCCCGGGCCACGAGTCCGGCCAGTTGCCCCTCGGTCGTCTCGCCGAAGAGGTCGAAGTCGGCACGGGTGATCGGTAGTTCCTGGGCCGCCGCGCACAGGTGCGGACCGAGGATGTGCGGGTTTTCCGGATCGAGGACGGTGGCCTCGACCGAACGCCCGAAAATAGCCTCCGGGTGGTGCGCAAGGTAGGTGTCCAGGGGGTCGTCCCGGGCGATGAAGACCGCCAGGGCGTCCTCCCCGCGTCGCCCCGCCCGGCCCGCCTGCTGCCAGAGCGACGCCAGCGTGCCCGGCCAGCCGGCAATGAGCACGGCGTCCAGGCCGCTGATGTCCACCCCGAGCTCCAGGGCGTTGGTGCTGGCCAGGCCCAGGAGCTCACCCGAGCGCAGGGCCTCCTCCAGTTCCCGGCGCTCACCCGCCAGATAGCCGCCGCGGTAGGCGGCCACCCGGCGGGCGAGGTCGTGCTCGCCGTTCTCGGTGAGCATCCGCTGGGCGTTCAGCGCGACCACCTCCGCGCCCTGGCGCGAACGCACGAACACCAGCGTTCTGACCCCGTCTCGGACCAGGTCAACGAGCATTTCAGCGGCCTGGGAGGGCGCGGTCCGGCGCACCGGGGCGCCGTGCTCACCGGTGAGATCGGTCATCTCCGGCTCGACCAGGGCGACGGACATCCCCGGCCGGGGCGAGCCGTCCTCGCTCACCGCGGTGACCGGGACCCCGGTCAGCCGGGTGGCGCTCTCGGCCGGTGAGCCCGAGGTCGCCGAGGCCAGGACGAACACCGGCTCCGAGCGGTAGCGGGCGCACACCCTGCGCAGACGCCGCAGGATCTGCGCGACGTGCGAGCCGAAGACCCCCCGGTACCGGTGCGCCTCGTCGATCACCACGTAGCGGAGCCGCCGCAGGAACCTGGACCACGCCCCGTGCCTGGGCAGGATCCCGTGGTGCAGCATGTCCGGGTTGGTCAGGACGTAGTTGCCGTGCTCGCGCACCCAGGAGCGCTCCTCGGCGGTGGTGTCCCCGTCATAGACCGCCGCCCGCATGCCCGAAAGTCCCAGGTCCGTAATTCCTCTGAGTTGGTCCTGGGCGAGCGCTTTGGTCGGTGAGAGGTACAGAACCGTTTCACCGGAGTCAACCGCCTCCGCCGCGGGCATAAGGAAGGCAAGCGACTTCCCCGAGGCGGTACCCGTGGCTATGATCACATCACGGCCCGAGCGTGCGAGGTCGGCGGCGGCTGCCTGGTGGGACCACGGACCCGTGATCCCCCGTTCGGCCAGTCGTTCGACCAGGTGGGGGGCTGTCCACTCCGGCCAGTCCCCGCTCACACCCGCGTTCCGGGCCACATGCTCGATATGGGTGACCTGCGGGTACCGGTTGTCGTCACGCCACACACCGGGGAGCACGGGCTCCGATCGCCTCATCGAGTCCCTTCCTCACTGGACACGTTCACGAGCTGCTGGCCCTCGCCCCGAGGCCGGGTCAACGGTCGACATCGGTTTCAGTGTGACATCCGGGGTAGGAGTGGCGCGGGGTGACTGTTTTCCTGTACATAGCGGGAAGACACTCACGAGACCCGTGGTTGAATGCGTGCTGGTGGGGTAACGCCCGGCAGAGATACTTCGCGATATTTCGCGGTTCGGCGCTGGAGGACTTGTGGATTTGAAGCTTGATCATTACACCGAGGGCGACACCGAGATCGTCGTCGTTGAGGGTGAGATCGATGTCTATACCGCGCCCCGGCTCCGTGAGCTGTTGATCGACCTGGTCAACAAGGGCAACTTCCACCTCGTGGTCAACATGGAGAAGGTGGAGTTCCTGGACTCGACGGGCCTCGGTGTGCTTGTGGGCGGCCTGAAGCGGGTCCGTGCTCACGACGGGACCCTGGACCTGGTCTGCACCCAGGAGCGGATCCTGAAGATCTTCCGGATCACCGGCCTGACCAAGGTGTTCGGCATCCACGGTTCGGTGCAGGAAGCCATCGACAAGCGCTCCTCGAAGTAACCCAGAGCGAGCGATGGCAACCATCACGCTCACGATCAGTGCGCTTCCCGCCCACGTGCGCACGGCGCGGCTCATGGCCGCGACCGTCGCACGCCGGGCGGGCATCGCGGCCTCCGCGATCGACGAGATCAGGCTGGCGGTCGGAGAGGCCTGCTCCCGGGCGGTGGCGGCCCACAAGCTGCACTGCCCCACACAGCCGATCCTGCTCCAGCTGATCGACGGAAGCGGACCTGATCCGGTGTCGGACCCCCGCACCGACACCTCGAGCCGAACGCTGCGCGCCAACGGGAGCGCTACACGACGTTTCGAGGTCGTCGTCTCGGACCGTGCCCCCGCCAAGGACACCGACGAGATGGCCAACCACCTGGAGCCCTTGCTCGACGGCCTCTTCCTGGACGGCGAGGACACCCCTCCCGGCGGAATCTCCGGGTTCTCCCCCGGCCTCGGCCTGGCGGTGATCACCGGTCTCGCCGATGAGGTGTCCATCGAGCCCAAGGACTCGGGCACGGTGGTTCGGATGAGCTGGCCGCTCCAGGCGGACCAGACCCAGAACCCGAGCTCGAACTAGCTCGAAACAGACAGCACGTAACGAAGGGGCGCCTCCCGGTGTGGGAGGTGCCCCTTCGTCATGCGTTCGGCGCCCGGACTGTTCGGTGTCCGGGGCAGAGAGCACGGCTCCCGGCCCCGGGGCCCGGCTCAGTCGCAGGTCTGGGAGGAGACCTCCGAGGTGGCCGTCAGACCTGCCTCGGCGTTCTCGGCGACCTCGTCCGCGGTCAGCACGTAACCGGTCTCGTCCTCGTTGGTGGCCGCGGCGAACACGACGCCGTACACCGTGCCGTCCGGGGCCAGCAGCGGGCCGCCGGAGTTGCCCGGGCGCACCACGGCGCGGACCTGGTAGATCTCCCGGCTCACCTGCTGCGAGTGGTAGAAGTCCGAGCCCTGCGCGGTCTGCTTGGCACGGATCCGAGCGGGAACGGCGGTGAAGCCGCTGTTGCGCGGGAAACCCGCCACGACCGCGTCATCGCCCTGGGCGGCCTCACCGTTGAACTCCAGCGGCGACAGCTCCATCCCCGGCACGTGCAGTACGGCCAGGTCCTGCTGGGCGTCGAACAGCACCAGGGTGGCCTCCAGCTGGTACCCGTCCCTGGTGACCACGCGCAGGTCCTCGGTGACCCCGGCGACCACGTGGGCGTTGGTCATGATGCGGTCATCGCCGTAGGCGAAGCCGGTGCCCTCGACCCGCCGCTGGCAGCTGGGCGCGGTGCCCAGGACCTTGACCACGCTGCGGCTGGACTCGATGAGCTCGGGGGTGGTGAGCACGTCCGGGTCGGGCGGCTCCACCTCGGCCAGTTCACCGGTGCCCAGACCGCTGAACACCTGCGGGAACGCGCTCTGGTCCACGACCCGGCGGAAGGTCGAGAAACCCTGATGGGCGGCGGGCGGCATCAGCGAATCCACCGACTGGAGGATCCGCGAGTCCTTGACCTGGTTGGAAACGTACGGCAGGGCCGAGTTAGCCACCGTACTGCCGATGAACCAGGCCACCAGGAGCACCGAGAGCCCGCTGACCACGGCCCCGCCCAGCGCGTCCACGACCCGAGCCGAGTCCCAGGTGACCCTGTTGCGGACCAGCGTGCCCAGGTAGGAGGAGATGAACTGGCCCAGCGCGGCGGACAGGAACACCACGGCGATGGCCAGCAGTGCCTGGCGCCCCGGGTCGGCCACCCACTCCTGAATGAGTCCCGGCGCGGTGACCGCCGCGAGGATCCCTCCTCCGATGAAGCCGACGAAGCTGAACACGCCGACGATGAAACCCTGCCGGTAGCCGGTCACCGCGAACAGCAGCAACAGGACGACCAAAACCGCGTCGAGCACGGATGCCCTCCAAGAAGTGAGCGTTACCCGACCGGACGGAGGCCCTGCGGGGTGGCTTCGAACACGTCTGTTAGAGCCGCGTCACGCCAGGGAAGTTCCCATCCCCCGAGAGTGAGCAGGCTGTCGATGATCGCGCCCGTGAAGCCCCACACGAGCATGTTGTCGACCCGGAAGCCCGGTCCCCACATCGGGCCGCCCCCGTAGCGGACCTTGACCCGGTTGGCCGGGTCGGCCAGGTCGGCGACGGGCACCCGGGAGACCGCGGCGACCTCACCGGTGTCGGCGGCCCGCACCTCGGAGGGCTCGCGCCACCAGCCGAGGATGGGGGCGACCCGGAAGTCGCTGAAGCTCAGGTAGAGCTCGGGCAGGCGGCCGACCACGTCGATCCCGGTGGGGACGGCGCCGGTCTCTTCCTCGGCCTCGCGCAGCGCGGCGGCCTCCGGGGAGGGGTCAGTGAGCTCGATCCGCCCGCCGGGGAAGGCGGGCTGGCCCGCGTGGCGGCGCAGTCCGTCGTTGCGCTGGATGAGCAACAGGTCGGGGCCCCGCTCGGTCTCGCCGAAGAGGATGAGTACGGCCGACTCACGGCCTCCCTGTGCGGGCGGGCGCATCGGAGGGGGTACCGGCATCACCTGAGCGGCGTCCGCGAGCGCGGACAGCCAGAGCGGGGTCGAGTTCATACGCAGAACCTGTTCCGGGGGTTGTCGCGCCGACGGGTGTACGGGTGAGTTCGCAGGGGGGCCGATGTGTGCGCTCTCACGTGATCAGGGTACAAACTGCCGCCCCCTGAACCCGCCCGCGGTGAGCCCGGGCCGAGGACGGGGCTGAGGGCAGGCCAGGGGGACAGGGCAGATCCCGGACAGGAGGCGACCGGTCCCCTGGCCAGGACACGAGCGCGAAGTGCGTCCGGGTCAGGCGAACGAGCGCATGCGGAGGAGCTTCGTGGCGGTGGTCTCGTCCGTGGGGCCCTCGCCGAAGGAGGGGCACCAGTGGGCCAGGACGCAGGCGCCGCAGGCGGGCCTGCGGGCGTGGCAGACGCGGCGGCCGTGCCACACCACGCGGTGGGACAACATCGTCCAGTCCTTGGGCGGGAAGAGCTCGCCGATCGCGTGCTCGACCTTGACCGGATCCTGCTCGTCGGTCCACCCGAAACGGCGGACGAGACGCCCGAAGTGGGTGTCCACGGTGATCCCTGGCACATCAAAGGCGTTACCGAGCAGTACGTTTGCGGTCTTTCGTCCTACACCGGGTAGTTTGACCAGGTCGGCGAGGTTTCCAGGAACCTCGCCACCGTGTCGTTCGCACAGGGCCTGACCAAGCCCCAGCAGGCTGTTGGCCTTGGCCCGGAAGAACCCCGTCGAACGAATCATCTCCTCCAGATCCTCGCGCCTGGCCGAGGCGTAGGCCTCGGCGTCGGGATAGCGCGCGAAGAGCGCCGGAGTGACCTGGTTAACCCGCTTGTCCGTGCACTGCGCGGACAGGATCGTCGCGACCAGGAGCTCCAGCGGGGTGGTGAAGTTCAGTTCGGCATGGGCGTCCGGATACAGCTCCGAGAGCTCCCGGTACATCTTCCGGGCGCGTCGGACCAGCGCGAGTCGGCTCTCGCCGGTGGGCGTGGTCTTCTCCGCGGGCACGGCCGCATCGGATGTCGCGGTGTCACGGGGCGCGGAGTCACCGGGCTCTGGGGTGTCACGAGGCATCGTCACAGGGTAGGCGTCAGGGTGCGGGGGCACACCCGGGTCGTCGGAATTCGGCGGCGCGCCGTCGTTTCGCCTGGTGACCGAGATTATGTAACCAATGTCCGGTCACACGGCGCGGACAAGCCCTGACACAGACCGATTACGACTAGGATCGCATGGGCTGACGTCGGCTGTTGTGGGCACGTTGTCTCCCGGCGGACAAGCCGAGGTAACGACCTGGTTTCACACCCGGTTGCGATATACGTCACACTGTTGACGGTCAGGTTTTAGGAGGACGTGTGGACGAGATCAACGAGGTGCTCCGGAAGGCCCCTCTGTTCGAGCCGTTGGACGAGGAGGACACTGCCGCGCTCCGCTCCTCGGTGAACGAGGTGCGCCTCGGTCGCGGTCAGACCCTGTTCAACGAAGGTGACGAGGGTGACCGCCTGTACGTCATCCTCAGCGGGAAGGTGAAGCTGACCCGCACGGCCGTCGACGGCCGCGAGAATCTGCTGGGTGTGCTCGGCCCCAGCGAGATGTTCGGTGAACTGTCCCTGTTCGACCCGCGCCCGCGCACCGCGAGCGCCGTGGCCGTCACCGATTCCGTGCTTGCCGGGCTCGGCCACGACGACCTGCGGCCGTTCCTGTCCAGCCGCCCCCAGGTGGGTCTGCAACTGCTGAAGTCGCTGGCCGCTCGTCTGCGCCGGACCAACGACGTGATGGCCGACCTGGTCTTCACCGACGTGCCCGGCCGTGTGGCCAAGGCCCTGCTCGAGCTCGCCGACAAGTTCGGCAAGGAGGGCGACGACGGCCTGCACGTGCACCACGACCTCACCCAGGAGGAGCTGGCCCAGCTGGTGGGCGCCTCCCGTGAGACGGTCAACAAGGCCCTCGCCGAGTTCGCCCTGCGCGGCTGGCTGCGGATCGAGGCCAAGGCCGTGGTGCTGCTGGACGTCGAGCGCATGCGCCGCCGCGCCCGCTAACGGATTCCAGCGGGCTCCGGCTGGCTCTGATCGGCTCTGGCACACGCCAGAACGCCTCAGCGGAACCCAAGACGCTGTGCGGCCGTCGCCCTTCGGGGTGACGGCCGCAGCGCTGTCAGGGGGCATCCAGGGCCGTGTAGGGCCTGCTCTGGCCGGCAGGCCCGCCGGTTCACGTCTTACTTCTTCGTGTCTCGCGTCAGTTCTCGACGCCCTCGGGGAGTTCCCCCTTGGTCGCCAGGTAGCGCAGCTGCGCCCGGACCGAGGAGGCGGCCGCCGGACGGACGCTCTCCACGACGTCCGGGTAGACCCGGTCGATGACCTCGTCCACCCTGGTCGCGCCGGCCTCCACCGCGTCGCGGACCTGCGCCAGGCGCGCCTCGCGGTGGTCGATGTAGGAGTTCAGCGCCGCCAGCGGCGACGTCAGGATCGGGCCGTGGCCCGGCAGCAGGGTCCGCACCTGGTGTTCCCTGGTGAGGTCCCGGAGCCGGTACAGCGAGTCCATGTAGGGGGCCAGGCCGTCGTCACCGTCGATCACCGTGGTGCCGTGGCCCAGGATCGTGTCGCCGGTCAGGATGGCGCTGTCGGCCTCCAAGAACAGGCAGATCGAGTCGTCCGTGTGGCCGGGGGTCGCGAGGACCCGCAGCTCCAGACCGTCCGCGCGGATCAGCTGGTCGTCCTCCAGTCCCGAACCGCTCACCCGCATCTGCGGGTCGACCGCGTGCACCGGGGCGCCGGTCAGCTCCGAGAAATACCGAGAGCCCTCGCCGTGGTCGAAGTGCCGGTGGGTCACCAGCGTCATCAGGACCTGGGCGCCCTGCTCCTGCACGGTCCGCGCCACCCGTTCCAGGTGCCGTTCGTCGTGCGGCCCGGGGTCGACCACCACGACCCCGCGCGCACCCGGTTCCCGCAGGATCCAGGTGTTGGTTCCCTCCAACGTCATCGGGCCTGGGTTAGGGCACAGTACGCAGCCGGCGCGCAGTGTCCCGGAACCGTCGATCCTCATCGCACCTCGCTTCGCTCGCCGAAACCGGACTGGTCTGAAGGACGGCCAAGAGGACATGCTGGGAAACCTTTCCGCGACAGAGCACTCCACACCAACGGGTGCGGACACTCACGGATTCGCGTTGGGCTTCGGTAGGGGGAAGTCGCTGCCGTCCGGGGCAACGACACGGATCTGACCGTCGATTTCCCGAACGTCCGGTTCGATGGGAACGATATCCCGTAGAGCTTCCCTCACACCTCGGAGGGTCCTCCGCTCCGCCAGCTCAGCGCAGGCAATGACGGTCGGCGGCAGCATCGGCATCCGCCCCGCCTCCCACTCGGCGGCGACCACGGACGGATCCGTCCACTGCGTGAGGTCGGCCTCCCCGCCGACATCGCGCGGGGCCTGCCCGGGCGGGAGTTCGGCGGTGAAGAACCAGGTGTCGAAGCGGCGCGGCTGGTTCTTGGGGGTGATCCACCGGGACCACGCGCGCAGCCACTCCGAACGCAGCACGAGCCCGCGCCGGTTCAGCACCTCGGTGAAGGAGTGGGTGTGGTCGATGAGGCCGAGCCGGTCCCGTTCCCAGTCGTCGGTGGCGGTATCGAGGGTGATGGCCTCCTCCCCCGCCCGCTCCGGTTCGCTGGCCAGCAGGACGCCGGTCTCCTCGAAGGTCTCCCGGACGGCGGCGCACACCAGGGCCCGGGCCATCGGCACGTCGGTGCCCAGGACCTCGGCCCACTCCTCGGGCTTGGGGCCGGTCCACGGGAGGTCGCCGTCGGCGTCGCGTTCGTCCACCCGGCCGCCGGGGAAGACGAAGGCGCCCGGGGCGAAGCCCATGGAGGGGACCCTGCGCATGAGCAGGACCTCCATGGGGCGCTCCGCCCGGGCGCCCGTGACGGTCTCCGTGACGGCACCGGCCGTGTCCGCGGCGCCTTCGGCGTCCGCGGCCGTCGAGGTGTCCGCCGCCGGACGCAACAACATCACGGTGGCGGCGGGACGGGGCCGGACCACACTGTCCTTCCGGGCCACACCGTCGTTCTCGGTCATCGACGTACTCCTGTCGTTCACGAAAGCCGCGCTGTGGCCCGGGAGGTCCTCGGGTCCGGTCAGCGGACCTCGACGATCATGTCAACCTCGACCGGGGCGTCCAACGGCAGGGCCGCGACACCGACGGCGGCGCGGGCGTGCACCCCGGCCTCGCCGAACACGCTGCCGAGCAGCTCGCTGGCCCCGTTGATCACACCGGGCTGACCGGTGAAGTCGGGGGTGCTGGCGACGAAGCCGCCCACCTTGACGATCCGCACCACGTGGGCCAGCTCGCCGACCTCGGCGCGCACCGCGGCGATGGCGTTCAGCGCGCACAGGGCGGCCAGATCCTTGGCGGTATCGGCGTCGACCTCGGCGCCGACCTTGCCGGTCGCGGGCAGCTTGCCGTCGACGAACGGCAGCTGGCCGGAGACATAGACGTGGTCACCGCTGCGGACGGCCGGCTGGTAGGCAGCGACCGGGGGAACCACCTCGGGCAGGGTCAGCCCCAGCTCGGCGATGCGCTCCTCGGGGGTCGCCATCTACTTGGCCCGCTTCATGTAGGCCACGTACTGCTGGTTGCGCGGGTCGGTGCCCTCGGGCAGCGGCGCGGGCACGACGGAGACGAGCTCCCAGCCGTCCTCGCCCCAGTTGTCCAGGATCTGCTTGGTGGCGTGCGACAGCAGAGCCACGCTCTGGTACTCCCACTTGGTCATCGTCTACCCCTCTCGGTCACCGGCGGCCCGTGGGACCGCACCTCAACGCCGCTCACCTTACTCACCCGCACACACCCGGCAGGCCAGGCGTACCGGGTCACGCCTGGGCCGGGAGCCGACTTCACAGCGCACTTCCGACGGGTCTCGGGTAGGGCGCGCCGCACGCGCCCTACGCCTTCGGTACGTCTCCGGTACGGCCGCGGGCAGGGCGCGCCCTGCCCGCGGCCACCCCCGACGAGGGCCCGCGCATAGACTTCGTGGGGTGAACGATCGTGAACAGGGACCGCGGGAAGGCGATCCAGCGGCGGCGTTCGCCGGTGCCCGGCTGCACATCGTGACGGGCAAGGGCGGTACGGGGAAGACGACGGCCGCCACGGCGCTGGCACTGTCCCTGGCGTCCCGGGGCGGGCGAGTGCTCCTGGTCGAGGTGGAGGGCCGCCAGGGGGTGGCCACCCTGCTCGGCAGCCCCTCGCTGCCCTACGAGGAACGCGAGATGATCTCCGCGCCGAACGGCGGTTCCGTGCACGTGCTGGCGGCGGACGCCGAGGCGGCCCTGCTGGAATACCTCGAGATGTTCTACGGGATGCGGCGGGCCGGTCAGGCGCTCACCAAGCTGGGCGCCGTGGACTTCGCCACCACGATCGCCCCCGGGCTGCGGGACGTCCTGCTCACCGGCAAGGCGACCGAGGCGGTCCGGCGGCGCGCGGGAGCGCGGCGCCGCGCCACGGACACCCGTTCCGACGCGCCCTTCCACTACGACGCCGTGGTGATGGACGCCCCGCCCACCGGGCGGATCGGGCGGTTCCTGAACGTCAACTCCGAGGTGGCCGGGCTGGCGAAGGTCGGCCCGATCCGCAACCACGCCGACCGGGTCATGGAGGTCATCCGCTCCGCGCAGACCCGGGTGCACTTCGTGACGGCGCTGGAGGAGATGCCCGCCCAGGAGACCCGGGACGGGATCGCCGAGATCGGGGAACTGGGCCTCAACCTGGGCGCGGTCGTGGTGAACATGGTCGCCGCGCCGCTGCTCGACGAGACCGACCTGGCCGCCGCGGCCGCCGCGGACCTGGACACCGCCGAGCTCGCCTCAGGGCTGAAGGCCGCGCGGTTGGACCCCGCCTTGTTGGAACACCACGAGGAGCTGGTCGCGGACCTGGCCGGGGAGGTGCGGGCCTACGCCCTGCGCCATCGCCTGGAGGAGCGGGTCCGGGGTGAGCTCGAAGCGCTGGGCCGACCGCTGGTGGAGCTGCCCCGACTGGAGGGCGGGGTGGACCGCGCCGCGCTGGCCGACCTGGCACGGCGGCTGACCGAGCAGGGGGTGGGACGGTGACCGAGCAGACGAGCAACCGGCAGGACGTCGACGCGGGGGAGGGTAACCGTCTGGACCCGGACGCGGGAGAAGGCGACCGTCTGGACGTGGACGCGCTCCTGGACGACCCGCGGACCCGGATCGTCGTGTGCTGCGGGGCGGGCGGGGTCGGCAAAACCACCACCGCCGCGGCGCTGGGTCTGCGGGCCGCCGAACGCGGCAGGCGGACCGTGGTGATCACCGTGGACCCGGCCCGGCGGCTGGCGCAGTCGATGGGGCTGGCGGAGCTGGACAACACCCCACGCCCGGTACCGCTGCCCGGGACGGGCGAGCCGGGCGAGGGCAGCCTGCACGCCATGATGCTCGACATGAAGCGGACCTTCGACGAGGTGGTCAGGGAGCACGCCGACCCCGAGCGGGCCCGCCAGATCCTGGCCAACCCCTTCTACCAGACCCTCTCCACGAGCTTCTCCGGCACGCAGGAGTACATGGCGATGGAGAAGCTGGGACAGCTGCGCCAGTCCGGCGAGTGGGACCTGATCGTGGTGGACACCCCGCCCAGCCGATCAGCGCTGGACTTCCTCGACGCCCCCAAGCGGCTCGGCCGGTTCCTGGACGGCAAGCTCATCCGCTTCCTGAGCACCCCCGCCACCGGAGCGTTCCGGCTGTTGGGGGCCGGGTTCAACGTGGTGAGCTCGGTGGTGGGCAAGATCGTCGGCACCCAGTTCCTGACCGACCTACGCGCCTTCGTCTCGGCCTTCGACACGGTGTTCGGCGGTTTCCAGGAGCGCGCCGAGCGCACCTACCGGCTGCTCCAGACGCCCGGGACGGCGTTCGTGGTGGTGGCGATCCCGGACACGGACGCGATGCGCGAGGCCTCCTATTTCATGGACCGGCTGGCGAAGGATTCCATGCCGCTGGCCGGGCTGGTGATCAACCGGACGCACCCGCTGCCGACCGGCCCCGGGGGACGTCTGGGCGCGGTCGAGGCGTCGGCCGCGGCGAAGGCCCTCGCGGAGGCGGGCACCCACCCGTTGGCGGAGGCGGCGCTGCGGCTGCACGCGGAGCGGGTGCGCACACACGAACGCGAGGCACGGCTGCGGTCCCGGTTGCTGTCCGCGCACCGAGGGGTCCGGGTGACCGAGGTCTCGGCGCGGCCCGAGGACGTGCACGACCTGGCTGGGTTGCGCGGGGTGGGATCCGCACTCGCCGGGGAGCCGGAGGATGCGGTGGAGGGACCGGAGGAGACCGCGGAGGAAACCCCGGACACCCGCTGAGTCCCGCCGGGCTCAGGCGAGTGCCTCCCCCAGAACCCGCACGAACCGGGACAGGTCGTCCGCGCCCTGCCCCCGTGCCCCTTCCAGCAGGGGCCCCCAGTCGGTGACCTCCGGGTGCTTGCGCAGCAGGGAGCGACGCTCACGTTCGGTCATGCCGCCCCAGACCCCGAACTCGACCCGGTGGTCCAGCGCGTCCGCCAGGCACTCCGTGCGTACGGGACAGCCCTGGCAGAAGAGCTTGGCCCGGTTCTGCGCGGCCCCCTGAACGAACAGTGCGTCGGGATCGATTTGTCGGCACAGTGCCTTCGTCGTCCACTGGTTGGTCCACATGTGGCCCACTTCCCAGACGTATGGTTGCGCTCGCGGTCCCAGGTGGTTGTTGTGCTCTGGTTGAGTGGAGGTGAACACGGTGGCCTCCCGCTACCGCGTGGGGTGCTACGTGCACGTGTTGTCACGACACCCCCGTATCTCGAAAGTACGGTTCGGATCGCCGCGCCAACAGAACCCACTCGACCCACTTTCCGTCTCATGGATATGGCCCGAGCGGGCCATTGCGCGACCGGCCCTCCCCTCCCCGAGTAGGGGAAGGGGCACAGGTCGGACGAACCGGACAGAGGCCGGTCAGCGTTAACCGTGGAAAGATGGTCCGGGGGCACGGCTCGTGCGTCGGCATGGGCGATTCAGCGCCAAAGCGCACCGTCCGTTACCGATCGCACCGCTTTTGAGCGTTCGTGGTCACTTAGTCTGATGGGGTGGGTCAGGGGACATTGCTTCAAAGAATCAGCCAGCTGGTGGTCGTCGGCGTGATCGCCGGTCTCCTCGTCGCCGCGCTCGCCCTCCCGGCAGTCGGCGGCATGGGGATCACCGCCCGCAACGTCGCCAGCGGCTTCCTGGACATGCCCAGTCAACTGGAGACACCGCCGCCCCCGCAGCGGTCCACCATCTATGACAGCGAAGGCGGCGTGATCGCCGAGATCTTCGACCAGAACCGCGAGCTCGTCGACATCGACGACATCTCCCCGGTGATGGTCGACGCGATCCTGGCGGTCGAGGACTCCCGCTTCTACGAGCACAGCGGCCTGGACGTGTCCGGCACGCTGCGCGCCGCCATCCGAACCGCGGGCGGCAACACCGAGGGGGCCTCCTCCATCACCCAGCAGTACGTGAAGAACGTCCAGATCGAGGCCGCCACCTCGCAGGAGGAACTGGACGAGGCCCGCGAGGAGACGATTGCCCGCAAGATCCGGGAGCTGCGCTACGCGGTCGCCCTGGAACAGCGGATGTCCAAGGACGAGATCCTCGAGGGCTACCTCAACATCGCCTACTTCAGTGACGGCGCCTACGGCGTCGAGTCCGCCGCGCAGCACTTCTTCCAGGTGCCCGCGAGCGAGCTGGAGCTGCACCAGGCCGCGACCATCGCCGGCCTGGTCCGCTACCCGTACCTGTACAACCCGCGTTTCTTCCCCGAGCAGACCACCGAACGACGCAACGTCGTCCTGGACCGCATGGTCGCCACCGAGGCCATCACCGAGGCGGAGGCCGAGGAGGCCAAGGCCGAGGAGATGGAGCTGGACCTGGACACCCCGCCCAACGGGTGCGTCCCCAGCGACCAGCCCTTCTTCTGCGACTACGTGGTGCAGGAGATCGAGCAGGACGAGCGCTTCGGCCCCAACGAGACCGAACGGGCGCGCTGGCTGCGCACGGCGGGCCTGGAGATCCACACCACCCTGGACCCGCAGACGCAGGAGGCGGGTCAGAAGGCCGTGGACAAGTGGGTGCCCCGTAAGAACGACTCCCGCAAGGTGGCCGCGCAGGCGGTCATCGAGCCGGGCACCGGCCACATCCTCGGCATGATGCAGAGCCGCAACTACGGGCCCGACGAGAGCAAGCTCGGCGAGACCTCCATCAACTTCGTGACCGACGCCGACCGCGGCGGCAGCAACGGCTTCCAGGCCGGGTCGACCTTCAAGGCGATCACCCTCGCCGCGGCGCTGAACCAGGGCATGCCCTTCGGCACCTCGTTCAACTCGCCGAGCTCCACCACGGTGACCGGACAGGTCTCCTGCAAGGGCGGGCGGCTGGAGCCGTGGCAGCTGAGCAACGCCGGTGACAGCAACGCCGGCAACCACAACATGGTGTCCGGCACCAAGTCCTCCTCCAACACCTACTTCGCCCAGCTCCAGGCCCGCGCCGGACTGTGCAACACGATGGAGATGGCCGAGAAGCTCGGACTGCAGCGCGCCGACGGCACCGTGTTCACCGAGAACGACAACTCCCTCGCCAACAACAGCTTCACCCTCGGCAGCGAGGAGGTCTCCCCGATGCGGGTGGCCAACGCCTACGCGACCTTCGCCTCCGGCGGCGTGTACTGCGAGCCGCAGGCCATCACCCAGATCGAGGACCGCCAGGCGGGCACCACCATCGACATCGAGCCGCAGTGCGAGCGCGTGATCGACGAGGACGTCGCCGACGGCACCAGCTACCTGCTGGCGCAGACCTTCAACGGCGGCACCTCCTCCAGCCTGGGCATCGGCCGTCCGGCCGCGGGCAAGACCGGCACCACCGACGGTTCCGCGGCGGCATGGTTCGCCGGGTTCACCCCGCAGATGGCCAGCAGCGTGTTCGTCGGGGATCCCCGCGGCCCCCAGCAGCACCCGCTGCGCAACGTCCAGATCGGCGACCGCTACTTCGGGGTCGTGTACGGGGCGACGATCCCCGGCCCGATCTGGCAGGAGACCATGCGCGGCGCCCATGAGGGCCTGGCAACCGAGCAGCTGGCGTCCGCGCCCGGCAAGTTCGGCTCGACCTCCGAGCCCGCCCCGCCCCGCAACGACGACGATGATGACGACGAGGACGAGGCCAGCCCCGCCAGTGACGACGGCGGTGTGCCGAACGTCGTGGGTATGAGTGAGTCGGACGCCGTGTCCGCACTGGAGGCCGCCGGTTACGTGGTGAACGTGTCCGGAACGACCGTCCGGTCAGCGGAGTCCGAGGGTTCGGTGGCCGCGGTCAACCCGAACCCTGGCACCCGGCTCCCCGAGGGGGCCACGGTCAACGTGTTCCTGAGCAGCGGCGGCGGCCGGGCCAGCACCGACGACGCTCCCGGCGGCGACTGGTACCCGGTGACCCCGGCGGGCCCGATCACCCGGGGCGACGGGGACTGATCCCCTGAAACCCTGAGAGACGGGGCCCGGTGAGGTAGCGCCGAAGAGCATACGGAAGGGGGCGGTGGTGACCTGGTCACCACCGCCCCCTTCACGTTGCCACGGCACCTCGGGAGGGCCCGGAAGGCCTGGTCGGGGGAGCCGCACGGGAGAAGCCGGGCTCTGAGGACCCGGAAAGCCCGGGAGATCCCTGAGAGCCCCGGGAACAGCTACGCCAGCTGGCCCTTGACCTCGGCGGCCACGCGGGCGCCGTCGGCCCGGCCCGCGACCCGGGCGTTGACGACCTTCATGACCTTGCCCATCTCCTTCATCCCGGAGGCGCCGGTCTCGGTAATCGCCGTGGCCACCAGCTGGGAGAGCTCGTCGTCGGTGAGGGGCTTGGGCAGGTAATCCGAAAGGACCTCGCTCTCGGCCCGCTCGTTGGCGGCGGCCTCGGGGCGGTCGCCCTTGTCGAAGGCCTCGGCGGCCTCGCGACGCTTCTTGGCCTCACGGATGAGGAGCTTGGTGACCTCGTCGTCGTCGAGGGACCGCTGGGAGGAGCCCGCGGACTCCTCGGTGGCGATGGTGGTGAGCACCATGCGCAGGGTGGCGGTGCGGACCTTGTCCTTCGCCTTCATGGCGGTGGTGAGGTCGGACTTGAGGCGGGCTTTGAGTTCGGACATGGCTCGATCCTACGGCTGCCCGCCCCGACCGGCCCAACGGTTTGCGTACAGGGCGGCCCCGGCATCTGAGACGATCAGTCGACGACGAAGGAGGGCCGGATGAGCGCCGACAACAGACCACTCCTGCGCCGGCTCGGGCGCGCGGCCGCGATCACCGGCGCGGTCGGTGTGGCCGGGCTGGGGTACGCCTCGGTCATCGAACGAAACTGGTTCCGGCTGCGCCGGTACGAACTCCCCCTGCTGCCCCCCGGGAGCCCGCGCCTGCGGATCCTGCACCTGTCCGACGCGCACCTGACGCCCGGCCGGAAGATGCTCATCGACTGGATCCGAGGGCTGGAGGAGTACGAGCCGGACCTGGTGATCAACACCGGCGACTCGCTGGCGCACCCGGAGGCGGTCGGGCCCTTCATGGACGCCCTGGGTCCGCTCCTGGACCGCCCGGGCGCGTTCGTGTACGGGTCCAACGATCTGTTCTCCCCGCAGCTGAAGAACCCGGCGCGCTACCTGTGGCGGACCAGCAAGACGGACTACAACAAGCGCCGGGTGCCGGACCTTCCCTGGCGTGAGCTGGGCGCGTCGATGTCGGCCTCGGGCTGGCTGGACCTGAACAACCACAAGGGTGCACTGAAGGCCAACGGCCTGGACGTGGCCCTGGCCGGTGTGCACGACTCGCACATCAAACTGGACCGCTACGAGGACGTCGCCGGCCCGGCCGACCCGGCAGCCGACATCCGGCTGGGCGTGCTGCACTCGCCGGAGCCCGCCAACCTGGACCGCTTCGAGGCCGACGGCTACCAGCTCCTGCTGGCCGGTCACACGCACGGCGGCCAGCTGTGCCTGCCGTTCTACGGGACACTGGTCACCAACTGCGGGATCGACCGCAAACGGGCCTGGGGGCTCAACGGGTACGGCGACGCGTGGCTGCACGTGTCCGGCGGCCTGGGCACGTCCCCGTACGCCCCGGTGCGCTTCTGCTGCCGCCCCGAGGCCTCGCTCCTGGACCTGGTCGCACCCTCCTGAGCTGCTGATTCCGCCCCGAAGAAATTGACGTGCACAAGCACTCCCTGAGTCCGCTAGACTTGGGGACGTTGCTTCGGGGTGTAGCGCAGCTTGGCAGCGCGCTTCGTTCGGGACGAAGAGGTCGTGGGTTCAAATCCCGCCACCCCGACCAGCACGAAGGCCGGTCCTACGGGACCGGCCTTCGTCGTGTTGGGGCCAAATAGGGGGCCTAGCGCCCCCAGGGTGGCACTAGCTCCAGTCAGCAACGAGCGCCAGGACAACCCTCTGCGCTTGGCGCGATGACTTCTCATGCCAGAAGAGATCCCATAATCCCATGAAGCATGTAGAGGTCGAAGGCGTCCGCCTCAACAGAAAAACGGGTTAAACTGTATATAGAGTGGCCCTGGACCGCAGAGCTCAGTTTCACTCAGAAGGCCAGATAGAGCCCCGACCAGCCCACTAAAGCAATAGCCGGGACTCTACCTGACAGACGGTCGACCTCTTCCTTTAGGAAGGGGTCGACCTAGCTGCTCTTAATGATCTCCACCAAGAGACGAAGCAGGACTTCAAGTAGGCGCCAGGGCCCTGGCTCCCACCGGTATCGGTACCTGCGCGTTGGCTCCATGATCTCCTTCCCTCTATCCGCAATCTGCGATAGAAAATGGCGACCGTCGTCGCTAGCGTCCGGCGGTCACAAAGAAGGCGGGCTTCCGCATGTACAAATCTAACTCGTCCTCAGAGCACCTGGATATTGTGTAGCTACAAATCCCCTGGTCAAGACAGCATTGACTCTGACTAAGTGAATGCGCGGCCACTTGTTGACCTGCGAAGACCCGCACCATTCTCGACCGGCCTATCTGCCATGAACCGCAAATTTAGTGATGCAAGTCACAGTCAGCTCCTACTTGAAGAGGTCCCCCATCACCTCCGCGCCCTCAGTGATGACCGGCCGGAGCTCCTTCCGGTACACGATCTCCGTGGTCGCGGTGCTGCTGTGACCCACCAGTCGCGCAATGGCTTCGAGGGGCACGCCCTTCTCCGACATGAGCGACACGAAGCTGTGGCGTAGCTCGCGCGGTGTCCAGCTACCTCCGATCCCCGACTCCTTGACGATCGCGCGGAAGGCGCGCCGGACATTGGCCGCGTCCAACTCGGTTCCGACCACTGTGGCGAACACGAGGCGGTTGTCCTGCCACGCGCCACCCGCGACCTTCCTGTCGTCCTCCTGCGCGGCATGGTGTGCCCTGAGAGCTTCCACGACGGGTTCTGGCACGGCCAGCGTGCGGCGGCTCTTCTTCGTCTTCGTGTCGCCGTGCTCACGGACGGACCGCCACACCTCCACATGGGGAGGGACCCCAGCGAGCGGAGACAGGTGGACGTGCTCCCAGCGGAGCGCACGGGCCTCCTCGGTCCGGACACCGACCATCAGCGACAGCACTACGTAGGCGAACAGGCGGGTTCCTTCAGCCGCCTTGAGCACGTCGCGTGCCTGCGAGAGGGTGAGCGCCTTGCTCGGGCGGCCCTCCTTCCCCTGCGGGGTGTCAACCAGCTCAGCGACGTTCCGGAGCACCTTGTCCCGACGCTGCGCGAACTGGATCGCTCGCCGCAGCACGGCGTGGAGCTCCCGGAGCGTGCGGGTCGCAAGCTCTCCCGCCTTGCTGTCGAGCCAGTCGTCCACGTCGTCGGCGGTCAGATCCTTGAGCTTGGCCCTGCCCAGTTCGGGGATGACGTGCTTGTTCGCGAGGTTCCGGCACTTGTCCAGGGTCGCTTTCGAGCACCCCTTGAGCCCTCGCTTGAGCCAGTCGGTCACGGCGTCCGTGACCGTGTACGTCGCGGACGGCTTCACACCGGACTTGGCCTCCTTGACCAGCTCCCGCAGCTTCTCCCGGACTTCGGTCTTGGTGCGCCCGTACACCTTCGGGCGGCGCCGCTTCCCCGAGGGCGTGTAGCCCAAGGAGATCTCCCCACGGAAACACCCCTTGGCCTCGTCCCAGTAGACCGTCCCCTGTCCGGCCTGACCCCTGGTCTTCTTCGGCTTGGGTTCCTTGCTCCCCATGTGCTGTCTGCTCTCCTGTTCTGGTTCAGAGGGTGGGGTGGCCGCTCCCGTTCGGGAGCGGCCAGGGGAAGTGTCAGGCGGCGTTGGCCTCGGTCGTGAGCAGGTCGATATAGGCGTCGATGGCGTGGGCGGTCACGCGCCGGTTCTTGCCGGTGCCCACGGTGGCGAGTCGACCGGTGCGGATCTCAGCGAACAGGCGGGTGCGTCCCATCGACAGCACGTGTGCGGCCTCGGTGAGGGTGAATAGTCGCTTGGGCAGGTCCTGAACGGTCATGATGGGTGGTGCTCCTTTCGAGGGGTGCGGCCTCGGGGGTTAGCTGGCAGGCGGTCCCGGGGCCGTCTTGCGTGCGGTTCTTCTCGTTCAGTTGAAAAGCGTGCTCAGGCGGGCGTAGAGGATCGTGGCTGTGTCGTCGCCGTCCACTCCCCGGTCGAATGCGGCTTCTTCCAAGGGGTCGGTGATCTGGTCCTCGGTGAGCTGTCCGCACAGCAGCAGCGGCGCCAGGGTTGTGGCGGCTTCGCGTAGGGCCTGTTCGGGGTCGGGGGCGGTCAGCACCAGCAAGGTCTGGGTGGCCAGGACCTGTCCGGGCGGGTGGGTGTGCTCGGTGTACACGGGGCTCCTTCGGTCCGATCGCTCAGGGGTGCGCTCACACGGGCGCTCAGGGGCGCTCACACGGGATGACCTGCGACCTCTCTGCAAGGTCCGGGGTTGGCCACCCCGTGTGAGCGGGTGCGCTCGCACGGGGTGCTCACACGGGCTGGTGTGAGCGCTCAGACGGGGCCACGTGGGCGCTCGCACGGCTGAACTGGGGTTGTGCCGGGGTGCGGCCCTGGGTGTGGCACGTGGTGCAGGTGCCCGGGTGAGCGGTGGCCTCGAAGCGCTGGAAGCTGGCCCCGCACACCAGGCACGGACCCCGCTCCACCGCGCGTGTATCGGCTTGCGGGAAGTCCGCCACATCCGCCACAACCGACACGGTCGGGTGCTGTGCCTGCTCAGTAAGGGTGTTGGGTGTGGCGGCTTCGTGGCGTGTGGCGGATGCGGGTCCGCCACCCTGCCCCGGGGCGGGGGCAGCGGCGGGCAGGTAGCGCGCCCAGGCGTCGGCCAGATCAGCGGCGTGGTAGCCCTTGGGGGTGCCGGTGGGGGTGCGCACCGTGCGGGGCTTGATGGGCTCCCCTTCGGCGGTGGTGTAGGGCTTGAGCAGCCGCGCCAGACCCCGGGAGTCCAACCCCTTGCCGCCCAGTTCAGCCCAGGGGGCGTCATCGAGTTCGGCCAACTGCTCGATGATCACCCCCGAAGGAAGCTTGTCCTGCCCGGCCCGGGTGAACACGGCGCGCAGGTCATCCAGCAGGCGCACGCCCAACGACACCTTGGTGGGGTCGGTGGACCCCGCCACCAGCTCCACACACGCCGCGCGTGCCCGCTCGGGCCACTGGCCCCCGGCAGCGTCGGCGACGGCCAGCAGCGGTTCCCACACGTCGGCGGGGCGGTCGTTGATGCCTTCGGGCATGTCGGGGAAGGTCTCCCGCACGACGTCGGCCACGGTCTTGGCCCAGGAAGTCAGGCGCGCCCGCAGGGCGTGTCCTTCGGGTTCATTGAGTCGTGCCCGGTAGGGGGCCACCTTCTCGTGCGGGGCACGGCGTCGCATGCGGATGATGACCGACCGGGTGAGCACGGTGTCGGGCAGCTCCCCGAGTCCTCCCAGGGCGATAGCGGCGTAGCACTTGAACGCCACCACGGCTTGGGAGGAGCCATCCCCCACGCACCGGTAGGCCACCCCGGAGCGGCGGTGTCCGGCGTTGATCAGCCCGCGCAGGTCCTCGTTGTCCTTGGCCTTGGGGCCGAACACGGTGTCGATCTCATCGAAGAGGACGGTGGGTGCGTGCTCGGTGTCACCGATGGCGCGGAACAGCGCGGCCGGGGTGGCGTTGACGGCCAGCATGGGGTTGGGGACCAGGGTTTCGATGATCTCCAACGCGCGGGTCTTGCCTGATCCGGGTTCGGGGGACAGGAACGCCAGGCGGGGTGTGGAGTCGAAGCCGTCGAGCAGGTGGGCGTGGGCGGCCCACAGGGTGGTGGCCACGGCGGCGGCCTCGGAGGGAAAGGCCACGAAGCGGCGTAGGAACGCCTCGACTTCGTCGAGGAGCTGCGCGCCTTCTTGGATGGTTCCCATGCCGGTGTCCCAGACGTTGGTGGTGGTCGCGGGCATCAGGTGCCCTCTCGCCCGTCGACCGCGCGCAGGTGCGGCGCCTGGTCTGCCTCGCTCACGTCCTGGGGGTGGTCGTGGTGCAGGGCGTGGTTCCAGTCCCAGCACAGGGGACCCTGGAGTTCCTCGGCATCCCCGGGGACGGGGTGGCGGGCGTTCTTGACGCGGTCGCGTGCGGCCAGAACGTCGTTGCCCCAGGCCCAGGACTCAGCGGCCAGCACCACGGCCGCGATCTTGGCGGGGTGGGAGTCGGGCAGGTTGCACCACTCCTCGGACCCGTAGCGGGGCGGCGGAGCGGTGGGGGCGTTGCCGCGGCTGATGAGGCGACGGGCCCATTCACGGCGGTAGGAGCGCACACGGCGGTGTTCGGGGGTGTTCATCTCAGGTGGGTTCCTTCCTCGCTGGCCAGGGCTTGGGGACTCAGGCGTGGTCCAAGCTCGAATCAGCGGGGAAGGCACCGTGTGCCCAGCAAGCCAGGGTCAGCCCGTCCGCGAACGGAGTCAGGTCCTGCCGGTGGGCGTTGGCGAAGTCGCGCGCTTGGGCGCGGGTGACCTGGACTCCGTGCATGGCGTCGCTGAACGGGGCGGCTTTGTAGAGGGTGACCAGCTCGTGAGCGTCGGCTTCGACCAGACGGCCGGCGGGGGCGAAGGAGCGCAGGGCCCAGTCCAGTTCAGCGGAGAGTTCACGGACCATCTTCCGCAATTCCTCGGTCGGGGCGTTGACCAGGAGGGTTTCCAGGTCGCGTCCCTGGTGGGGAAGCATGATCGGGGTGGTGGCGGGGGCTTGGGGGTTCGTGGTCTGGGGCATGATGGGGGTTCCTCCAGTTCGGGGCTTGCTTCGTTCTGGTGGTGCGCCCCGGCACGACCGCTCTCGCCAAAGAAACAGGTCGTGTCGGGGTTTCTGCGTCCGGATCAGTTCAGAACCGTTCGCTTACTTGGCCATCATTGCTAGCTTGGCTAGCCAAGTCAAGCCATCCATGGAGTTTTTTCTAGGTTGCCTAGCCAACCTGCGGTAACGTGTTCGCATGGCACTCGATCCAGATGACCCGCGCCCGCCCTACGTCCAGGTCGCCAACTCCCTGCGAGCGGCGATCCTCACCCGGAAGTTCGAGCCCGGCGAGAAACTGCCCTCAGGGCCCCAGCTGGCCAAGACCTACGGGGTTGCCCGCATGACGGTCCAGCAAGCCGTCCGCACCCTTCGCGAGGAAGGCCTGGTGGTCTCCCGCCAGGGGAGCGGTGTCTTTGTGCGCGAACGGACCTCCCGCCCGGTCGGGCTGCGCCCTCACATCGAACGATGCTTCGAGGAAGAAGCTGTCACCATCGACTTCGCAGGCTTCGGCGGCGAGACCCTTCACGGCGCGCTACAGGAGCCGCTGGACAAGGTCCGACATGGGCGCCTGACTCCACAGCGCATCCACATCCGGTTGCTCGTGCCCGACACCACGCAGCCCATGACGGTCCCCCGAAGGGTTGACCTATCGGGAGACGACCCCGAAGCGCGAAAGCGAATGGCGCGCATCATGATGCGTCACACCCAGGGCATCGAGGACGCTGTTCACGAACTGGGAATGCTGGGGCTGGTCGAAAAAGCCACTGTTGAAACGCGCGTGCATGCCGCGATACCGCAGTTCAAGCTATACATCCTGAACAGCGCTGAAACCTTCTTCGGCTACTATCCGGTGGCCCCCAACACCGTCCTGCTGGGTAAGGAGAAAGCCGAAATCTACGACCTGCTGGGAAGAGACACCGTTCTCTTCCACCAGGCCAAGGATGAAGACCCCGAGTCGACCGGCTCCCAGTACGTCGCGCAGTCTCAGATGTGGTTCGACAGTGTCTGGTCAACGATCGCGAAGGACCGAGAAGAATGAGTCCCGAACAGGCCAGCCTCATGCGTGGAGCAGCAGCATTCCTCTTGGACTTCGACGGGCCCGTGTGTAGTGCCTTCGCTGGATACCCGGCGCTTGAGGTCGCGAGAGACCTCTTGGATGACGGGGTCAAGGCAGGGACTCCAGCCACGCCTGAGATGAAGGCCGAGACCGACCCCATGAAAGTCCTTGAACTTCTCTACGAAGCCGGACCAAAGAATCACGGGCGGGCGGAATCTTTCCTGACTTCCGCAGAGGTCCGCTCGGTACAGCAGGCGGCACCCACCAGTGGTGCTGTCGAGTTCCTCGAAGCCGCTCGCGAGTTCGACACCCCTGTCGCTGTCGTCAGCAACAACTCTCCCGAAGCAGTACAAGCCTTCCTGGAAAACCAGAAGCTCGACGGGTTAGTGGTGTCTGTCGTCGGCCGTGACAAGACCTCTCCCCACCTCATGAAGCCAAACCCCTATTTGCTGAAGAAGGCTTTGAGAGACCTCTCTGTGAGCCCAGCGCAGGCTCTGATGATTGGGGACTCAGTGACCGACATCGAGGTGTCGCAGTCGGTCGGGGTGGCGTCGGTGGGGTACGCGAACCGCCCTGGAAAGGCTCAGAGGTTCAGCGAACTCGGTGCTGACATCGTGGTGACCGACATGGCGGTTCTCGCCCGAGTGCTCTTGAGCCCTCCTCACCCTGGCTAGCCAGTGGGGGAGTGTGGCGGGCACGTATCCGCCACACGCCACGATGCCGCCACACAGAACACGCCGCTGGCCTGCGCGGTGTCGGCTGTGGCGGATGTGGCGGACTTCCCGGGAGCCGGTCACGTCCGGGCTGGAACGGGTCTGGACACCCCGGCGTGGTGTTACAGGTCAGCGGGTGTCCAAACCGGGTTTGGACAGGGTTTGGACACCCGGCTTGGACAGGGTTTGGACACCCTGTTTGGACACCAGCAGACGTCCGAGTGCTCCCAGAGGATCGACTCTCTCAGGCGTCCCCAGATGGCCGCGTAGAGCCCGCCGAAGGGATTCCATCCCGCCTGGAAGCGGTCCGCTTGGAAGGCAACTGAGGGGGCCAAGCAGGGGGCCACGGGAGCCGTACTCATGCGAACCATGCCGAACCCTACTAGCGCCAAAAGTGCTGTTCAGCTAGGGTTCGATACTGGCAGGTGACTTGCCGCATAGGCTTCGGGACGAAGAGGTCGTGGGTTCAAATCCCGCCACCCCGACAGAGGCCAAAGGCCCGGTAAGGTTCACACCTTGCCGGGCCTTTGGCGTTGATACGGCTCGGGCATTGACGCGAATCGGGAGATGCAGATGACTTTTCCGATCATCGACGACACGGACGCGATCATCCCGCAACCCGCGCAGAGACTTCCCGAACTCCGGCAGGCTGTGGCGACGGTCGCGCCCTCCCTGCTGAGTGAGTTCTTCGAGGAGATGCAGAACGCGTTCACCCGAGCAGGTGAAGAGGACAGCGTCGTTCCGATCCGCATGTTCTATCGCAAGTGGGCGGTCACGGTCGCCATCGAGCGCTGCCCCGCCACCGCCCACCAGCTACGCGAAGCCGAGCAAGCCGTCAATGACAAGGACCCCCGTGTCCGCGACGAGGCGATCCACACCGCCGGAGAGATCGTGCGAGCCGCGCACCGCGAGGTCGAGGGTGTCTGACTGGCACTGGAAACACGACCCCGACGGCCTCCTCGACGGCCTCACGGACGTCCGAGGCGAGCGGGTCGTGGTCATCCAGGTCACTTGGATGGGCTGATCCGGCGTTGAGTCGCTTCACCGGGCATCCGGTAGGCCGGACCGAACAGCCGGTTCGTCCCGACGGTCCGGTTCGCCGGGGCGAACCGGACGACCGGCACGGAACTGACCCTGAGGGAGCTGGAGGCTCTGAAGAGCCCCGCGGCGGCGGTCACCCCAGGTGGTTGACGGCGCGTTCGGCGATGGCGATCAGGGTGTCCTCGTCATCGGTGAAGTCGGGGCGGCCAGGGTTCTCGTCCCAGACCTCGCTGGCCCAGACATCGATCAGCACGCCGTCCGCCAGGACCAGCACCTCGGCCTTGCCGCGAAGGTCTTCATAGCCCTCCCGTACGTGCGCCACCACCGCCTGTTCGCCCACGTCCAGTTCGCGTGACTCCTGGACCTCCACCGTCCAGTAGTCTTCCACCTCGCCTTCGGTCAGCTGCTCGAACCGCTCCTCGTACTCATTCTCGACGTCCGACGCGCGTCGCTGAGGCTCGTTGTCGCTGTCCACGGGGAAGCGGTACCTGACGTTCAAGCTTCCCTGGGAACCGTCCGACCACTCGACGTGCCACACGCAGCGGGAGCTGCTCGGGGTCAGGTGCGCGCTCGCCAGCCTCGCGGAGACGGAGTTGAGTTGGGAGCCGTTCGGTACAGAGCAGGGGTCGGTGGGCAGACCCTCGAACTCGGGTCCTGCCACGGCGGCGCCGGGGGAGGAGACCAGCCAGAAACCCCCGGCGATCAGGGCGTAGACACCGATCGTGGCCGCCAGGGTGATCCCGATGGTGCGTCCGGTACCGCCCCGACGCGGAGACGGCGCGGGTTGGCCCTGGTGGGGATGGGATTGGGGCTGCTGCTGAGGTTGCTGCGGGAACTGCTGGGATGGGCCGTTGTACACGGCGATCTCCTGTTCTGGACGTCGTCCATGCACGTTTCAGGGGAAGCGGAGTCGAGGAGGGAGAGCGCTGTCCGTCATCCGAACAGGTCGACGGTGATGTCTCGGATCAGGTCCTCGGCCTCGTCCAGATCGATGGGTTCGATGCTCCAGACGCTCAGGCTGTAGCTGAGCTGACTGACGACCCGGCCCTCACGGACGATGACGTTGACGCGCTGGCTGCTGATTTCGTCATCCGAGTAGGAGATGTCGGCCAGGACGATCACGCTCTCGTCCCCGAAGTCGAGCTGCCGGTCCTGGCTGTCGAAGATCCTGATGGAGTCCGACTCGTACGAGAGCTCGGAGGCATTCTCGACCATCAGCTCGTAGAGGCTGTCGACGTCGCGGGGCACCTCGCCCTCATCGTCCAGTTCCTCCGCGAAGTCGGCGTCGGCCCCCGACATCGGCACGGAACGACTGTAGGAGAGGATGGTGCTCTCGTGGTCCCCCAGAGTGACGACCCAGCTGCACCCGTTGTTGTAGGTGTCCGCCTGCCAGGAGAAGATCTCGCCGTCCATCCTGGAGAGCGTGACCTCGTCGACGCCCGCGCAGGGGTCGTCGGTCGGCAGGCCGCCCGCGGCGCTCACCCCGGTGGAGGAACCGTAGGAGGAGGCGAACGCCCAGGTGAGGGAGCCGAGGACGGCGAGGGTGAGACCGGCGGTGAGGGCGACGGTCAGCGCGGTCCTGGGGCGGCGTCCGGCGGTCGGGGGCTGATGACCGGGCGCCCCGGGGTAGCCGGGCTGCTGCGGAGGCTGGTTCTGGAACGGCGGCTGGGGCTGGCCCGGCTGCTGGGGTTGGGGCTGCTGAGGCTGCCCCAAGTACTGGGGTTGCCCCGGCTGTTGGGGGTGCTGCTGGGGATGCTGGGGCTGGCCCGGCGGCTGCTGCGGAAACTGGTTCTGCTGTCCCTGGTGGCCGGAATGGCCAGGTGGAGGCGGCGGGAAGGGCTGTCCCATACGAGAGGGTCCGTCCAGGAGTAGTCGTGACCTGACCCCAGGCATGATCCCACGCGGCTGCCGACAAACCGGGTACCGGTCGCCGTCGTACTGTTCACAGTCGATCGCTGCCGCATCCCGTGACGGGAGGACGGTCGCGGACCCGGTGAGCGGACGGAACACTCCGTACGCGGAAGCGCCCCGGACCGGCTGCGGGGCCGGACCGGGGCTGGTGTCACAACGCGTTGGCGCGGGGTGTCACGACGTAGGAGAGGCTCCCCGCGAAGCCTGGGCCCGGGCCCTACAGGGCGCCGACGTTGACGTCGACGCAGACGTAGAAGGCCATCGGGGTGTCCGCGACGTTCCAGCGGGCCAGCACGGTCTGCTCGCCGCTGTAGCCGGACAGGTCGACGTCGTGGGAGAAGTTCCACGGCGGCTGCGCGCCACCGTCGTCGAAGCTCTCGATGAGGTTGCCGTCGATGAAGTACTCCCACGTGGCGGTGGAGTGGGCGGCGGTGATGGTCCAGTCGAAGGTGGCCGTGGTGCCGACCGGGGTGACGTCCCAGCCGTAACTGTCGTCGTCCAGCTCGGAGAAGGCCTCGTTGCCTCCGGAGCAGCTCATCAGGCCCTTGGGGCCCTCGACGCTCTGCGGCTCCCACTGGATCGGTCCGCATTCCACGACCCCCGCGGCACACTGGGCCTGCCGGCTGGCTGGGGTGTCGATGTAGCCGTGGGCGTTGGCGGCGCCCGCGGGCATCAGGGTGAAGGCCAGGGCCGTCGCGGCGCCGACGGCCGCGGTGGAGCGGAACTTGCTGCTGATGCTCATGAAGAGAGCCCTTCTTCTGGGTCACGACCTCGGGGGCCGTAGCGGGGTGACCCGGACCGTTTCCGGCCCAGGGCGGGTGGGAGGTGCTCACGGCCGGTTATTTCCGTGAGTCCCGGACTGGGTGCCGGGGAGCGTTCCCGTGGGTTTCGGGAATGTCCGTCCACCCGGTGCCGAAGACGGTAAGGAGGCTGTCATGAGGCGTCAAGACCCCTGTTACCAGCGGGAAAGGTGTGGCTCCCGTACCACGGGAAGAGCCCAGTGAACAGGCTGCGGACACTGGTACTGGTGGGCGCGCTCGGGCTGGTGCGCTTCCGAACTGGTCCGATGGCCAACCCCGCTCGGCACCGGCCTGCCCAGGAAAGGACTAGACCAATAGGTCGATCCTTCGCGTGTCCGGCCAGACCTCACCTGGAGGTAATAATTTCCTTCCCCCTGCGGGTTGCGGGGTTCTGCCGGGGACCTGGCGAAGGCTGGCGACGCGTCAACGGTGGGGCATCGAAGGGTCGGCCGCCCGGACGGGTGGAAAACCCGTGGACGGAAACGGCCGGAAGGTGACAGAGCGAAGCGGAGAGCCGCAGCCGTAGGGCCGGAGAGCCACGACCGGAGATTCGAGAGCGGAGAGCGCCGATGCCCGACGAACGTCCCCCGTTCCTGCCCGGTGTGGAGCTGTCCCGCATCCTCTACGAAGAGTGCGTCGCCCCTCAACTGGCCAGTACACCGCACGCGGCGGCACGGGTGGGTGCGGGTTCGGAGGTACTCGGGTTGGACACCGGGCGCTCCACCGACCACGACTGGGGACCGCGGCTCCAGCTGTTCCTTCCCGAGGGTTTCGAGCCCGAGGCCCTCGAACGGCTCGCAGGCAGATCGCGGCGGCCCTGCCCCGGCGGCTGCGCGGTTGGCCCACCCGGTACGCACCCGCCCCCGGAGATCCCGGAGTCTGGCAGCTCACCGACGCACCGGAGGGGCGCCACCTCGTGGAGGTCGTCCACTTCGGAGACTGGTTCGTCGAGTGGTTGGGGTTCGACCCGCGCGCCGGGGTGACCACCGCCGACTGGCTGGCCACCCCGACCCAACGGCTGGCCGGGTTGGTCGGCGGGGCGGTGTTCAACGACGGCACCGAAGAACTCATCGGCGTGCGCGAGGCCCTGGCCTGGTATCCGACCGACGTCTGGCGGTACGTACTGGCCTGCCAGTGGCAGCGGATCGCCCAGGAGGAGGCGTTCGCGGGCCGCTGCGCGGAGGTCGACGACGACCTGGGAGAGCGGGTGGTCACCGCCCGGCTGGTCCGCGACCTCATGCGGCTGTGCCTGCTGCTGGCCCGTCGCTACCCGCCCTACTCCAAGTGGCTCGGGTCGGCCTTCGCCCGACTGCCCGAGGCCGCCGAGGTAGGCCCGGTCCTGCACCGGGCTCTCGTGTCGTCCGATCCCCAGCGGGACCTGGCCGAGGCCTACCGTCTCGTCGCGGAGTGGCAGAATCGGACCGGGCTGGCCGAAGCCCTCTCCCCCGCACCCCGGCCCTTCCACTCGCGTCCCTACCCGGTGCTGGACGCCGGACGGTTCACCGAAGCGCTCCTGGCGAGGGTCGAGGACCCCGAGCTCGTCGGTCGACCGCCGGTGGGAGCCGTCGACCAGTACCTGGACAGCACCGACGCACTGGAGAACGTCACCCTGGCCCGGGAGGTGTCCTCGGCGGTGGACCGGCTACGGCCTGGATAGGGGCGCCAGGGCCCGTGGAGAAGGAGAGCCGGGGCCGGGAAGAAAGCAGGAGGAAGCACCGCAAACCCGGGTGGGCGCGTCACGGGCGGCGGCCGCGGGCGTTGTCATACGATCCAAACATGGCCCGATCGTCCGACCAATCCGTCCTACGACGGCTCAACTCCGAGGCCAGCCTCCTCGCCGGGGCCGGTTACGCGGTCCTGCTCCAGATCGCGCACCCCGCCGTTGCCCGAGGCGTGGCTGAACACAGCGACTTCGCCGCCCGCCCCCTGGACCGCCTACGCGGCACGCTGTACTTCATCTACGCGACCGCCCAGGGCACCCCGGAGGAGCGCGATCGCGTGCACGCGATCGTGCGCGCCATGCACCGCAAGGTGCGCGGGCCCGGTTACAACGCCCTCGACCCCGAGCTCCTGCTGTGGGTGGCCGCGACCCTGTACCGGTCGGCGGTGCGCCTGTACGAGCTGACCGTCACCGAACTGACCGAGCAGGAGCATACCGAGTTCCTGGGCGAGGCCGCGGTGTACGCCACGGCTCTCGGCCTACCCCCGGAAAAGTGGCCGCGAAACCCGGAGCAGTTCGCGGATTACTGGGAGCGCGCCTACGCGCGTCTGGAAGTCGGAGACGAGGCCAGGCGCCTGACCCGGGGCCTCTTCCGCCCGAAGAACCGGCTGCTGTGGCCGCTGACCCTGACCCAGCGCTTCCTCACCGGAGGGCTGCTGGAACCGGAGCTGCGGGAGGCGTTCGGGATCCCGTGGTCGGAGGCGCACCAGCGCAGGTTCGATCGGCTGATGCGGCTCACCCGGGCGGTCTATCCGCGCCTGCCGAAGGGGGTTCGGGGGCTGCCCACAACGTTGTACATGCGCTCGCTGCGGAAGAACGGCGGCTGGAAGCCGAGCAGACCGACGAAGGTCACCGGCTGAACCGGACCGCGGTGAGGCGAGGGCTCACAGGTTCTTCAGTGCTTCCCGCGCCTGGTCAGCCTCGGGCAACCCTAGCTCCTCGAAGATCCAAAGAGCATCCGTGAGCAATTCCCGAGCACGGTCAGCGTCCACGATTGCTTCGGGGAGTTTCCCCAACGCGAGCGAGGCCCGGGCGACCACGAACCGCTCATCCCGCTCGGTCGCGGTCGTCAGGGCCTTCTCCAGGGTCTCGGCAGCCTCCTCGTACTGTTCCGCGACAGCATAGGTAATCCCCAGCTCAGCCAGGATCTCGGAGTCCGCGCTGTGGCTGGTTGCCTCGTTCTTCAGCGCGAGCGCTGTGATGTGCTGATCCATGGCTTCGGGCAGTCTCCCCGACACCCTGTATGCCACTCCCAACGCGTTTCGAACATAGATCTCGTTGGCCTTGATCTGGAACCGCTGGGACAGTTCCAGTGCCTCTTGAAGGTCCTCGACCGCCCGCTCCAATTGACCAAGGCCCGTCCGAGCCTCACCCATGACCCTTTTCGTATAGGCCTGGTTCGGCTCCAGATCCACCTGCTCGGCGGCCCGGGCGGAATTCTCAGCGCACCGAAGCGCGTCATCGTACTCGCCAAGGGTCTGATGCAGAACAGCAAGGTTTCCCCATTGGAGAGCCGCGATCTTCTCATCGCCCTTGCTCGTCGCATAAACCAAGGCGCCTTTGATGCACTCGGCGGAGTCACGAAACCGACCGACTCGCTCGTACACCATCCCCAAGTTGGCGAGGGCACGGCTCTCACCGTGCTGGTCTCCTATTTCATGGAGGATATCCCGGGCCTCACTGAACAGGGCGATCGAGCTCCCGAATCGACCAGATATATACTGAGCGACCCCCAAGCCGATGATCGTGACCGCTCTCCCACGCCGGTTCCCCTGTTTGTCGCTCGCTTGAAGGGCTTTTTCATGCGAGGTGAGCAAGAGCCCCATTCGTCCACGCTGCGCGTAGAACCGCCACACGGAGTCGGCCATTCGCCAAGCCTCGTCCCCGTCGTCGCGTGCAGCATAGAAGTCAACCACCTCAGCGATGTTGTCCTGGTGACGATCAAACCAGGCCTCAGCGCCAGACCTGGTTCTTATCTCGATCTGGTATCGGGAAACGTTCTGTTTCTCCTCTTGGTCACCGTGTCCGCTCGGCCCGAGTAGCTCCGCGGCGTGATTGGCCCCAACCCGGTAGTAATTCGCGAGTCGCAGGCGCGCGCCCTCCGTCTCCTCGGTACCGAGTTCCATCGCACCTCGGTACCGCGAGAAATCTCCTACGAGGTCGTGGAACCTGTATACGTCACCGCTGAGTTCGTCCAGCAGGCAGACCCCTACTAATTCTTGCAAGAGATCATCAGCGTCCCCTGGCTCCAAGTTCAGGAGGGCCGCAGCGCCGTGAAGGTCCACGGTGGCGCCGATCATCGCGCCAAGTAGGAGAAATGCCTGCCGTTGCAGAGGGTTCAGGCTCTGGTAGGAAAGGTCGATCGCCACTTCGACGTTCTGGCCGTCGACTTGGAGTTCACGAAAACGCCGACTCCGCTCGCTCAGCCGACGCTCCACATGCTCGAACGACCACTTGGGGCGGCTGAGCATACGTCCGGCGATTACCCGAAGCGCCAAAGGCAGACCACCGCAGATCCGCGCGACCCTGAGCGCCTGCTCGCGTTCACGCATGACACGTTCAGGGCCCAGCACGTTGGAGAACAGTTCCAGCGCGGAGTCCTCGCTGAGCATGCCCAGCGAGAGGTAGTCCGTACTGCTGATCCCGGCCAAGTCATTCCGGGTGGTGATGATGGTGAAGGTTTCCGGAGCCGAGGGGAGGATCGGGTTCGCCTGCGCGAAGGTGGCCACGTTGTCCAGGATCAAGAGGACACGACGGCCACGCAGCGCGGCTCGCCACAGAGCAGAGCGCTCGTCCACGGTGTCCGGAAGCGATTCGGATGGCACCCCGACAGCGCGCAGCAAGGCCCCAAGGGCCGCCCCCGCGTCCAACGGATCCTTCTCGGCTGTGTATCCGTACAGGTCGATGAAGAGCTGGCCGTCAGGGAAGGAGGGCATCAGGTGATGTCCGGCCCTCACAGCAAGGGTGGTCTTACCTGAGCCTCCGCTCCCGGACACCACACAGACCTTGGCCTTTTCACCATCGAGCTCGTTCATCCCCAGAAGACTTTCCAAGGACTCGCGCCGACCAGCGAAATCAGGGATGTTCCTCGGTAGATCGTTGCGGACGACGAAAGTGTCCTCCTGCGGCGGAGTGGAAACCCTGCTCGCCTGGACCTTGGTCTGTGTGGGGGCGCCCGCGCGGAGGATCTGAGTGTGCAGGGCCGTAAGCTCCGGGTCGGGGTCCACCCCGAGTTCCTCGGCCAGACGGGAACGGATCTCCTCGAAGGCGGACAACGCTGCAGCTCGTTCACCTGTCCGCCAAAGCGCCTCGATGAACAGGTGGTGGATGCGCTCACGGAGCGTTTCCTCGCGGACGATCGGCGTCAAATACGAGGCGGCTTCGTTGGCCCGCCCCAGCTCAATAGCGCATGAGGCCCAATCAGCCACCACCGACCAGCGCTCCTCCAGCAGGGGAGATACCACGGAGTAGTAGAGATGCTCCGACCCGACACCGGAGAAGGGGATACCTCTCCAGCATTCTAGCGCCTCGGACAACTTTCGTTCGGCCACCTCGAGTGGCTCGGACCCGGCCTCGTTCCTTAAGCGCCGGAAGCGATGCAGGTCGACCTCGTCAAAATCAGCGTCTGCGAGATACCCGCCCGAGGTGGTGCTGATCAACCCGGGGAAGGCCCGGCGCAGGTGGGAGATCTGCACCTGAATCACCGATCGCGCGGTCCTCGGCGGATCGTCGCTCCACAGGTAGTTGATCAACTGGTCGAAGGTAACTTCCCGCCCGAGCTGAACCAGGAGAACACCCAGCACGCATCGCTGCCGCGGCCCTCCTACGGGAAGGGGCTGCCCGTCGGACCACGCGGCAATGGGTCCAAGCACGCCGAATTTCACAGTCAGCAACCCTAGCAAGGTCCAGGGCGGACACAGATAACGGAATGCATGCCGACAGCTCCGAGCACCCCCGTCTCATCGGTACTCGGAGCTGTCAGTTCTGAAAACCCAGGCCTTACTTGTCCTCGGGCTTCTCCGCCTGCTTGGGCTCACCCTCCGTGGAGGGCTCCCCCTCCTTGGGCTGAGGCTCCTGCCAGGGCTGCATCTTGTTGACGATCGCATCGAACTGCTCGTCCACGGTCAGCATCTTCGGCACTCGAACTCCTTTGCGCACAGCACTCGTGTAGAGCCGCAATGTAGCCCTACGTCGTCTACGAAGCATCATGGGGGACTCACCGCCTTCCGGCGGAACGGCCATCCGCGGCGCTTCCGTCATGGGTACACCACGGATGGCATGTGTCCGACAGACGCCGGACCCTCTTGGGAGCTGCGAGCCGTCCTCACGCAGCTACCGGTCCGGCGGACGTGCTTCACACTAGAGAGATCTTCTTCCGCCGCGCTTTCAACCGGCTTTCAACGGAAGCAGAAAACCCAAGGTCACGCCACTGCTACCCATTGTTCACCCAATCCTGCCCTGGGAGCTTTCCCGTGAACCGATGAACACTTCGAGTTATCGCGTGAACACGATTCGCCGCGTTCTCGCCCCGCGGTCGAGTTCCGCGAAAGCGGAAGCGGCGGTTTTACGCGAAACCTTGAAACCGGGGAAACCACGCGGCCCGATCACCCCACCTACCCCGCTGGCAGCGGGTTGAACACCCCTGCTTTCCCACCACCCCGCAGAAGGCACTGCCGGAAGCCTCTCGGGGCACCAGCGAACCGGGCGCCAAAACACCCCGTACACTGCGCTTTCGCTGGCCTCTTCCGGCCACCTTCGAACATAAGGTGTGACATCGGGGTGATTGATCCCATTTACCTCTAGAATCTCACCTCGTGGTCCACCATGCCCTCCCTGAAGAGGCCCCCAGCCGGCCCTGGTTCCCCCGGGACCCGTACGCGCGCTTCGCACTCGTGTCGTGCGCCGCGGCGGCGGCTGCGGTCGCCCTCCTCGGAGTGACCCTGCTCGGCGGGCTCGAACCCGCGGACGCCCGGACCGGTTCCCAGCCGCCGGAGACCGAATTGGACAACGGTCGCTACAAGATCACACCGATCGGGGCCGCGGTGGCCGAGGGGGACTTCGCCACCGAGGTCCAGGTCCGGGTCGACATCGAGAACAGCGACTCCGACCCGATCCCCTTCTTCGACATCGGGAGCACCTCCCAACTGACCCTCCAGCCCGGCGGCACCGAACTGACATCCCCCTCACTCCGCTTCCTGCGGTACCCGTCCCGCGACGTGATCGACCTCCAGCCGCACATGCCCGAGGAGGCCCTCCTGGCCTGGGCCGTGGAGAACCCCGGCGACCTCGACGGCGCGGCCGAGGTGCTCCTGACGGTGCACAAGGCGGAGAAGATCCAGGGCAGCGGCGGCACCGAGCCCCTGTGGGTCCGAGGCGACAAGGTGGTCGGCTCCGTGCTGATGCCCCTGGGAGAGGGCTGACGTGCCCCCTCGCACCCGCAACACCCCGCTCCGGTTCGCGCTCTGCCTGGCCCTGGTCGTGGCGACCCTCGCCCTCCATCGGTTCCAGGTCGCCGACCACGACATCGTCGGACCCATTACCACGTCCGGTGAGCGCGACGAGGCCGTGGCCACGGACGACTTCACCGTCGAGGTGACCGACGTACGACTGGCCGACACCGTCGTCGACACCGCACGCCTGGACCCCGAACCGGTCGAGGCCAACGGGGTGTGGGTCGTCGTGGAGGCGCGCGTCACCGCGACGCACTCCCCCATCAACGCCACCCGGGTCGCGTTGGAGACGGCCGACGGCACGACCTACTCGGCGTCGAGCTGGTTCCAGAGCGCCTTGAGCGGCTCAACCCGGTTCCCCACGGCCATGACCACGCAAGGCGTGTTCGTCTTCGAGGCCCCCGAGGACCGCTTGGACTCCCCCGCCCTGGTGCTCACCAACACGAACGGGTCCGGGTCGCGCCTGGCCGCGCAGGCCTCCGTCGCCCTCGGAATCGACGCCGACGACCTGAAGGGGGAACGCGGTGAGGTCGAGCTGACCGAACCCGAGACCCGGATGGGGGAGAGCTCCGTTGCACCCGCCTGACCCCCGTGACCCGCGGCGCCGCCCGCCTCGACCCGGACCGCACCAGGACCCGCGGTGGCCGACCCCCGGCAGCCCCGCGCAGCAGCCGGGCCGGCCGTGGCCGGGGTACCGGCAGCCGCCCGCCCCCCAGCAGGGGCCGGTCCCCCCGAACCGTGCGTTCCCACCGAACGGCCCCGGAACCCCGGGCCGCCGTGATCCGGCGCCTCCCCGCACGCGGAGACCGACCCCACCCCCGGAGCAGGGGCCGGCCCCGCAACACGCTCAGGGTCCCGTTCCGCCGCCCGGACAGGGACCGTGGCCCGCCGGACGGCCGGGCCCGCCCGAACCGCGACCACCAGCTGTTCCGCCGCCCGCCCCCGACAGGGGCAGACCCCGGCACGCGCGCCCCCTGTGGAAGGACCTCAAGCTCCCCTACGCGGCGGCGCTGCTGGTCCTGCTCCCCCTCGCGCTCGGCGTCCCGTACTGGACCGAGGCCGCGCTCACTGCCGAGCGCGGATGGATCGTGCCCGATCCGCAGCCGGTCGCGGCGGGCGAGACCGTCGAACTCGCCGGAAGCGAGTGGTACGTGACCGGGTACGGCCTGAGCACCTTCGCTGAGGACTCCGACCTGGCGGGCATGGCCGCGATCGACGTCGGTTTCCACGTCATCCCCGGCGACGACCGGGCGAGCGAACTGCTGGAGAACCAGTGCCGGTTCCGCGCGGTGGACGGGCAGGGACGGTCCTGGGAGCCTACCACCGAGTTCTCGTCGCGTGACACCGGAGACCTCGACCCCGGAAACATCATGTCCGGTTGCAGGAACGCCGACTCCGAACCGATCGCCCCCGGAGAGGACCAGCTGCTGATCGTGACGTTCAAGGTCCCCGCCGACGTGGTGGAGGAGCTGCGCTACGAGGTGCGTGTCGCCACCCGGCCGGAACCGGACGCGCCCAGCCCAGCGGCACTACTGTTCTCCGCCGACGAGTTGGGCGGAGGGGACTGATCCGGCGGAGAAGTCGGCTCAGTGGCGGCGTGCCGAACGGCTGAGCACGTGCGTGACGGCTGTGCGCGCCCGTCGCCCGCCAGAACCCTCGTCGACCTTGCGCAGGGCGATCTCGAAGGCCGCCGCGAGCAGGCAGACGCGCAGCAGCTCCCGGGCGGCCTCGACGAGGAAGTCGATCGGCCCCAGCCACATCCACCAGTCGGCCAGGAAGTCCCCCGGGCCGCCGATCACGAACACCAGCCGGTGCAGCTGGCTGAACCCGACCTCGACGAGCGTGTAGAGGAAGGCGAAGGTCAGGTAGAAGACCGGCCCGACCGTGAGGACGAACCGGAAGGCGTTCAGGAACGGTGTGTACTTGTCCATCAGGTCCTGCCCGCCCGCCCGGCCGAAGCCGCGGCTGAACCGGCTGAACCGGCTGAGCGCCTGGCCGAGCTGGGACCTGCGGTGCCGCTCGAACAGCACCGCGTCCTCGTCGATCTCGGCGCGGTAGACGACCGCGGCGATGGTCAGCCACAGCAGCGGGGCCAGCAGGCTCGCCTTGACCGCCGCCCACAGGGACGCCAGCATTCCGATCAGCGCCACGTACACGTCGACGTCCGTGAATCCGACGAGGCCCCCTGCCCAGTTGAACGTGAGGCTGAGGGCTTCTTGGGCCTGGACCCAGGCCTCCCGCCCCTTCACCCACACCTCCACGCGGTTCAGCGCGACACCGATGGAGAACACCAACATGAACATCCACACGGCTTCGAACAGCGCCGTGAGCACGCCCAGCACACCGTTTTTGCTCTTGCGGTAGTAGAACTCGCACACCCGGCGCAGCAGCCACGCGACCAGCGCGACCACCAGCGGCAGCCCCACCGCGTTCACCTCGTGCGGTGCCGCGAAGGATTCGAGGCCGCCGTCGTTGAGCAGTCCGACGCTGTAGGTCTCGAACTCCTCGCCGATCAGGCCCCAGGCGCTGTAGAAGATCAGGAACGGCAGGATCGCCAGGACCACCCCGTCCACCACGCGCCGTTCCCGCTGCGCCATCGTGGTGCGGCCCTTCGAGCCGGGATCGTTGCTCAGTTCCGCGTCGACCAGCTGGAGGCTGGGCCTGACCAGGTGGAACATGACGATGGTGGTGGCGAGGGTGACCAGCAGGGTCAGGCCGAGCCCGGCCAGGCCGATCGCCTGGTGCACACCGGCGACCTGGACCAGCCCGCGCATGAGCCACCAGTGCACCATGTACCCGATGCTGTAGGCGCACAGCAGAGGAGCCCAGTACCGTCCGAGGAGGACGAGGGTGTACGCGGGCAGGATCGCCGTGGAAGAGGTCATGCGAGCCATAGGTTCAAGAGATTAGCGGGAATGATTTCCACGCATTCCCGTTGTCCACAGGCTGTGGACGGGCGAAGGTGTGATCGTCGGACACGAGCGACCGCTCTGGTTGGAGGGCTTGATGCAGGAGGGCGACGGAAACGGCTGGGTGGAACTGCCCGACGGCTCCCGGAGGTGGGGGCTGTACGGTGCTGCCGGGTTGCTGTTGTACGCCACCGACATGGCCGGTTCCGGTCACGTGCTGCTCCAGCACCGCGCGGGCTGGACGCACATGGGCGACACCTGGGGCATCCCCGGCGGGGCCCGCAACCGGGACGAGACCCCGCTGGAGGCCGCCGTGCGCGAGTTCCGCGAGGAGGTCTCCGGCGACCTCGACGACTACACGGTCCTGGGCAGCCACGAACAGGACCTGACAGTGTGGCGCTACGACACGTTCCTGCTGCGCGTGCCGACCCTGACCCCGTTCCGTCCCGGGAACTCCGAGAGCGAGGAGATCCGGTGGGTCGGGGTGGAGCAGGCCGAGGCCCTTCCCCTGCTGCCCGCCTTCCGCACCGCCTGGCCCCACCTGCGGGACGGCCTGGGTTCGGCGACGGTCAGCGGCGATCTGCTGTGATCGGCTGCGGGTCGGGGGTTCTCAGCCCGTAGGGGGCCGACGGCGCGGGCTTTCATGAGCCCCGCCGTACGGGCACTTCCGGATCGGGATGAGCGTTGGTACCGGCAGGGGCAGCACTCGCACCCGTCTGAGATGATTGGTGTCGGCTTCGCCCGCTGGGTGAGGTGCCAGGGCACCGTCTCAGGGGTAAAACCAGGGACGGGCCCTGATGTGCTGGCTGCCCCAGCCCTGCATGCTGTAGGGAACGGCCCTGCGAAGAGCGGGAGCCACGCGATTCGACTGGAGCTGTGAACATGACGCTGGAGCGCGGTAACGCATTCACTCCCGTCGCCTCGGCGGCGATGATCTGGCCGTGGGGGCCGTCCGTGGTCGGCGGCACCGTAGCCGGTGCGCTCTCCTTCCTGGCCAACTTCGGCCTGGCCGGTGTACCCGTCGCGGTCACCACCGGCATCTTCTTCTTCGCCCTGATCGGCGGAATCGGCGGCGTGATCAGCAAGAAGAGCGACCGCCGCGGCCGCCGCTGGGCGGCCACCTACCCGTTCCGCTACGCGGCCGCCCCGGCCATGATCGGCGGCGGGGCCGCCGCTATCGTGAGCTACATCGTGAGCGTTGTCACCAGCTTCGCGATCTTCAGCGGGATTTTCGGCGGTCTCTGGACGGGACTCGGTGTGGGCCTGACCCTGTGGGTCATCATCGGTGTCGTGGCCGCGGTCGCCGGAAACAAGAAGTAGGGGCTTTCGGGTGGTGGTTCTGCGCCACCGTGATGAAGGTGGGGAACAGAAGGGCCTAGGCTCGATGTTTTCCGCCAAGGAGCGGATGGACCACACCTCACCTACGGGAGACAACCGGCGCCGATGACTGAAGCTGCTCGTCAGAAGATGGTCGAGCGGGTCCGAGGGCTCCTTCGCATGGCGGAGGACCCCTCGGTCACTGATGCCGAGAGCCAGGCGTTCACCGCCAAGGCCGCCGAGCTGATGACCCGCCACGCGATCGCCGAGGCCGAGGCCCGCGCCGAAAGGGGCGAGGAACCGGACGCGATCAGCCGCATGGACTACACCGTCGCGGGTGTGGGCGGCCACGGCAAGGCCCGGGTCAAGGCCCTGGCCGACATCGCCGCCGCCTACGGCTGCCAGTCGGCGGTGCGCGGAAACAACTCCGAGAACACCGAACGCACCATCATCCTGGTGGGGACTGTCAGCGCCCTGGAGGCGCTGCGGATGCTCATGCCGTCGATCTCCATGCAGATGGA
This sequence comes from Nocardiopsis valliformis DSM 45023, assembly GCF_000340985.1. NCBI lineage: Bacteria > Bacillati > Actinomycetota > Actinomycetes > Streptosporangiales > Nocardiopsidaceae > Nocardiopsis > Nocardiopsis valliformis. The sequence continues at coordinate 56,402 of NZ_ANAZ01000041.1, forward strand.
GGCCTCGGCCAAGTTCATGAGTTCGGCGCACGTCACCGATATCCGGGAACTGCGCAACTACACGCGGTCCGAACTGGAGACCGAGCGCAAGCGCTACTACCGGTCGTTCGTGCGCGCCTACGGGCAGGCGGTGGCCGAACGCATTCGTGAGTTCCGGGCACGGCTCCAGGAAATGGCCACCCATGACGGAGAGTCAGGGGTCACTGAGGGTAGCGATCAGAACGGTTCGGTACGTGGTGCGGAGTTGGTTCTCCGGGACGACGTGAACCGGGTGAACGAAGAGTTCCACAAGCAATTCCCACAGTTGCGTAAACACCGCCCCGAGCGCACCCACAGCGCCGCCGGGTACCGCGCCGGATACCGCCGCGGACGCCAGGCTGAGCTGGGTCTGGAGACCCCGGTGACCAGCGGACGGGCCTCCACTCTGGCCGAGGGCGAATAGCTCTTCACCGCGAGTTATCCACAGGCTGTGCACAGTTTCCACAGGCACACCGTTTTCCCATGTCAAAGCGGAAATACGAGTCGATTCGAGAGGGTGTTCGGGCCTCTGAGAGGGTCGATCACCCGGGGTTATCCACAGGCCGAGGAAGAAGCCTGTGGATAACCTGTGGACAGTCCTGTGGAGAACTTTCCCAAGAGCAGTAAAACCGCTGGTCAAGTAACCCGCAGTGGTTGGACGAGGTAGCGGAAAGTGGGCTCCTCGCCCTCCTTCGACGGAACGTCGGTGAACACGGCGGGTTTGATCGGCTCGGTGAAGTTCAGGTAGGCGGTGTCGGACTCCACCGCGCTCAGCCCGTCCACCAGGTAGTCGGGGCGGAAGGCCACCCGGATCGGGTCCCCCTGGTAGCCCACCTCGATGGCCTCCACGGCCTGGGCGTCATCCCCGGAACCGGCCTCCAGCACCACCTCACCCTCCGTGAAGGCGAGCCGGAGCGGCGTGTTTCGGTCCGCCACCAAAGCGACCCGCTTGATCGCCTCCACCAACGGCGAGACCGCGACCTCGGCCCGCCCGGAGAACTCGGTGGGAAACCAGGTGGCGTACTTGATGAAGTCGCTGTCGATCAGCCGGGTGGTGGTCCGGCGCTCGCCGTTCTCGAAGCCGATCATGCCCTCGCCCGGCGAGAGGCTGACCCCTTCGCCCAGCGGGACGGTGGACAGGGCGATGTCCACGTTGCTCTGGTTGATCAGCCCGCGGACCGTGTTGGCCAGGGTGCGCGCGGGCACCAGCGCGGCGACGTCGATCCCGGGGTCCTCCGGGCTCCACCAGAGCTCGCGGACGGCGATGCGGTAGCGGTCGGTGGCCACGACCTTGAGGGTGTCGCCGGAGAAGTCGAGGTAGGCGCCGGTGAGCATCGGCAGGGTGTCGTCCCGGCTGGCCGCCGGGGTCACCTGGCGCACCGCCGCAGTGAAGGCGTCTGCGGGGACGGAGCCGATCTTCCCCGGCATCCCGGGCAGGCTCGGGTAGTCCTCCAGCGGCATGGTGATCAGGGTGAACTTGGCCGCGCCGGCGCTGATCAGCACCTTGGGGCCGTCGGTGTCGATGTACACCGTGCCCGAGGGGAGATTATTGACGATCTCGGCCAGCAGACGCCCGGGCACCAGCAGGGCCCCGGGCTCCTCCGACAGCACCTCCACCGAGGCCCGGGTGGAGACCTCGTAGTCGAAACCGGACAGGTGCAGGGAGTACCCGTCCGCGGAGACCTCCATCCGCATCCCCGCGAGAACAGGGACGGCGTGCCTGGCCGGCAGGGCGCGAGCGGTCCATGCGACCGCCTCCGCGAACGCGTCTCGATCCACTCGAAGTCGCACTGGGCTGCCTTCCGCTCGACCTGTTTCCCTTGGGGTCAACGTACCCAGCGGTACCGACAATCGGCAGGGCCTGACCGGATCAGGCCTCGGACACACGAAGGCCCTGGTCAGACGGGCGGAAGAGGTGTCTGACCAGGGCCGGAACCGGGGGTTACTTCCGGTTGGGCTTGAGTGTCCAGATGATGGTCATCTTCCCGGTGACGGTGCCGTCCCCGGTGCTCAGTTCGACCTCGATCGGGAACACGGGGCGCTTGCCCTCGTCCAGTTCGGCGACGATCTCGTCCCGCGAACGGCCCAGCGTCGCCTTGGCGGTGATGTCGCCCATGGCCACCTTGAGGAAGCTGATCTCGGCGGTGGTCGGGAACGGCACGGCGCGGTCCAGCTGGTCGACGAAGGTGCTGATGATGATGGCACCGGAGGCGGACTCGGCCAGGGTGAACATGGCACCGGCGTGCGGACCGCCCACGTGGTTGTGGTGGTCGGCGTTGTCGGTGAGCCGCATGCTGGCGGTCCCGTGGTCCAGGTCGCTGAACTCGATCCCCAGGTGCCGCACGAAGGGAACCGCGTCCAGGAAACCGGTCTTGACCATCTCCGCCGTCTCGGCGTCCATTTTCGTCATACCCCCAGGTTACTCACGAGTAACTCACCTGCGCCACCCCGGGCCCGTCCCCGGGAGTCAACCCGGAACATCCACACGAACCCGTGCCCGCCGTGGGCTACCATGTCTGGCGGAGAGTCACTCTCTCCCCGGGAGGGTTCGCATAGCGGCCGAGTGCAGTGCTCTTGAAAAGCACCAAGTCCTTGACGGGGCTTCATGGGTTCAAATCCCATACCCTCCGCAGAATCAGGGAGTTTCCCCAGGTGGGAGACTTCCACGGAACACGGCGAAGGCCGGTGGTACCGGGCCGGTGCACATTCAGTGCACACGGTCCGCAGGCCACCGGCCTTCGGTGCGTCAGGGGTCGTTCCCGTTGGGGAGGCCGAGGAGCGAGGTCACGCGGCCAGAGCGGCCAGGCGAGCGACGTCCATGGCTTCGGCGACCTCGTCCAGGCGGTCCGGGAACAGGTGCCCGTACCGGTCCAGGGTCATCGTGGCCGTGGCGTGGCCGAGCATCGACTGCACCACCTTCACGTCGGCCCCGGAGGCGATGGCGAGCGAGGCGGCTGTGTGCCGGAGCTTGTGCGGGGTGAGCCCCATGCCCGCCAGGCCGGCCGCCTTCACCGCGTTGCCGAACTCCCGGTAGCGCCAGTTGCGAATGCGCAGCGGAGCACCCCGACGAGTCGTGAACACCAGTTCATCGGGGTCACGCCCTTCCAGGAGCGGACGCAGTTCGGGCACCAGCGAGGGAGGCACGGGCACCGTGCGGGGCTTGCCCGACTTCGGGGTCTGCTCGATGAGTTCGCTCTCCACCTCAGCGAAGGCCACCACCACGCGCACCCGGCGCCGTTCCAGGTCCACACGTCCCACCCTCAGCGCGGCGGCCTCGTTGAAGCGCAGGCCCGTGTAGGCCAGCAGGAGGATCAGCGCACGGTTGACCGGAGCGGTCGCGGCGATCTGCCCGTACTTGGTGCGCAGCCCGCCAGCCGCAGTGGCCAGAGCCTCCACCTGGACATGGTCGAGGTAGACGTGTTCGGCTTCGGAGGGTTTGGGCAGCGGCACGCCCTTGGCCGGGTTGTAGGGGATGCGCCGGGGCACGCACCAGCCGAGCACCATCGACAGCACGACGTGCGAGTGCCTGGTCTGGGAGGCTCCGAGGTTCGACCCGCCTTCGTCCCGCGGCTTCTGGAGCTGGGCCACCCATACGGCGATGTCCTCGCCGTGGATTGCCGAGAGCGGTTGGTCTCCCCAGCGCGGAAGCACGTGGTTGTCGAGCACGGCACGGTACTGCCACCAGGTGGACCGCTTGATGTCGGTGCGGGTGGTCAGCCACTTCTCGGCCATCTGTCCGAGGGTGACCTTCGCGGCGTTGGGGTCGCGGTAGGAGCCTTCGCGCAGGCTGTTCTCGATCTCGGTCTGCCGCGTCTCGGCGTCCGGCTTCTTCTTGTAGGTGCCAGCGCTTTTGATCTTCCCGGAGGGGTCGTAGTAGCGGACCATCCACCGGGCGGGAGGGGTGCGCTTGGCGGTCTTGGCCTTGCGTACGGCTTCGGTGTACGCCTTGTCCTTGGTGCGGTCGTAGACCCAGGCACGGGCCATGGTCAGTCTCCTTGGGGGTTACCGGGTTCGGACCCAGGCGTGGACCTCAGCGGGCACGTAGCGCACGTACCGGCCGATGCGGTGGGAGGGAGGCCCGGCGCCCTTGTAGCGCCACTCGTAGAGCGTCTTGGCGGGCACACGGAGGTAGGCGGCAGTGTCCTTGACCGACCAGAGTCCTTCCTCAGCACGGGGCCAGGGCACGGTTGGAGTGGTGCCAGCGGTTCTCATGCGGCCCTCGTCTCGGTGGTTGCCGAAAGATCGTTCTGCCGTGCGGCGTCGAGCTGGGAACGGCGTTTGAGTGCTTCACCCACGGCCCGCAGGAGGCGTTGTTCTCGGGGAGCCACGTCGGGGTCGGTGGGGCGTGCGAGTTCCCAGGCGAAGTCACCGGAGTTGACCGAGTTCAGCACCGGGGAACGCGGGTGTTCGTTGTCGCCCTGGTCCTCGTTGGCGGGGTCGACACCGAGTGCGTCCAGGACCCAGGCCAGCCGGTCCGCCTTGTGATCGGCCAGGGTCTTTCCGGACCACTTCCGAGAGACCAGCACGCGACGGCCCGCATATCCGAGGTGTTCGCGACGGTGGGCTTTGGAACGGCAGAAACCCGGACGCTGACCCGCTTTGGGGTCTTGGGGTTGGATGCCGTACCGGAGCCAGTTCGAGCACCGAGGCGAGCACGGCTCGAATCGGAGGGTTTCCATGAGCCGGTCCACGTGCTGTTCCTGCCGTACGGTCTCGGCCGCGTGGCAGTCGGCGATGTCCTTGGTCAGGTACTTGGCCAGATAGCGCACACACCGCGCGGCGTCCTCGGTCCCAGCCACGACCCCCTTGGCGTCCACCTGCTTGCCGAACCGCACCACGTGGAACGGTTCCGGCTCCGGGTCAGCGTCGAGTTCGTCCAGGGCCTCATCCCAAGTCGGGAGGACTTCCCCCGTGGTGGGGTCGAGGTAGGTTCCGGCGTCTGCATCCCACACCGGCAGGTGTTCGCCCTCGAAACGCACCGTGTCAGCGGCAGGCCACCACACCTGGTGGTAAGTGGCGGCAGCGATCTGGCGCAGCTCAGCCCGGGGCAGGGTTCCCCGAGTGGCCATATGCAGATGCGGAGCCAGACGCCGTTGTGGTTCGACGGAAGCGAAGTACTGCACGTCGAATCCGGCCACCCGTCGCAGGTTCTGCACGAACCGGTCCACGAGCTTGGAGAAGTGCAGGGTGTCCCGAGCCGCCCGACGGTAGTCATAGGTCGAGAGGTCGACGGGGGTGCCGTCCGAGCACACCCGCCCATACGAATCCAGGGTGAGCGTCAGGAACAGCGAGGGCCGGAACACCTTCCCCGAGCCAGGGTCAGTGAACGCCCGCCCGACCGTCTTCCTCGTCATCGGCCGCTTGGGCAGATCCGGAACGTCCTGGCGGCGTTTGGTCGAGCGCACCCGACGCGGCCCTGACTCCGAAGAAGCCGAGCGGGTAACCGAGCCCCGCAGACCAGAGGCGCTGATCTCCTCGTCCAAGTCCGCGATGGCAGCATCCAGCGCGGCGAGCTGTTCAGGCTCAGCAGCCCCAGTAGCGGCAAGGCGATCCCGTTCAGCGGTGACCACGGCGCGCTGTTCCACCCAGCCCTGTTGCTGCTGTGTCGGTGGGTCGGGTTCCATGACAGGTTCGGTGGCCAGGTGCCAGCCCTCTTCGCACTGAGAGCGCCGAAGAGACCGTTTCCTCTTTGCGCAGGCCGGACAGCGGGATTCGAGCGTGGACCCGCACGGAACGTCGATCACCTGTGTCTGACCAGTCCCGATATCGGTACGCCGCAGGGAGACGGGTCGGATGCACACGCCGTGGTCAGCGGCGACCTGTTCGGCCACCTCACGGGCCAGGGGTTGCGCGAGACGCTCAGCCCGGGTGGACTTACCAGTAGGAGTCGGCATCAACCCACCGCCCCGAACCGCTCCACGCCCCAGGAGCACCACGCCCGCAGGGCTCGGAAAGGATTCCCCACGTGGCCGGTCGGCATCGCGCCCCTTACGACCCCGAGGCCAGAAAGCTCGAACGCGAGGCCATGAAACGTGAGCGTGCGGCGGCCCCTCCCGAGCCCGCGAACCGGTGGCTGATCAAGTTTTCGATCGTCGGCCTGGTGCTGACCGCCGCGATCGGTGTCTTCGTGTGGATCGAGCACCCGCGAGGAATGTGGGCCGTGGGGTTGAGCGCGCTGATCCACCTGATCAATCTCTTCAAGGAGATTCGCACCCACCTGAGGTACCGAGCGGCCCCTAAGCAGGAAGATGTACCGCGCTGACACTGCGCCACCGGACCAGCCCCACGACCACAGAGCGGAAGCCCTCACCGCATGCCTTTCGATAAGCAGCCCCGACCGTGGTATCTGGCCGTCAGCGTTCTTCTCACCGTGGCGGGTGCCGTGATGATCTGGCTGGACCCCGACTTCATGGTGCCGTTCCAGATGTGGATGCTCACGCTCGTGTGGGCGGCGAACGTGGTGGGCTGGTTTGCCCTGTACGTGCTCCATCGAGTTCGCTCCCGTAGCCATCAAGCGACCTCGTCTTCCAGCGAAGAGCCCGCCCCGTAGCCCTCTGCCATGGCGGTGATGTCGTCATCGGAGACGAACGAGGCCCGGATACACGCGCGGTCATCAGCAGCGAGCTGTTCGGCCACCTCACGGGCCAGGGGTTGCGCGAGCCGTTCGGCCCGTGTCGACTTACCGGTAGGAGTCGGCATCAGCCCACCACCTGGAAGGCACGGAAGCCTTGTCTATGGACGAACGACGCCGCTTTCGGCTCATACTCTTGTGCATGCTGCCCCCGGTGCTGCTCACACAGCTTGTCGACTTCCCGGCAAACTGGATCGGAGCCGCACTGTGGTGGGCTCTGATATTGGCGTGGGCCGAGTGGTATCGGCGTAGGAAGGCACGGGCCAACACCCATCAGGCCACCTCCGAATCGGAGGACGAAGCCGCGCCGTAGATGTCGGTCATGGCGGTGATGTCGTCATCGGAGACGAACGCGGCCCGTACCCGTATCGGGGAGGGTGAGGTCTCCAGGCGGACGTAGGCCACCCCGGGAAGGGTGGAGTCGATCAGGTGCGCCTCAGCGCCGCGTTCCCTCGCGCCTTCTCCGAGGACCATGTCCACCTGCGATGCCTCGTCCAATCGCAGGGCGATCTTGTCCGGGAAGAGGTTGCGCAGGTTCATCACCTCCTTTCGCGGGTCCTGCAACGCGGCCAGCACGCAGAACCCGACCGAGCGTCCTTGTGAGGTCAGGGTGGCGATGGCGTTCTCCGAGCGTTTCCGCACGTCCCGGTCGGGGTGGTAGGCGGTCAGGAAGGCGACCTCGTCCAGGACCACGACCACGAACGGATCAGCCTTGGTCGGAGTGTGTGAGCGCTGCTTGCCCGCATAGCGTTCGGCTCGTTCCTGCATCTGCGCCACCGCGTGTTCGAGGAGTTCCACCGCGGATTCCCCGGTGTCCGCATACCGGGCGAACAGGTTCCGTCCGTAGGCCAGTTCCATGCGTTTGGGGTCAATCCCCCACACCTGCGCCGAACCGTCAGCGATAGCGGGGAGCATGGCCCGGATAGCCGACCAGAGCACGGAGCCCTTGCCAGCCCCGGTCACCCCGACCACGAGCACATGGGTTCCGTGCAGCCGGAGCTTCCACGGGGTACCGTCTTCGCGCTTTCCGACCGGAAGCGCTGACAGGTCGGGGGACTCGGGGACGGGAAGGGCGTCGAGGGCTTCGGCGAGGGTGTCGTGTCTCGGGAACTCCAAGGTGATGTCCCTTGGCCCGTTCACGGTGACGCGGCAGGAGGGTGCGGCGAACCCATGCGCCAGCTCCACCACCCGGTTCTCAAAGTCAGCCGGTGAGGTTCCGGCGACCAGGGAGACCCGGACGTAGTCGGCCCGGTCGTTACAACGGACGGAGCGGATGCGGGGCAGGTAGCGGCGTTCCTGGTAGGACTCGGCCAACCCGGAGATGACCAGGACCGGTTGCCAGTGCCTGCGGTACACAGCCAGGTGTCGCCACCAGGCCAGCAGACGCCACGTGACGCAGTAGCGGTAGGAGTGCGGCCAGGCCCGCCACCAGATGAGTGAGACCACAGCCAGCACCCCAGCGAGCGCAACCAGTCCAAGCCAGGACAGGTACCACCAGCAGGCCACCACGGCCGTGGTCGAGGCGACCATGACCGGGAAGCGGAACGGCAGCAACACCAGCAGCCGCACCAGGCGGTAGATCCACGAGCCCAGAACGACGATGCCGGGGGTCTCCACGATCGGGGTCGTCCACCGCACCCCTTGGGCCGGAGTGGGCAGGGTCGGGGAGGACTGAGTGGCCCCCACCTTGGGTTGGCGCATCATGACCGGTCACCGCCGTTCAGAGCCTCGGAGGCGGCGATCTCGGCCCAGAGCAGGTCGGAGTCAGCACGAGCGCAGGCAGCGAACCGGGCAGCGTCCGGGTTGCCGTCCCGCTCAGCGATAGCGGCGAAGACGCGGGACTTGAAGTCGAAGAACTCCGCCCGCTCCGCCTTGGTGGTGCGGGGCTGGTCGTAGGCGTCCAGGAACACGCGGACCAGCTCAGCGCCGGTCAGAGCGGACAGGTCTTCGGGAATCTGGGACATACTGGGGGCACCTCTTCTGAGATTTCGCAGTCCAGCAGGGGGTTCAAGGGGCGGCTAGGTGTTGGAGCACCAGGCCGCCCCGCTTTATGTGTCAGGAGGCGGTCAGGCCGCTTCCTTAGCCGGGGCACGTCGACCACCAGCGGCGCCACCGGGAGCCTTCACCCCCCGAGCCCGCAGCGAGTACGCCACCCGGGGGCGACGGCCCGAGTCGTCCACGTAGGGCATGACCGCCATCGCCTCGAACTCGATCGGGCGGAACGGCAGCCCGGGAACCTCGTCCGGCAGGGTCGGGCACACGTTCGCGGCGACCTTGACCTTCACGCTCTTGGCCTTGCCGCGTGCTTCGGGGTCGGCGTCGATCACGTCCACCGCCCACAGCGGGAGCCCGGTGTCCTTGTCCATCTGGGGCCGCTTGGTCTCAAAGTCGGTGATCGCTTCCACCCCGAGCGCGAACGCACCGTGTGGGAAGACCGCGCCGAACGCGACCGGCAACGCTCCCTGAATAGCCATCAGATCAGCCTTCCACTTGATGTCCACTCAACCACTTGTTCGGTCAAGTGAATGTCAGAATAGCCCGCCTTACTCGTCCGGACAAGTGGATAAGAAGATGGGCAAGCTGAGGCGGTTACACGGCCGGGTAGGAGTCTTCCAGTTCGTGCAGGTCACCGGGCAGGACGATCTCAGCGACGGAGATGATGCGATCGGAGGCGTCCAGTATCCGCGCGGTGATGCCCAGCACGGGCGTCGCCTCGTCCAGCTCCAGAATCTCGCACTCTTGGCCGGTGGCCACTCGGGCGCACAGGCGTTCCACGACGCGGGCGGGGCGAAGCTGCTTGACCATCTGCACGTGGTCGCGCGCCCCGATGCTGATCGGTGCCTCAGATCCGAGGTCGGTTCCCTCTGCCACGTCCAGGGGGAACCAGAGAGTGACCAGTTCACTCGGCCCGCCATCGGCGTCCAGGACCAGGCGGCGGCGCGTCACCGCTGGGGACTCAGCGGGCACGTCCAGGGTCTCGGCCAGAGAAGCAGGGACAGGGGCACGGCCAGCGTTGAGAATCCGATTGTTCCTGGCCTCTTCGGAGGCGTCGAAGGCACTGGCTCCGGCATGGGAGCGCTCGGAGGTCTGTTGGGGGACGCCGCGCACGAACGAGCCACGCCCGTGTTCGCGTTCGATCCAGCCCTGCATACTCAGGATTTGCAGCGCCCGTACGACCGTGGAGCGCCCGGCCCCGAACTCGCGGACCATTCGGGACTCGGAGGGAAGCATCTCCCCCACGGGATAGGTCCCGTCTTCAATGCGCTCTTGGATCGCCCGCACGATCTGTACGTACTTGGGCGGAGCGAACTCCAGACTCGACATGATGTCCACCTGGTGACTCTAGTACTCGTATGGTCGAGTAGCTTACTCGCGTTGCATGGCCCTGTCAGCAGGTGGGGGCACATGTGAACCCCGCACGCCGACCGGGAGGGGGCGGGAAGCGCAACCGGAGCAGGTGCGCACATCGCCGGAGGAGGAGAGCCCGCGTGCCCTGGCCTCCGTGGTCTCGGGCGAGACGTCAGGGCACGCGGGGTATCTAGAACGGTCGCCAGTTCGCGGCCCGTTCCACGACGTAGACGCTCAGGTTCTCCACCGTGGCACCGCACAGGGCACGGCGTTCGCACTCGACCAGGGCAGCGGCCACCAGACCCACGTCATGCCGGGCGGCGGCCTCACCCGAGGTCAGCACAGGAGGGGTGACCGTGCGGACGTGGTTGCACACCGCACCGTCCACCACGTGGGACAGGCCAACGACGTAGGACAGCCGCAGCCGGCGCCGGGCGACCTGGGGCGGCAGCTCGCACCGCAGGCGTTGTACCACCGGCTTCCCGTCAGGGCCGGTGCCCACGGTTTCGTAGGTGATGGACTGCCAGTCCTCACAGGCCACCCGCACCCGCACGCCGTGGGCGCGGGACCAGGCGTAGAACGCGGCGCGATCCGCCGGAGGCGAGGTGTGTTCGCCACTCATGAGCGCACCGCCCCGACCGCGATGGCCGTGCGCACCAGGTCGCGCAACTCGGCCATGTCATCGACTGCCGGGGGTGGAGCCGAAATCTGTTCGAGCAGACGCAGGCCCCGCCTGTCCCGTTCGATCCGATGCGCAGTGCGCTTGTGCTCGAAGTGCGCGTAGGGGCCGCGCAGGAGGTTGTAGGCACGGGGGTCGCCACTGTCCATCACGATGGGTTCCGGTGCGGGCCACAGTTCTACCCGCGCAGGCGGGGGCAGGTGCACCGTCCGGGGTCCGGTCCGGTGATGCCTTCCCCGTGGTTTGGGTCGTATCAGAGTCACCAGAGCCCGAATCAGGGCGATAAGGTCGCTCACGTCAGCCTGCTTTCTCAGGTTGGCCGCGCCCCCGGACGCCTTGCCCGCGTCGCGGGGGTCACTTGTCGATAAGCCGCCTTGCAGCGTGGCGAAGGATCAGCCACGGGCGACTTGAGTGGTTCTCAGGAGTCCGTTCCGGTCCCCCGACATGCGGTGCAGGGCTCGATGCGCATCACCGACTGCTGAGTTCCAGCGGAGCGCACGACCACGAGTCGCCGTGAACGGACGGTCTTGTGCCCTCGCCCTCGACAGGACTTGCACCTCTTCGAGGCTGTGACTGCATCCACCAAGCACGCTCCCGTGAACCGGAGGCACCCGCACCGCTTGAGCAGAGAGGCACCGCTCATCCAAGATCCAACCCATATGCATGAGAACAACCCATGCACTCATGTATATGAGTAATGCCATAAGGGTGCCTCACTCATGTACATGAGTCAACCCTGTTTGGCGAAGTCCCTGATCAGCTTCACCGGCCGCCTACGTCAGTCGGTGGCCGGAATCCTGTAGTCGAGCACGAACTGATCAGCAGCCATGATCGTGTCGCAGACCTCCACCACGCGCCCGGCCTCCGTCACGGCGTTTCGGGTCAGGTGGATCACCGGAGCGCCGGGGCTCAGCGCGAGCGCACTCGACTCCTGTTTGGTGGCCAGCCGAGCCCGGACAGTCTCGGTGTACTCCGCGAACTCGTGCCCGTGTTCCTCCAGACGGGCGTAGATGCCACCACCGCCGGGGTTCTCCTCGAAGAGTTCGGGGATGTCCCGCGCCACGTCCCACGGCAGGTAGGACGTGGCTTCTTCGGTGGGTGTGCCATCGGAGAAGTAGAGCCGTCGACGAGCGAGCACCTTGTCTCCCTCGGCCACGCCCAGGCGCTCAGCGATGTCAGCAGGAGCGAGAACGGGACCGATGGAGATCACCTGGACGGTGGGCTTGACCCCGGCCTGTTCGGTCTCCGCGATGTAGGCGGCTTTGCCCGCACGGCGGTGCGAACGCCGGAAGCGGTCCGAGGACTTACGGGTCACCGGAGGGCGCGACTTCACGAAGGAGCCCTTGCCCTGGTGGGTCTCCACGAGTCCGATAGCCCGGAGCTGAGCAACCGCCTTGCGGACCGTACCCGACGAGACGCCGTAGCGCTCCATCAGTGCGGTCTCACTCGGAATCTCCTCAGCAGGGGCCAGGGCCCCGCCCTTGATCTGCTCTTCGATGTCGTCCGCGATCTGGAGATACCGGGGCTTCGCAGACCGCGCCCCTACAGTGCTCGCCATAGTCCTTCTATGCCTCCTATGCTCATGTACATGAGTAACAGCACCGGAGACAAGCCGTCAACGCCGCTGCACTCCGTGTCCGTCGCAGGAGCGGTCATCCGCGAAGACGGACGGATGCTGGTCATCAAGCGCAGGGACAACGGCAACTGGGAGCCGCCCGGCGGAGTCCTGGAGTTGAACGAGACCCCGCAGGAGGGCGTTGTCCGCGAGGTCCTGGAGGAGACCGGCATCCACGTCGAGGTGGAACAGCTTACGGGCGTCTACAAGAACATGGCCCGCGGAATCGTTGCCTTGGTCTTCCGCTGCAAGCCGTCCAGTGGCGAAGAGCGCCCAACGAGCGAAGCAACCGCCGTCGAGTGGATCAAACCCGAAGAAATCGAGAAGCAAATGGGCGAAGTTTACGCCGTTCGACTGCTAGACGCCTTAGATCCAAACAACCCTCATGTCCGCACCCACGACGGGAAAAAAATCACAAGCAGCAAGCACTCTCCATAAGAATAACCCACAGCAAAGATCATTAAAAAACGAGAAAAGATTGACACCTAATTCAGCAAAAAACCAAAGAAAGCACCACTCAAAATGCGCGCACAGTTGGCCGAAATCCGAGATTTAAATTACGGGCCAAATAAATGGACACATAATCACACATTCCCATCCACCGATCGAGAGAAAATCAACCCCCTCTTTCGCCGATTTTCCCGATTTTCCCATTTCAAAAAATCCATCCCCTGCGTAGCCCTTTGCGCACTCAGTTCAGCCACATCCAGCAGCCACACATTAAATCGCTGAGATCCCCTGTCGGGAACTGTCTCACTCTCCACAAGGAGGTGGGCAAATCGTAGATGCTGAAGCTTGTTTACCTTTTCACTTATCTCATCGTCACGAGCAACTAGAAAATAGGCAGATTTGTTTCTGCGACAGAAATCAGTTAGCTCCTGAACAAGCTCCTGAAGTTCAGAAGCTTCTGCGGGCTCATCGGTTCTCAAGTCATTAAACTTACTTGGAGAAATTTGCCCGGCTGCCTGATTGACGTCTTCGACAATCACTCGATGCGAGCCACTCTTTTCGGTAACACCGCGATTCCGCGCCTCTGCTATAGACCCGGAAGCAAGCCTAAGGTAGTCACGCGCTACGCCACCTGCAGCAAGAACGAGCCTCTTTCTTGCATCTTCGGTGAACAATTTCTTGATGTCGACACTTGACTTTTCCGCGATTTTGGAAAGGATTTCCTCTAAGAACTGCTGCGCCGAAGAAAAATGGCGCAGCCCTCGATCAAGAGCAACCTCATGCGCATCATGGCCGATCTGCATACCCCGTGGAGGGTCACCCGGCTTGTAGTTGACGGTTGAATATCTAATACTTCCAACCTTTAACCACAGTCCCGTATCTTTGACCAAACGATGCAAATACCCAAGAACAAGAGGTTGAGATTCACGGGCTATTTGATAAAGGTCGTCCACGAAGATGAAACCGCCGCCCACCTTATTCGAAGCTCCGGATATAAGAGCTCGAAAATCAGGCAAAGCTCGTTCAAGGAACTCGTCTTTTGAGCCTTCGACAACTTGACGCTGAGAGTACAAAGACCTTGAATTCTTACCTCCTGCCACTTGTCCACTAACTATTTCAGCCTTCAATCCGACATTGGCTGATCCACTTCGACCACTCTCTCTTTCAATCACCCATTCAACTTTGCTGTCATTAGGAGAAAACTTGAGCAAGTAAAGTTGACTTTCTGCACGTTCAAGTTTTTCCACAAGGATGCGCTCATCTGATTTCTTTGAAAATATTCCCTTCAGTCGACTCTTCAATCCCCCTCCCTCGGGATCCTGCTGAGCCTCCAAGGCACTTTTCACCCCAGAAACGACTTCCCTTACTACACTGACCAGCACATCTGGATAACTGAGACTGGAGAATATTTCCTGATCAACCCAAACAGATGCTCTCCCTTGAGACCTTTGTTTTTCCTGAAGATGGCGCAGCAAGCTCGACTTCCCTGATCCACGCTGACCAAAGATAAAATGATGATAGCGTGCTGCTGCTATCTCCCCATTCATAGGAGAAACGTAAAACTGCTCCCGTCCTGAGGGGTTTGCTCTAGTCGCCTCCTGTAGATCAGTCAGGAAAGTTGAGACATTAATTCCTGTGAATTCAGCTTCAGATTGCATGACTAGTTTTCCTTCCAATCATTGCCGATTCGGGCTGTATGAGATCAAGGCGACGGCGCAAGCGCCGTCGCAGCCCTCGACCGCCGCTCGGGCTGCGGGCTGACGCCCGGTCCCGAGCGCACGGCCGCAAACCGCGCGCCACATGCCGTCTCTCGGACAGACCCACAGGACGAGCGGAACCAGAGTTGCCCGAGATATCCATGGTGACCCACGCCATACCCGTTTCGCAGAGCTTTGAGTACCAACGGTTGATGACGTGTTCAGATCCCGGGACACCCGATGGCGCGACACGGTCTGTCTGGGGTGACCGACCTCGGCGCCATCGGGCACCCCGGACCGGAGCCGTGGTTGCCGGATACTGGGGCTGAGGAAGCGGTGGCGAAGGTGACCGAGCAGGTGCAGGCCGCACGGAGTCAGGGCCCTGGGCTGAGCCTCACCGCGATGCACATTCAGTGCACATAGCTCCGGGAGGGCCCCGGAAGCACTGGGAAGCCCCCAGAACATCAACCCAGGTCACAAAGCCATTCGTCGCTTTGTCGACAGGTCGTTAGGGTCCCCCCGGTGCAACGGGGCTTCATGGGTTCAAATCCCATACCCTCCGCAGTCCGAGGGCCGTCTGCCACACAGGCAGGCGGCCCTTCGTCATGCTCAGGGGCTTACCAGAGGAACCCCCGTCCCGCGCTGAGAAGGGCGCGCGTGCCCTGGCCTCCGTGGTCTCGGGCGATACGTCAGGGCACGCGAGGCTATCTGAGGCATGCTCTGGGTTTTCCAGCCCGACGGTCAGCACCCCGGAGTATCCCGGTCCCTTTTTCCCGGTGATCTTGCTACCACGCTCGATGTCAAGCTGTGTGGAGTCACGCGGACTGCTTTTGTGGTTCCTGGTCGGGCAGGTTGATCCCCACCGTGCTCGCGGGGGCGGGTGTTCGGGGGCGTGCGTGGAACCGTCCCGAATGCTCCTCGAAATATCGTTGCAGTGCGCCCTCTCGCCGTTCCCACG
>NZ_ANAZ01000042.1:0-70682 GCF_000340985.1 Nocardiopsis valliformis DSM 45023
ACCAGCTGGTTCCGTCTGCTCTTCCGTGGAAGGCTTTTTTCTTCTGCGTTTCGGCCGCTTTCACGACCGTTCCACCGCGCTAGCGGCAGAGACGCTGTGTTGTGTCTTTACTTTATCAGGCGTTCCGCGCCCCGCCAAATCGGCGGTTTGTGTGAACCAGATCGGGGTAAAGCCCGTTGTGCTTTTCCCAGTCTAGCGTTTCCTCGGCGGTGTTTTTACCGCGTTGTTTTCGCTGGGCTGTTTGAAGCAACTCCCCGAGCTTACATGCCCCGAGCACTACTCGGATCATTTTGCTTCGAAGAGGATGTCTGTGATCGCGGCACGGTGCTGAGCCAGAACCTCAGCAGGCCCTGCTCGCCGTCCCGCAGCGACTCTTACGACTATAGGCAGCTCATCGACAGACGTCAAGTCGGGACCCGGATCGGGCGCCATCTCGGCGATCCGGGCCTCGGTCGCCCCTGATCGGGCGGCTTCTCAAGGCCCTGACGTGCGCGGTCCTCACACCAGGATCGCGTCGTTACGTCGGCAGTTGTCAGACATCGACCATCTTGCCCGGATCATGCCAAGACCAAACCCCAGCTTGAGCGAACATCTATGACCACCCTTGATGACCGCCCCAGTCACAAAGGGCGACCCGGTGGAGGCCACCTACAGGTGGACAGGGAGTCGGCCGAAAACACCCAAGGGCCGACCCCTCGGGAGGGGCCGGCCCTTGGCCTGTTCCGTCAGCACACGCCTCTGTCAGCACGTGCTCGGTCAGCGTGACGTCATGGCACCATCACGTCATCCGTCATTGGTCGGCGCTAGCCCTTGAGGACGACCCCACCGATATTGCGCTTGCCCTTGCGGAGTACGACGAAGCGGTCTGCGAGCATGTCGTCCGCGCTGAGCTTGGCCTCGACGTCGGTGACCTTCACGTTGTTCACGTAGGCGCCGCCCTCCTGGATGGCGCGACGGGCCGCCGACTTGCTCGGGGTCAGACCGCTCTGTGCGAACAGGTCGATGATGAGCAGTTCGCCGACCGGACCCTCGACCTCGGCCTTGGGCACCTCGGCCAGGGCCGCGTCCAGGGTGCGACCGTCCAGCTCGGACAGGTCGGCACGGCCGAACAGCGCCAGGCTGGCGTCCTTGACCTTGCGGGTCTCCGCCTCGCCGTGGACCAGCGTCGTCAGCGTCTCTGCCAGCGTGCGCTGCGCGGCACGCGCCTGCGGCCGCTCCTTCGTCTGCTGCTCGAGGTCTTCGATCTCCTCACGTGAGAGGAAGCTGAACACCTTGAGGTAGCGGATGACGTCGCGGTCGTCGGCGTTGAACCAGAACTGGTAGAAGGCGTACGGCGAGGTGAGCTCGGGGTCAAGCCAGACCGTGCCGGTCTCGGTCTTACCGAACTTGGTGCCGTCGGCCTTCGTCAGCAGGTTCGTGGTCAAGGCATGCGCCTGGCCGTGCGGTTCGTTGCCGTCCATCCGGCGGACCAAGTCCAGGCCAGCGGTGATGTTGCCCCACTGGTCGGAGCCGCCGGTCTGGAGCGTGCAGCCGTAGCGCCGGTAGAGCTCGACGTAGTCGTAGGACTGCAGGAGCACATAACTGAACTCGGTGTAGCTCATGCCCTCGCCGTCGAGACGGCTCTTGACCGTCTCGCGGGCCAGCATCTGGTTGATGCTGAAGTGCTTGCCGACGTCGCGGAGCAGCTCGATCGCGTTGATCCCGCCCAGCCAGTCGCCGTTGTTGGCGAGGATGGCGTCGGTGGGGCCTGCCTGTTCACCCTCGGGGGTGAAGCGCAGGAAGGCCGAGAGCTGCCCAGCCAGGTTGTCCACCCAGCCCCGTACCGTCTCCACCGAGTTCATCTGACGCTCGGCGCTGGGCTTGGGGTCACCGATGAGACCCGTGCCACCGCCGACGAGGGCGATGGGACGGTGCCCGGCCTGCTGGAAGCGGGCCAAGGTGAGGGCCTGGGTGAGGTGGCCGACGTGCAGGCTGCCCGCGGTCGGGTCGAACCCGCAATAGAGGGTGATCGGACCATCGGCCAGCGCCTTGCGAAGTGCGTCAAGGTCGGTCGTCTGCGCGATCAGGCCGCGCCACTGGAGTTCGTCGATGATGTCGATCACTGTGTGGCTCTCTGTTGTGTAGGCGGGCCCTTCGGCCCGATCTGCCTAGCAGTGTAGGTCGGGTACACACGTGGGTCACCCGGTTTTCCCTCACACGGCAACGCTATCGGCTGCACGTCACTCCAGTTCACGCGACCTCCCGAGCCCCGGTTCCCGACCTCGGAGCGAGAACCCTTGACCAACAAAGCTAACGCCATTAGCTTTAAGGCTATACCCATGAGCCTACTGACGCGGGCCAGGCACGCTACGCACCTAGCGCACACAACGGACGCCACAGGCTCAACGGACGAGGGAGCACCGCCATGCACCACCTTCAGCGCCCCGAGGGGCGTATCGCCTACGACCTCTACGGGGCCGAGAACACCGGAACACTGGTGGTCTGCGTGCCCGGCATGTTCGACCACCGCGCCTCCTTCCGCTTCGTGGGCACCGCTCTCGCCGCCGCCGGGTACCGCGTGGCCGCCATGGACCTGCGCGGGCACGGGGACAGCGACATCACCTTCAGCGATCACACCGACCTCGCCGCGGCGACCGACGCGATCGCCTTAGCCGAGGAGCTGAACCAGGAGCTGGCCGACGCGAGGATCGTGATGGCGGGCAACTCGTTGGGCGCCGGAGCGGTGACCATCGCCGCCCTCGACCGTCCCGACCTGGTCGCCGGAATCGCCCTGCTCGGTCCCTTCCTGCGGGCCCCGGAGTCCGGCTGGGCGAAGCGGGCCCTACTCAAGGTCCTGCTCGCCCGCCCCTGGGCGCCCCGGGCGCTGACGCTCTTCTACGACAAGCTCCACGCCGGACGGACCCCCCAAGGGCACGCCGAGCAGCTGGACCGGGTGCTCCGGATGCTCCGCCCCGTTGACCGTTACCGGGCGATCCGGGAGACCATCAACGGCCCGAAGGTGTCGGAGGAGCGGGTCCAGGGGGCCGAGCCTCCCGTAGCCGAGGCCGTGGTGATCATGGGCGAGCAGGATCCGGACTGGCCGGATCCCCGGGCCGAGGCCGCCTGGGTGGCCTCGGTGGTGGAGGGCCGCGTGGTCATGGTCCCCGAGTGCGGCCACTACCCGCAGTCGCAGCGTCCCGACGTGGTGGTGCCCGCCCTGATCGACCTCGCAGAGAGGGTGAACGCCGGTGCCTAGGGTCGGCCTCACCCCCGCTCTGATCGCGGCCGAGGCCGCCGCGATCAGCGACGAACGGGGTTTCGACGAGCTGTCCCTGGCCGCGGTCGCCAAACGCTTCGGGGTCGCGCCGCCGAGCCTGTACAAGCACGTCGACGGACTGGCCGGGCTGCGCCGGGAGGTGTCCCTGCTCACCGTGACCGAACTGGGCGACCGGCTCCAGAGCGCCGCGGTCGGGCTCTCCGGGCCCGAGGCGGTCCGCGCGCTCTTCACCGCCTACCGGAACTACGCGCACGAGCACCCTGGCGGCTACACCGCGACTCAGCGGGCGCCCGACCCGTCGGACACCGAGGCCTCGAAGATCTACGCCCGACCCGTCCAGGTGATTGCGGCGGTGCTGCGCGGCTTCGACATCCCCGAGGACCAGATGGTCCACACGATCCGCGCGCTGCGCAGCGCCGTGCACGGGTTCATCGACCTGGAGGCCCAGGGCGGGTTCAGGATGCCCGAGAACATCGACGAGAGCTACGACGTACTGGTGGAGGGCTTCATCCGCGCCCTAGAGCGCTGGCCCGCGAGTGCCACCGGACG
Source organism: Nocardiopsis valliformis DSM 45023 (assembly GCF_000340985.1). Lineage (NCBI taxonomy): Bacteria > Bacillati > Actinomycetota > Actinomycetes > Streptosporangiales > Nocardiopsidaceae > Nocardiopsis > Nocardiopsis valliformis. The sequence goes on from NZ_ANAZ01000042.1 coordinate 3,806, forward strand.
CGCCGCTGACCACACCACACACGAGGGAGAGAACTGATGTTGGCCGGACACTTCGGGGTGGCCGGGATCGTCAAGGCGTGGCGACCCGGGATCCCCATGGCGGCGCTGCTGGTCGCCACCCAGTTACCTGACCTGGTCTTCGTACCCCTGAGCCTGGCCGGGGTGGAGACCATGGAAACCGCCGAACCCGGACTATCCGGGTACGGCTCCCTGCTCATCACAGCCGAATACTCGCACTCACTGGTCGGGAACCTCCTTCTCGCCTTCCTGGTGGGACTACTCGTGCACTACTTCCTGAGGGAGCGGTGGGGGCGTGACGCCGGTCTGGTCCTGGGCTCGGTGGTGTTCAGCCACTGGTTCCTCGACCTGCTGGTGCACCGCTCGGACCTGCCGATCCTCCCGGGGGACGCGGGCGCGTTCCCCCTGCTCGGCCTGGGGCTTTGGGAGAACCCCGCGGCGACCGCCGTGGTCGAGGGCGCGCTGGTCCTGGCCGGTGTCGTGCTCTACACCTGGCGCACCCTGCGCGACCAGCCCCGCCCGGTGCGGGCCTGGTCCTACAGCGCCGGGATCGCGCTGCTGCTGGTGGGTTCCTTCGTGCTCGACCTCCTGGGCTGAGGCTTGTGGCCAGGCAGGTCTGACCGCGGGCGGTGTTACGGACCGGCCGTGTGATGGGCCAAGCTTGAGGGACCCGGACCGGACGACCCGCCCGTCACGGGAGGCAAGAAAGTGTTGGAGTTCCCCTATGGCCAAAAAACCCTCCGCCAACCGCCCGGGCCGAACCGGCAAGGGCGGTAAGAGCGGTAAGCCCGCCTCCAGGTTGGCCGCGATCGCCGGTACGGTCATCGGTCTCCTGGTGATCGCCGCCTTCGCACTGCAGCAGCTGGGGGTGATCGAACTGGAGGTCGGCGACCCCGCCGCCGCGCCGCAGGGCTCCCCCGGCAGCGCCTCCTCCTCCGACGTCGAACAGGCCAGACAGCAGCTGGAGGAGCTGACGATCGAGGAGGAGCACGACCCTCCCGGTTACGACCGCGCGCTCTTCCCGCACTGGGACAGAGGGGTGGAGGGCAACTGCACCACCCGCCAGGTCGTGCTGCTTCGCGACGGCGAGGACGTGGAGACCGACGACAACTGCCAGCCGGTGTCCGGTTCCTGGTACAGCGCCTTCGACGGTGAGACCTTCACTGACGCGCAGGACATCGATATCGACCACATGGTCGCCCTGAAGGAAGGGTGGCGGTCGGGCGCCCACGCCTGGTCGACCGAGGAGCGCCAGCGGTTCGCGAACGACCTCGACTCCTCCCAGCTGTGGGCGGTGAGCGCCTCGAGCAACCGCTCCAAGGGTGACGCGGACCCGGCGAACTGGCTGCCGCCGCTGGAGTCCTCCCACTGCGACTACGTGGTCTCCTGGATCGAGGTCAAGCACGTGTGGAACCTGAGCGCGGACCCGGAGGAGGAGGCCGCGCTGCGCGAGGTCCTCGACGGCTGCTGATCCCTGCCGCCCCGTGCTTCACGGGCCGGGCCGACCTTCTCCCGTGTGGTCGGCCCGGCCCGCGGTCTTTCCGCGGTCCGATCCGTTCTCGCAGTCCCCGACCTGTACCGGCATCGGCCCTGCCTCACGGGCCTCGGCCTACGCCGGGTTCTCCGGGCTGATCCCCCTCGCAGTGGCGAGCAGCTCCTCCTCGCCGAGGAGGCCTGAGGCGTCGCGGACCTCGACGGCGACCCCCGGGCCCGGGGTCCAGAAGGCCTCGGTCTCCCCGTACAGGCCTTCGGTGCCGTTGTTGTCGAAGTCCCTCAGGTGCCAGGTGTCCGGATCGCGCTCGTGGTAGTGAGTGAGGAAATCGCGGACCGCGGCCAGGTCGGTGAGCTTCTCCCCCCGCAGCACCAGGACCTGCAGTACCACCTGGAATCCACCGCCCTCCTTGGCCTGCTCCCAGAACCGGGCGGTGAAGGCGACGTCCTCCCACTCGTAGTCGGAGTCCAGGGTCGAGGCCTGTGCACCGACCTGGGCGGGTAGGTGTCCGATGGTGAATCCGTCCAAGGGTCCTCCTTGAGGGCCGACGGCGGGCACTGCCGCCGTGAGAACGAGTGCGAGCGCGGTGGCGAGGGCCGCCGCGGCCCACCTGGTCAGGGGCATGGTCACCTCCACCGGTGACCACGGGACCGTCCCGAAGCACCGGTTCTTCCATGCTCCGCTAGGACGGCGACCAGTACCAGAGTGTGCCCGAACCTGTGGATAACTCCGTTCCGACACACCCTGGGCTGGTCGATGCCCCTTTCGGCGATCGCCCCGGCCGGTGCCCGGATCAGTAGCCGCTGCCGTTGCAGATGTGGTTGTCGTACAGGAACTCGGCGATCGCCAAGGAGGAGGTCGCCGCGGGCGAGGGTGCGTTGCGCACGCACACCACCCGGCCGTGGGTGTCCACGTGGAAGTCGTCCAGGAGGCCGCCGTCGCGGCCCAGGGCCTGGGCGCGGACCCCGGCGGGAGCGGGGCGCAGGTCGGCGGTGGTGAGTTCGGGGAGCAGACGGCGGGCCTGAGCGGCGAAGACCGCGCGGGAGGCCGACACCAGGGTCTCCCGGGCGCCGACGGACCAGTGCTTGCGGGCCAACCGCCAGAACCCGGGCCAGGCCAGGGTCTGGGCGAGTTCGCGGGCGCGCAGGTCGCGTGCGCGGTAGCCCTCCCGGGCCAGGGCCAGGATGGCGTTGGGTCCGGCCATGACCTCGCCGTGGACATGGCGGGTCAGGTGCACGCCCAGGAAGGGGTAGCGGGGGTCTGGGACGGGGTAGAGGAGGCCGCGCACGAGGTCGCGGCGTTCGGGGACGAGCTCGTGGTAGCGGCCGCGGAAGGGGACGACTCGGGGGTCAGCGGCGCCGCCGGCCATACGGGCGAGCTGGTCGCTCTGGAGTCCGCCGCACAGGACCAGCCGGTCGAACCGGTGGATGACCCGCTCCCCCTTGGGGTCACCGGTGAGGACCTCGGTGCCGTCGTGGTCCTGGCGGAGGTCGATGACGGGGGTGTTGAGCAGGACGCGGCCGCCGGAGCGGCGCACGTCGTCGGCGATCTGCTCAGCGACCCCGACAAAGTCGGTGATGGCGGTGGTGGGCGAGTGCAGGGCGGCAATGCCCGCCGCGTGGGGTTCGATCTCGCGCAGGCCCTCGGGACCCAGGCGGGTGACGCCGGGGACGCCGTTCTCCTTGGCTCTGCGCTCGATGTCGTCGAGGCGGGCCTCGTCCTCGGGGTTCACCGCGACGAGGAGCTTGCCCGCCTCCTCGTAGGGCAGGCCGTTCTCCGCGCAGTAATCCCTGAGCAGCCCGATGCCCCTGCGACAGAGGGTGGCCTTGAGAGATCCGGGCCGGTAGTAGAGCCCGGCGTGGACGACGCCGCTGTTATGGCCGGTCTGGTGCGCGGCGACCCGGTTCTCCTTCTCCAGGACGGTGACCCGGGTGCCAGGACGGTGGAGGGTGATGTGGCGGGCCACGGCCAAACCGACGATCCCCGCTCCGATGATGCCGATGTGTTCGGTGCTGCGCATGGGCGCACGCTAGCAACCCGCTGGCCGACCGCCGGGGTGAGGGTCCCGGAGTCATCGTCGAAGGGGAGCCTCACCTGCGGCCCGTAGTCACAGGGAGCGGAGTCCGACGAGGACCGCGTGCAGTATGTCCTCGCGCCCCAGGGGCCGGGAGGGGCCGCAGCGCTGGAGTGAGCCGTCGGAGACCATGTCGGCGACCATCGCGCGGACCTGCCCCATGGGGAGCCCGACCTCCGCGGCGAGTTCGGCCACGGTCCGGGCCCGCAGTGCGTGGTTGAGGATGGTCTCCCGTTCGGGGCGCAACCACTCGTGGCGGCCGGGGGTACGGGCGGCCATGACGAGGGTCAGCAGGTCGAGGTCGGTGGTTCTGGTGGTGGGTGGCACGGCCGCCGCGGTTCCGGCGTCGACGGCGTAGGGGCGCAGGAACCTCTCGTTCTCCGCGTCCTCTCCTCCGTCGACGGGTCTGGCTTCGTTCCCGTCGGTGCGGTTGGCCGTGCCACGGTCCGTCAGGCGACGGGCGTGGCGGCCCTCAGCGCTCACTGTGTCCTCCTCTGGGCGGTGTCGGGAAAGCTGTGGTGTCGGGTGTGGCGGGGCCGAAGGGCTCGGGTTCCCCGAAGGGTTCCTGCGCTGTGAAGGGCTCCTGTCCCCCGAAGGAGACCTGCCCGCCGGAGGGTCCGTACGGCCCTTGGGGTCCGGAGGCGCCGATCTGGTACTGCGGGCCGCTCGGATGCTGGTGGCCGTTCGGCGGCTGATGGCCGCCGGAGGCCTGCGGTCCGCTCCGTGCCCGGGGATCGGTGGGGACCGGGGTCCCCTGGGGGCCGGAGTGCCCGTACGGTCCCGGTGCGCCCTGCGGCCCCGACGGGTACGTCGGTCCCGGCTGCCCGGGCCCCGAAGGCACCGTCCCCTGGGGGTTCAGGTGGCCGAGTACCCCCGGGAAGGAGGGCACCCCGACGGGAGCTCCGTTGACCGCGGCCGGGTTGTCCGCGGGCTCCAGCAGGCTGTCCGGGATGAGCGCGGTGGCCAGGGTCCCCCCGTAGGGCGAGGGGTGCAGCCACACACGGATGCCGTGCCGTTCTGCCAGGCGGGCCACGACGAACAGGCCCAGACGGGGGTCGTCGGGCAGGGCCATCACATCGAACTCCGGTGGCCGGGTGAGCGTGCGCTCGGCGGCCGCGTACCCCTGTTCGGACATGCCCAGGCCGCGGTCCTCGATCTCCACGACCAGACCCCCGCCCACCGGGGTGCAGCCGACGTCCACGGGGGTCCCGGCGGGTGAGAACTGGGTGGCGTTCTCCACCAGTTCGGCGAGGAGGTGGACGACGTCCGCCACGACCTGGCCGTGCATGAGTACCCGGGGCGCGGAGGTGAGCCGGACCCGGTCGAAGTCCTCGGTCTCGGCGATGGCGGCGCGCAGCACGTCCACGAGCGGCCGGGGCTGGCGCCAGCGGCGGGCGGACTGGCCGCCGCCCAGGATGATGAGGTTGTCGGCGTAGCGGCGGGCCCGGGTGGCCAGGTGGTCCAGGCGAAAGAGCCGCCGCAGGGCCTCGGGGTCCTGCTCGTTGTACTCGATCTCGTCGAGCAGGCGCAGTTGGCGCTGGACCAGGGTCTGGTTGCGGAAGGCGATCCCGAGAAAGGCGCGGTTGGCGCCGCGGCGGATCTCGGCCTGCCGGACGGCCGCCTCCACCGCGGTGATCTGGGCGCTGTCGAAGGCCTCGGCGACCTGGCCAATCTCGTCGTCACCCATCTCGTCCAGGGCCGGGAGTTCGTCCACGACGTCGACCTTGTTGCCCCGTTGGGCGCGATCGATGATCTCGGGCAGGTCGGCGTCCCGGTCCAGGATCTGTTCGCGCAGGCCGGTGAGGCGTTCGGAGAGTCGGCGTGAGGAGCGGCTCACCAGGGCGATGGCGACCACCCCGCCGATCAGGGTGACGGCCGCGGCGGCGACCCCGAGGGCGACCCTCAGCAGGGCGGCGCTCCAGGCCAGGTCCACGGTGCGCGCGGTCTGGGCCTCCGCGATGCCGTCCAGGGCCAGGGCGGCGACGGACGAGGAAGCGTCCCAGGCGTCGGCCTCGACCTCGATGACGGAGTTCCACTCGGTCAGGGGTTCCTGTCCGGGGAGCGTGTCGTCGGCCTCGGCGACCGGGGGCCGGGTGACGACTCGGCGGCTGAGCGCTTCGGCGGTGGTCCAGAGATCCTCCTGGACCAGGGCTTCGTAGTCGGCGCGCACGCTGGGGTGCATCGCGTGGGTGACGGTGTCCAGGGTGGCGCGGTAGGAGGCGGTGAGGAAGGTGAAGTGGGCCGTCTCCTCGTAGGTCATCTTCCCTGCGGGGATGACCCCGGCGAGCAGGGCGTCGGCGGTCGCGTAGTCCTCGCGAGCGCCGAGAAGCTCCCTGGTAAGGACGGCGTCGGTGAGGTTCTCGCCGCCATCGGTGGTGTGCAGCAGCGCGGTGGCGGTGTCGGTGAGGGTGGACAGGAGGCCCCCGTAGCTGACCAGGGTCTCCTCACGGTTGGCGGTGCGGGCGTCGACCGCCGAGCGCAGGGGGGTCAGGATGTCCGGGGTTCCTGTCACCAGGGCGGCGTTACGGATCACCTCGTCGTCGCGGCCGTTCTGCAGCCGTTCGGCGAGGGTCACAGCCTCGGTCAGGGCCTCGTCCGTGCTCTGTCGCTGCTCCTCCAGCTCTCCGTGGAAGTTCGACTCGCCGGCACCGTCCTGGACCCCCAGGTGGACCATGGACAGGCGGCGCTCGGCCCGGAGTTCGGTCGCGGCCTGGGAGAGAACCTCGGTGCCTTCCTTGGCCTGGCTGACAGCGCCCATGAGCTGGGCGGCCTGGACGGTGCCGAGTGTGGCCACGATGAGCCAGAGCGCGAGGAAGCACAGGCTCGGGATGAGCACGATTCGGTTGAGCTGCCCGCGGATCGTCCGGGTGGACGCGTGAGTTCTTCGCATGGCCCCCTCCAGCCCGTGCGGGTGCCGCGGCGTCCTGGAGAGGTGCCCCGGCGGCTTTCGGTCCTGCCGAGGCTATCGAAAAATCATTGCCGTACGTTGTCAAACCATCACGACTAGTTATCCAACATCGTTGGATGATCGGCGCCGAGCGTGCTAGAGAGCGACCAAAACGGAACGAAAGAGCAGGTCAAACACGACCGGGGACTCCGGTCAACGCCGCAGGGCCGCCCGGAGATCCGAGCGGCCCTGCGTGAGAGTTCCTGAGGAAGAGGTCCTGGCGTGGCGTGTCGCGTTTCGCTGGAAGCCTCGTGTATCAGGTACGGCGTGTCGCGAGATGCCGCGGATTCAGGACTCCGGCCGGTGCCGGGAGCCCACCGGGGCGGGCAGCTCCTCCGCGGTGGGGGGCTGCTCCACACCGAGCGAGTTGAGCACCTCGGCGTAGCGCAGCGCGGCGATCTTGCCCAGGAGGCTGTCCGCCCCCAGGGACGCGCAGGCCCTGGCACCGAAGCGCTCGGCGAGGTCGGCCAGCTGATCGGCGGGCATCTCCGGACCCAGCGCGCTGGGCGCGATGACCGGGCGCTGGCAGCCTCCCTGGCGGAGCTGGGCCAGGACCTGCTCGAGCGAGGCCTCGTTCTCCAAGTCCGCGGGGAGCACAGTCAAGCCGAGCCGGGCCGCGAGCAGGACCGCGGTCACCCCGGCGGCGCCCACCGCGCCCTCACCACCCACGGCCCCCACCACGACGCCGTCGGCCATCGTGGTGTTGCGGGCGGTCACACTGATCAGGCGCATGCGGTCGGCGCGCACGTACCCGGCCTCGGCCAGGCGCAGGTGCAGTACTTCGGCCAGCATCGGGTGCGGGCCCAGGCCCTCGGTGACGCGGACGTCGGCCCCGGCCTTGGCCACAGCCGCCCCGATCGCGGCGCTGGTGGCCGCGTGCGGGGCGGTGACCAGCGGGACCACGACCCCGGCGAGCGGGCGTTCGTCGGACTTCTCCAGGCCGGTCAGGGCCTCGTCGAGGCTCTGTTCCTGGCCCTGGGTGTGTCCGAACCGGATGGTGACCTCGGGGCGGTAGGCCCGGACGAGATCGGCCATTCGGGCACCGATCAACTCACCGTCGGCGTCCCTGGCCTGTTCAGCCGTGCCCGGGACCGCCATGATCAGGGCGGGGGTACCGAACCAGTTGTCGAAGGACAGCGGGTTGCGGTGGCGTCCGGAACGCCGCTTGGGCAGTTCGCGTGGGGGAAGTCGGTCAGAGTTTCGCATACCAGGATTCAGACGAGAGGTGGATGGGTGCGCTGTCAAAGCGGGTGGTCACTGCCGCGACATTGTAGCGTTCAACACCACATTCACGGGCGTTTCTCCTGAACGTATACCGGACCGACGCTGTTCCGAAGGGCGGGGCCAGGTCAGCCGCTCAGCGCCGGGCGTCGGCTGTTGATGACATGGGTGACTAGCCGGACGAGGACCTCCTTGGCGGATTCGCGTTCGCGGGCGTCCGCCATCAGCACGGGGACCTCGGGCGGGATGTCGAGGGCCTCGCGCACCTCCTCGATCCTGTACTCGGCGGCCCCTTCGAAGCGGTTGACCGCGACGACGAACGGCAGCCCCCGGCGCTCGAAGAAGTCCACCGCGTGGAAGCAGGTGTCCAGGCGCCGTGTGTCGGCCAGGACCACGGCCCCCAGGGCGCCCTCCACCAGTTCCTCCCACATGAACCAGAAGCGGTCCTGTCCCGGGGTGCCGAACAGGTACAGCACGATGTCCTCGTTGATGGTGATGCGGCCGAAGTCCAGCGCGACCGTGGTGGTGGTCTTGTTCTCCACTCCCCCGAGGTCGTCCACCCCCTGGCTGGCCTCGGTCATCACCTCCTCGGTGCTCAGCGGGGTGATCTCGCTGACAGAGGCCACCATCGTGGTCTTGCCCGCGCCGAACCCCCCGGCGACGATGATCTTGACGGCCTGGGGGATCGCCTCCGGCGCCTGACGCGCCTCCTGGGTTCCCGGCCGGATCTCAGAGTCTGCGGATGCCATCGAGTACCGCCTGAAGTACTTTCTTCTCGGGGAGCTGGGTCACGGGCGCCGTGGCCCGGGTATGAACGTCGCCCTCGGCCACGAGATCACCGAGGAGCACCTTGACCACCGTCAGCGGTATGTCCAGGCGCGCGGAGATCTCCGCCACCGATATGGGCCTGCGACACAGTGTCAGGATCGCTTGGAGTTCGGGATCGCGGGCGCGATCGGCGCGGTCGCGGGCGGCCATCACGATCGTGATCAGGTCCAGTCGGCGCCCCTCGTTACCGGGCCGGGTCCGTCCCCTAGTCATCGTGTAGGGCCGGACCAGCGGACCGGCCGGTGCGTCGCCCGGGTTGACCCCGGCGGAGGGCCCCTCGGAGGTGGGGTGTCCCCGCCCCCGGTGCCAGGTCGCAGGCGGGCGCCGGGCCGATCCGGGCTCCTGCCCGCTCCCCCGCCCCTCCCGCTCCTCGGCCAGGGACGCCACGCTCGACAGCGGTGCGCCGCGCTGGTTGGCCCTGCGCTGCTCTCCGGAGATGTTCACTAACTCCCGCCTCCCATGGCCGTCAGGTGTGCCGGGTGCCGGGGCGCCGCGGTGAGGAACTGGCCGACCCGCTTGACCCTCAGGTTCATCTCGTAGGCGACCAGACCGACGTCGGCGTCCTCCGTGGCCAGGACGGCCAGACAGGCACCGGCACCGGCCGCGGTGACGAACAGGTAGGAGTGCTCCATCTCCACCACGGTCTGGCGTACGTCGCCGCCGCCAAAGTGGCGACCGGTGCCCCGGGCCAGGCTCTGGAACGCCGAGGCCAGTGCGGACAGGTGTTCGGCATCCTCCGAAGCCAGTTCCCGGGAGCGGCCGAGCAGCAGTCCGTCGGCCGACAGAACGATCGCGTGGCTGGCCCCCACGACACGGTCGACCAGGTCGTCGAGGAGCCAGTCCAGGTTGTCCGCAGCCTTGCTCTTGCTCACCATCTCAGTCGCTCTCTCCCGTATGGTCGTCGGCACCTGCACCGACCTGGTCATCACTGCTGTGCTCGGGTCCTTCCCGGCCGAGCTCCTCGGCCCGGCCCCGCCGGGTCCCCGCGCTGAAGGCGTCCATCATCCGGCGCGCCTGTTCGGGGCTGCGCTGTGGCACCGGTTCGGGTTCGTGGGCGGGGGCACCGTAGGCGGGTTCGTCGCGGAGCTGGGGGGCGAGGCTGGCCTGCCTTCTGCGCCGGGGCAGCCCTGCCCGGTCCGGCCCCGCGCCCACCCGGGTGCCGTCTCCCCGGACTCCCCCGACCCGGGTGCCGTCCGCCGGCGCACTGTCGGCCCCCCGTCTGGGCAGCGGCGCGGGAGCCTCCCCCTGAACCCGTTCCCTCGGCTCGGGTTCCAGGTCCGGCACCTGGCGCAGCAGCGGGGCGCCCTGGGCGTGCTCCCGCGGTGCGGCCTCGGGGACGCGCTCTCCGTGCTCGGGGACCGAACGCAGCACCGGTCGGGCCGGCCTGGACCCGGCCTCTGCGGACAGCAGGTCCGCGGGGTCCTCCCGGTTCTCGCGGTCCCCGTGTCCGGAGGTTCCCGAGTGGTCGAGCCGGGCCGCGCTGGAGCGGGCGAGCACGGCAGCCCGGGGGCGCTCCGTCATGGCGGCGCCGGCGGAGACCACCAGGGCGCTGGGCACGAGCACCACGGCCCGGGTGCCCCCGTACGGGGAGTGGCGCAGCTGCACACTGATCTCGTGTTTGCGCGCGAGCCTGGCCACGACGAAGATACCGAGGCGGCCGTCGGTGCCGGGGGTCATGATGTCGAATTCCGGCGCCTTGGCGAGCTTCTCGTTGTTGTCGGTGAGGACCTCCTCGGTCATCCCCAGACCGCGGTCCTCGATCTCGATCACCACACCCTTGGGGACGTTGTCCGTGGCGATGGTGACGTCGGTGTGCGGCGGCGAGTAGGCGGTGGCGTTCTCGACCAGCTCCGCCAGGAGGTGGATGACGTCGGCGACGACCGCGCCCACCAGTGACAGGTCCGGGGCGGAGGTCAGCTCGACCCGGGCGTACTCGTCGGTCTCGGAGATGGCGCCGCGCAGGATGTCCACGAGCGGGACGGGGTGGCGCCAGCGGCGGCCCGGCTGGGCCCCGCCGAGGATGATGAGGTTCTCCGCGTGGCGGCGGCCGCGGGTGGCCAGGTGGTCCAGCTGGAAGAGACTCTCCAGCAGGTCGGGGTCCTCCTCCTCGCGTTCCATCCGGTCCAGGAGCTGGAGCTGGCGTTGCACGAGGGACTGGTTCCGGTGCGCGATACCGAGGAAGACCCGGCCGACTCCGGCCCGGATGTCGGCCTGCTTGACGGCGGCGCCGACCGCGGTGCGCTGGGCGGTATTGAAGGCGTCGGCGACCTGGCCGACCTCGTCGGCGCCGTGGTCGAGCTGTTTCATCTCGGTGTCCAGGTCGACTCTCTCACCCGCCTCCAGGCGTCGCACGATCCGGGGGAGGTCGCTGCGGGCGATGCCGAGCGTCTCCGCCTTGAGCTTGGCCAGTCGGTAGGTGAGGCGGCCGGCCGAGCGAGCGGCGGTGCCGTAGGCGACCGTTCCGGCGAACATGGAGGTGATCCCACCGCCGAGGGCCAGGGTGAACATCCACGAGCTGGCCTCCTCGGTGGCGGAGACGACGGTGTCCACTCGCTCCGCGGTGACCGCGGCCAGCCCGATGTTGACCTGGTCGGCGGCCGCGCGCCAGCCGCCGAGTCCGTCCGGTGGAGCGGTGTCGCGGGTCAGCTCACCGGTGAGGGGGTCGGTGTCGATCCGTGCCTCGTGCTGGACGAGGGTGTCGGCCATCTCCATGGCGTCGGCCCAGGCTGCGCCCGCGGTGACCTGGTCGACGGTGGGGACCTGTTCCCGGCTGGCCACCGGTTCGGCGGTGGCCTCCGCTGTGTCTTCCGCTGCGTCTTCCACAGAGTCCGTGACCGAATCCGTGGCCGGGACCATGGCGTCCAGGCGGCGGCGCGTGTCACCGGTGAGGGAGGCGATCTCGGCCTGTTCGGCCCGGCTGAGATCACGCTCGGCCAGGACCGTGGTGACCAGGGCGTCGGCGTGGCCGAAGCTCTCCTGGGCCCACAGCAGGTTGTCGGCGGCCGAGGCGGCATCGGAGGCGGGGCCGTCGTCCAGCCCTCGGACGGTGTTCGCGTAGAGGCGGATGCCATGGTGGATCGCTGCGGTGTAGGCGTCCAGGGCGTCGGTCACCGGACCCGGGTCGGCGAGGTCATCCGTACGCAGAGCCTGGACCTCGTCCAGGGAGTCGAAGAACCCCTGGGTCAGCGGGTCCGGGGAGTCGCCGTCATCCTCCAGGGTGTCGCGCACGTCCCGGACCCTGATGAGTGCTTCGTCGGTGGTCTCCGCGGCACCGACGAGCCGCTGCCGGGTCTGGCCGCCGGGGGCGGTGAGGTACTCGGCGCTGAGGCGGCGTTCGGTCTGGAGTGCGGTGAGCGCCTCGGCGAGGTCGACCCCGGCCCGGCCGTCGGTGACCGAGGAGCGCAGGGAGATCGCCTGAGCGAGGGTGGCACTGCTCAGCACGACGAACAGTACGAGGAAGGTGATGCTGGGGATCAGCACGATCCTGTTGAGCTGCGTCCTGATGCCGGTCTTGGCCCCGCGCCCTGTGCCCCCTGACTGACCCACTGCGCTCCTCCCACGGACTCGGCGCGGGCACCGGAGGCCACGCGTGGTGCGTGCCGGTTCCCACGCGGGTCGTCACGGTACGCGCAGAGGGGAACACGTGTGGTGCCCGCAGACTCAGGACGCTACCGCACCAGCCACGGCCGTGCGGGGGGAATTCCAGATTGGTTTCCTACCGGACCTGGCGGCCGGACCTGCGCGGGACGTTTCCTCCCGGGCGTGAACGACCGGGCTCCCACGCCCGGCGCACAGGTGAAGGGGCCCTGCCGGATCGCCATACGGATCCGGCAGGGCCCCCTCACGACGGGCGTGGCTAGGAAATGAAGGCCTTGCGGTGTGCCTCGACGTCCGAGCGCAGGCGGTCGAGCTGTTCGGCGACCCGGACCGGGGCGGTGCCGCCGCGGCCCGCGCGGGAGGCCAGGGACCCCGGCACGGTCAGGACCTCGCGCACGGCCGAGGTCAGGTGTTCGGAGATCTGCGCGAAGTCGGCGTCGCCGAGATCGGGCAGGTCGATGCCGCGCTCCTCGCACACTCGCACGCAGGTGCCCGCGATCTCGTGGGCCTCGCGGAAGGGGACGCGCTCGCGGACCAACCACTCGGCGATGTCGGTGGCCAGGGAGAAGCCCTGCGGGGCCAGCTCCGCCATCCGGTCCGTGTGGAAGGTCAGGGTGGCGACCATGCCGGTCATGGCGGGCAGCAGCAGGTGCAGGCTGTCCACGGCGTCGAAGACCGGCTCCTTGTCCTCCTGCAGGTCCCGGTTGTAGGCCAGCGGGAGCCCCTTGAGGGTGGTGAGCAGGCCGGTGAGGTCACCGACCAGGCGGCCCGCCTTGCCGCGGGCGAGCTCGGCGACGTCGGGGTTCTTCTTCTGCGGCATGATCGAGGAGCCGGTGGAGAAGGCGTCGTCCAGGGTGATGAAGGAGAACTCCTTCGTCGCCCACAGGATGATCTCCTCCGAGAGCCGGGACAGGTCCACGCCGATCATCGCGGTGACGAAGGCGAACTCGGCGACGACGTCGCGGGCGGCGGTGCCGTCGATGGAGTTCTCCGAGGAGGCCGGGAAACCGAGCTCGGCGGCGACCGCCTCGGGGTCCAGGCCCAGAGAGGAACCGGCCAGGGCACCGGAACCGTAGGGCGAGACCGCGGCGCGGCAGTCCCAGTCGCGCAGCCGCTCGACGTCGCGGACCAGCGGCCAGGCGTGCGCCATCAGCTGGTGGGCGAGCAGCACGGGCTGGGCGTGCTGCAGGTGCGTGCGGCCCGGCATAGCGGCGTCGGGGTGGGCCCCGGCCTGGTCTGCGAGGGCGCGCACTAGGTCCAGGAGCTGGTCAGCGATGGACCGGGCCTCCTCGCGCAGGTACATGCGGACCAGCGTGGCGATCTGGTCGTTGCGCGAGCGTCCGGCGCGCAGCCGGCCGCCGAGTTCGGGGCCGACCCGCTCGATGAAGCCCCGCTCCAGCGCGGTGTGCACGTCCTCGTCCTCGAGCACGGGGGTGAACTCCCCCGAGGCCACGTCGGCCTCCAGCCGGTCCAGGCCCGCGATCATGCGGTCGAGTTCGTCGGCCGAGAGCAGTCCGGCGCGGTGCAGGGCGCGGGCGTGGGCGCGTGAACCCGCGATGTCGTGGCGGGCGAGCCGCCAGTCGAAGTGGGTGCTCAGCGAGAGACGGGCCAGAGCCTGGTCCGGTCCTCCCTCGAAGCGGCCGCCCCACAGGCGCAGGGCCTCGGGCTGGTCGGCCATCGTGGTCTCCTTAGTGAACGTTCAGGTGGTGCCGGGCTGCACGGGTGCGGTCAGGGTTTACGGTCGGCCAACCGCAGGAGCGCCGCGGCCAGTTCCTCGCCGCCCCGGGGATCGCGGGCGATCACCATGATGGTGTCGTCGCCCGCGATGGTGCCCAGGATGGCGTGGAAGTCGGTGTGGTCAATGGCCGAGGCCAGGTACTGCGCCGCCCCCGGGGGGGTGCGGATGATGACCATGTTGGCGGAGGCCTCGGCCGAGACGAGCAGGTCCTCGGCCAGCCGGTTCAGGCGGGCCCCGGAGACCTGTTCGAGGCCGAGGGTGTCCGGGCGGGTGCGCTGGAGGCGTTCGCCGCCCTCCCCCGGCAGGACGTAGGCCAGGTGGCCGTCGGCGGTGCGGAGTTTGACCGCGCCCAGTTCATCCAGGTCACGGGAGAGCGTGGCCTGGGTGACCTGGACCCCGGCGTCGGAGAGGCGCCTGGCCAGTTCCCCCTGGGAGCGGACGTCCTCGCGGGTGAGGACATCGGTGATACGGGCGTGGCGGGCGGCCTTGGTCATCGGGGCCGTACCGCTGTGGTCGTTGGTCATCGTGTCTCGGGCTCGGGGTTGTCGCTGCTCTCGAGCAGGTAGGCGAGCAGGGCCTTCTGGGCGTGGCGGCGGTTCTCGGCCTCGTCCCAGACCACGCTCTGCGGGCTGTCGATGACCCCGGCGGTGATCTCCTTGCCTCGGTAGGCGGGCAGGCAGTGCAGGACGATCGCCTCGGGGTGGGCGGCGGCCATGAGCGCCTCATCCACGGTGTAGGGGCGGAAGGGGGCCTCGCGGTCCTCCTTCTCGTCTTCCAGGCCCATGGAGACCCAGGTGTCGGTGGCCACGACGTCGGCGCCCTCGGCCGCCTTGTGGGCGTCGGCGGTGACGGTGACCGATCCTCCGGTGCTCTCGGCGATCTCGTTGGCCCTGGTCAGGATGACCGGGTCCGGGTGGTAGCCCTCGGGGGCACCGATCCGCACGTGCATGCCGGCGATGGCGCAGCCCAGCAGGTAGGAGTGGGACATGTTGTTGGCGCCGTCGCCGAGGTAGGCGAGGGTGAGCCCGGCCAGGGTGCCCTTGTGCTCACGGACCGTCTGGAGGTCGGCGAGGATCTGGCAGGGGTGGAACTCGTCGGTGAGCGCGTTGACCACCGGGACGTTGATGTGCCGGGCGAGGTTCTCGAGGTCGGCCTGGGCGAAGGTGCGCCAGACCACGGCGGCGACCTGGCGCTCCAGGACCCGGGCGGTGTCCTCGATGGGTTCACCGCGGCCCATCTGGGTGCTGCCGGAGTCCAGGACCAGCGGGTTGCCGCCGAGGTCGGCCACGCCCACGGAGAAGGAGAGCCGGGTGCGGGTGGAGGGCTTGTCGAAGAGGAGAGCGACCGTGCGCGGCCCGGCCAGGGGCCGGTAGGAGAAGCGGTCGCGCTTCATCTCGTCGGCGAGGTCGAGGACGCGGGTCTGCTCCTCGGGTGTGAGGTCGTCGTCCCGCAGGAAGTGCCTGGTCATGACTGGTTCTTCTCCTTCGTCGCGGCGGCCTCGGCGGCGTCCAGGATGGTCGGCAGGGCCTCGATGAACACGCCGATCTGCTCGGGTGTGATGACCAAGGGCGGGGCGAGACGGATGGCGTCGGGGGCCACGGCGTTGACGAGGAACCCGCGGACGGCAGCCTGTTCCTGGACGTGGGCCGCGTGCGGTCCGGTGAGTTCGAGGGCGCGCCAGAGTCCGCTGCCGCGCTGCCCGGCCAGGAGGGGGTGCTTGACGCTCTCGATCTGTTCGGCGAGCAGGTCGCCCATCACGGCGGTGTGGGCGAGCAGGCCCTCGCTCTCGATGGTGTCGATGACGGCGAGCGCGGCAGCGCAGGCCACCGGGTTACCGCCGAAGGTGGAGCCGTGGTCGCCCTTGTGGAAGGCGTCGGCGTAGCGGCCGAAACCGACGCAGGCGCCGATGGGCAGTCCGCCGCCCAGGCCCTTGGCGAGAGTGAGGACGTCGGGGCGCACGCCTTCCTCCTGGTGGGCGAACCACTGGCCGGTGCGGCCGATACCGCTCTGGATCTCGTCCAGGACGAAGGCCGCGCCGGTCTCGTCGCACAGGGCGCGGACCCCGGCGAGGTAGCCCTCGGGGGCGGGGACAACCCCGGCCTCACCCTGGGTGGGCTCGACGAACACGGCGACGCAGTTCTCGTCGACCGCCTCGGTCAGGGCCTCCAGGTCGCCGTGGGGCACGAAGCGCACGTCCATACCGAAGGGGCCGAAGGGTTCGCGGATGGATTCCTTGCCGGTCAGGGCGAGAGATCCGGCGGAGCGGCCGTGGAAGCCCTTGTCGGCGGCGACGAAGTAGTGGCGGCCGGGGCCAGCGGCGCGCTTGACCAGTTTGAGGGCGGCCTCGTTGGCCTCGGTGCCGGAGTTGGCGAAGAAGACCTTGGCGTCACCGCCGAGCAGCCCAACGAGGCGTTCGGCGAGTTGGACCTCGCGCTCGTGCACGAAGAGGTTGCTGGTGTGGGCGAGGGTGGCCGCCTGGTGGGCGACCGCCTTGACCAGGGCGGGGTGTCCGTGCCCCAGGCTGGAGACGGCGATGCCCGCGATGAGGTCGAGGTACTGGCGCCCGTCGGCGTCATAGACCTCGCAGCCGCGCCCGAGGGTCAGGGCCACGGGCGGCACCCCGTAGTTGGGCATGATCGAGGCGGCGAAGCGCTCCCTCAGTTCGCTGCTGGTCACTTGACGGCTCCAGGGTTGTGCTCAGTGGTGGTGTCGGTGGGGCGCCAGGGGCGCGGGTAGTGGCCGTTCCCGGCGAGGAGTTCGGCCTCCAATTCCTCGTCAGCGACCATCGTGCCCACGCCCTGGTCGGTGAAGACCTCCAGGAGCAGGGAGTGCGGGACACGGCCGTCGATGATGTGGGCCTGGGGTACGCCGCCCTCGACGGCGGTCAAGCAGGCTTCCATCTTGGGGAGCATGCCGGAGGACAGGGAGGGCAGGAGGGCGCGCAGCTCGTCCACGTTCAGGCGCCGGATGAGGTCGGTGTTGGCCGGGAAGTCGGCGAACAGGCCCTCAACGTCGGTGAGCATGATGAGCTTGCTCGCACCCAGCGCGACGGCGAGCGCGGAGGCGGCGGTATCGGCGTTGATGTTGTAGACGCCGCCGTCGTCGGCGCGGGCGACGCTGGAGATCACCGGGATGCGGCCGTCGGCGATGAGCGCGGAGACGGCGCCGGGGTTGACCTCGCTGACCTCGCCGACCCTACCGATGTCAACGGTCTCGCCGTCCACCTCGACGCTCTTCCGCTCGGCGTAGAGGAGGTTGGCGTCCTCGCCGGACATGCCGACCGCGAAGGGTCCGTGCTGGTTGATCAGGCCGACGATCTCGCGGTTGACCTGGCCAGTGAGGACCATGCGGACGATGTCCATGGCCTCGTCGGTGGTGACCCGGAGTCCGGCGGTGAAGGTCGACTCCACCCCGGAGCGGTCCAGCATGGCGCTGATCTGCGGTCCGCCGCCGTGGACGACGACGGGACGCAGGCCCGCGTAGTGCAGGAAGACGATGGACTCGGCGAAGCGGACCCGCAGTTCCTCGCTGACCATGGCGTTGCCGCCGTACTTGACCACGACGGTGCGGCCGTGGAAGCGGGAGAGCCAGGGCAGCGCCTCGATGAGGTTGGCCGCTTTGTCCATGGCCTGGGCCTGGTCCTGGGTGGGGTTGTCGGAGATCCGGGAGTTCACGGGTTGGTCTGCCTGTCCTGGGGAGTTCCGGTGTCGGATGTGTCCGCGGCGAGCTGGGCGGCGAGCTCCTCGCACACCTTCGTGAGCAAGTCGGCGAGGGCCCCTTCGTCGGGGGTGGTCGGAGCGGCGCCGCTGGCCATGAGCAGGACGGTGTCGTTGGTCCCGGTCATCGGGGCGAAGGCTTTGGCGGCGGCATCGGCGACCAAACTCTGGCACTGCTCGGCGCTGAGGTCGGCGTCGGTGGTCAGTACGCACAGGACCGATCCGACGGAGGCGTCCGGCCCCTTGGCCATGCCTCCGACGGTGACGCCCTCGCCGCGACCGAAGGCGATCTTGGCGACCGTGTCCCCGGTGCGGATGGCGTCGGCCGCGGGGAGTCCACCGCCGCGTTCGGCCTCCGCGAGCGCGGCCGTGAGCCCGGTGTTCATGGATTCGGTGGGCAGGGCGGTGCCGATCGGGCCGGCCGAACACAGCACGATCTCGGCGGCGGAGTCGGCGAGCAGGTCGGCGGCGTGCTCGGCCTCGGCGTGGGCGGCCTGGAAGCCGAGTGGTCCGGTGCCCGCGTTGGCGCAGCCGGAGTTGAGGACGGCGGCGCGCACGCGGCTGCCTGCGACGACCTGCCGGGACCACAGGAGCGGGGCGGCGGGGTCGGGGTGGTCGGTGAAGACCGCCCCGGCGGCGCGGGAGGGGCCGTCGTTGATGACGACGGCGACGTCGCGGGCCCGGTCGGGTTTGATCCCGGCGGCCACGCCCGCAGCGCGGAAGCCCTTGGGTGCGGTGACACTCACGTCAATGCCTCTTCCCGGGTTCTCAGGGGGCGACCGCGGCGAGCGGGAGGCCGGTGTCCTCGGGCAGGCCCAGGGCGAGGTTGGTGCTCTGGATCGCGCCGCCCGCGGTCCCCTTGGTCAGGTTGTCCAGGGCGGCGACGGCGACCATGCGGTTCGCGTCGGGGTCCACGGTGACCTGCACGAGGGTGGTGTTGGCCGCGACCGTCATGGCGGTGTTGGGCCAGGTGCCCTCGGGGAGCAGGTGGACGAAGGGCTCGTCGGCGTAGGTGGTCTCGTAGGCCGCGCGCACCTGGTCGGCGCTGACGCCGGGCTTGAGGGGCGCGGTGCAGGTGGCGAGGATGCCCCGGGGCAGGGGCGCGAGGATCGGGGTGAAGGAGAGGTGGACCGGCTCGCCGGTGACCGAGGTGAGGTTCTGGACGATCTCGGGGTTGTGCCGGTGGGTGCCGCCGACGCCGTAGGGGCTGAGGGCGCCCATGACCTCGCTGCCGACCAGGTTGGGCTTGGGTGCCTTGCCCGCGCCGGAGGTGCCGGTGACGGCGACGACGGTGAGGTCGGTCTCGACGAGCTGCTGGGCCAGGGCCGGGAAGAGGCCGAGGGTGGCGACGGTGACGTGGCAGCCGGGGACGGCGACCCGGCGGGCCTTGGTGAGGCGCTCGCGCTGGCCGGGCAGTTCGGGCAGGCCGTAGGGCCAGGTCCCGGCGTGGGGGGTGCCGTAGAAGCGTTCCCAGGCGGCGGGGTCGTTGAGGCGGAAGTCGGCTCCGCAGTCCACGACCAGGACATCGTCGCCGAGCTGCTGGGCGATGTCGGCGGACTGTCCGTGCGGCAGGGCGAGGAAGACGACGTCGTGGCCGCGCAGCTCCTCGACGGTGGTCGACGCGAGGATGCGGTCGGCCAGCGGGAGTAGGTGCGGCTGGTGTTGGATGAGGGGGGTCCCGGCGTTGCTGCCCGCGGTGACCGCGCCGATCTCGATGTCGGGGTGCCCCAGGAGCAGACGCAGCAGCTCGCCCCCGGCGTAGCCGCTGGCTCCGGCGATGGCCGCTGTGTATCCCATGGTGAGACCCTCTCTTCTCGACTGGACTGAACCATCATGCATGGCTCTGTAAGTTTATGCAACCAGTCGGCATGGTGCCCTCTCGCACACCTCTCCTCGCGCGCCATCCCGATTTCCCGGGAGTGACCGGGCCGCGCGCGCTCGACAGACTTCCTCTTGGAAGCGCGCTTCCTTCCGCACCTCAACGGAAGGGAGATCGAGGACATGGACCCCGACGAGTAGTCATCTCACCGAAGAACCGAGTCGACCAGGGTGGCCGCCACGCGCCACGGCGGCCACCCGCGACCCTTTACTCCCACGGATCACTGATCATCCGATTCCCGGAGAAAAAAGGCGCCCGCCCCACCAGGTTGGCCATGAATTGTCAGTAATTTCCGGCATCGGCGTTGTTAGTCTCCATCACTGCGAGCTACGAACCGGCAGGGCAGGCGGCCCTCGAGCCGGGCGGCGCCGCCTGCACACCGAACAGCATTCGGAATCCCCGTTCGGCCAGAACGGATCCTTTCCATTCTGAAAGCAGCCAATGCCCCCTGTATTCCTTTCACGCACCCATGAGCAAGGAGTGCCCCCATGGGAACTGGATTCATCCTCTTCCTCCTCTTCTTCGGACTCGCCGTCGTCGGCAGCTTCGCCCTGGCGCACTGGGAGAAGGGCGTCCACCGGGTTCCGCTGAGCGGACGGTTGGACGAACCCGCCGAATGGCTGCCGCGGGCCATGCAGGCGGCCGCCCGCGGCGGAGTGATCCGCTGGCGCCCGGTGCTCGAGGCGGTCACCGACGACGACGGCGACATCATTGGCTACCACGGCCAGCTCCTGAGCTCGGACAATGACGTCATCAGGGTCGACGTGCCCTACTTTCCGGCGGGTCACTACCCCGAGGACGAACCGGTGGAGGCGGAGATCCAGCTGGAGGTGTTCACCGTCTACGGCAAGTTCCGGTCCGCCATGCCGGCCGTCTACATCCGCCGCAGGTGGCGCAAAGCCCGCCGCGAGCTGAAGCGCCACGCCGGCCAGAACGTTCCGGTCTGATCCCGCCCTTCACCCACCGAGGAACACCATGGCAGCCCCCACCCCGGCCGACCCGGGTTTCGTCGACTACTACGAGCGGCTGGAGATCAGCCCTGGCGCCGACATCGACACCATCAGGGACCGGCTCGACGCCCTCATCCTGGAATGGCAGCAGTTCACCGGTTCCAACAAGAGGGCGCTGCGCCGCGAGGCCGAGGACATGCTCGACCTCGTAGCCCGGGCGGAGAAGACCCTCCTCGACCCCGGGCGGCGCGCCGCCTACGACACCAGGCACGCCCAGGATGCCGGGAAGGACACCACCGGCGGGACCGGCGCTGAACCGGAGGCGAGCTCGCCAGGCGCGGAAAGCCTCGCCCGGGCCGAGGGGGCCTACCTCAACGACGACTACAAGGCGGCCCGGTTCTTCGCCAACCGCGCCACCGAGCAGAACCCCGACCTGGGCCAGGGCTGGTTCCTCCTCTTCGCCGCCTGCCTGCATCTGGACGATCCGGAGGGCGCCGAGATCGCGGGCACCACAGCCGTGCGGCTGGACCCGACCAACCCGCTCTGGTCCTCCCACGTCGGCGGTTTCCTCACGGAGGCCCTGGGAGAGACCGAACGCGGTCTCGCGCTCATGGAGAACGCCGCCCAGCACGACACCACCCCGCAGGCCGGTTGCCTCCTCGCAGAACAACAACGCGAGGCCGGGAAGCGGAGCAAGGCGCTCAGTACCATGCGCGACCTGCACGAACGCTTCCCCGATGATCCCGACGTGCGCGACGAGCTGGCGAGGGCACTGGTGAGCGCCTCCGACGGCATCCCGAGGGTCCGGAGTCAGAGCATGTACCTGATCACCGGTGACCACGAGATCGAACGCATGCGGACGCTGATCAACGAGGCACGCGACCTCAGGCCGCGGGACAGGGAACTGAAGGAGCACATCGGCCGTGTCGTGGCTCTCCTCGCCCAGGCGGAGGAGCCCGTGTTCACCTTCCGCCTCTTCGAGAGCTCGGGGATCTCCACGTTCACCTGGTGGAGCGCGCCAGGCGGCGTCCTGCTCGGCCTGCTCCTGCTCAGCTTCGGCAACCCCCTCGGACTGGTGTTCCTCATCCTGGGCGGGCTCGCGATCGCCCTGGTCGCGATGAACTGCCGTCCCCCTCAGTGGGAGTTGAACGCCCGCACCGAGCAGGAGGAGGCCTACGAACTCCGCATGGCCGAACGCCTGGGCGCACGCGGCTTCTAAGCCGACCGGATCCAGGAAGGAGGCCCCGTGGCAGCGCCACCCGACGACGACACGGACTTCGTCGACTATTACGAACTCCTCGGCATCCCCCCGGAAGCCGACGCCGGAACCATCCGGGACCGGCTTGACACCCTCATCCTCGAGTGGCAGCAGTTCACCGGCTCTGGCAAGAAGGAACTGCGCCGACGGGCCGAGGACACCCTGGAGCAGGTCGCCGGGGCCGAGCACGTGCTGCTCGACCCGGCACGGCGCGCCGCTTACGACGACGCACGGCGGGCCCGCCGTACCACGGAGGCCACCGGGACACCCCCGGAGCGCCCGGCGAACCCCGGTGGCGCGCCCGGCGAACAGAACATGGCGCACGCCCGGGCCGCTCTGAGCGAGGGCGACCACCAAGGCGCACGATACTTCTCCACTCGCGCCACGGAGGAGAACCCCGGCCTGGCCGACGCGTGGTTCACCCGCTACACGACCTGCGTCATCATGGGCGACTTCGACGAGGCGGAAATGGCGGGAAAGGCCGCCCTGCGCCTGCGCTCGGACGTCCCCCTCTGGCTGGTCGGGTTCGGCGGTTTCCTCGCCGAGTTCAGGGCGCAGCCGGACCAGGGGCTGCGCCTGGCGGTCCGGGGCGCCCGAATGGACCCTGGCCCCGAGGCGAGCCTCAAACTGGCCCTCATCCAGATACGGCTGGGCGCACCCTGGGACGCCTTGGACACCGCCGGTCGGCTCCGGGGGCGCTTCCCCGACGACCCGGCGGTCCGGGACGTGGTAGCGCGGTGCCTGACGGCCGCGGCCGAAGCCGTCCCCGACGTCAGAGTGCGTGGCGGGTACCGCATCACCAGCCAGGAGGAGATCACCCAGATGCGCAGGCTGATCGCGCTGGCCCGGAACCTGTGTCCGGAGGGGGGCGGGGCGATCAGCGGGATCGAGGAGGTGGACCGCGCTCTGCAGCACGCCGAGGAGAAGACCCTCACCCACCGTCTGACCAGTAACGGGATCACTTCCCTAGCCCTCTGGTTGTCCGTACCGCTCACCTTCGCCCTGGGGTTCGGCCTGCTCCTCGACGGAGTGCTCGTCGGTCTGTTCCTCTTCCTGGTCGGATTCGCCCTATGCCTGGTCATCGCGGTCCAGTGCAGCGTTCGCCGCTGGGAACTCAACGCCCGCATCACCTGAAGGGCCGAAGGTCGCTCCAGGAGTCCACATCACCCCCACAGCCTGACGCAGCTGAAAGGAAGTGTCCGTGACAGAACAGAACGGTCTCATCGTCGGTATCGACCTGGGGACCACGAACACCGCGGTGGCCGTCATCGACGAGACCGGTCGCCCTGAGGTCCTGCGCAACAGCGAGGGCGCCAACACCACACCCTCCGTGGTCTACCTGACCAACGGCGAGGCCATCGTGGGCACCCCCGCACGGCACCAGCGCCTGGTGAGCGATACCGACGTCATCGAGCGGGTCAAACCGCACATGGGCGACCCCGAGTGGCGGCGGGTGACCAGTGACGGTGAACGCCACACCGCCGAGCAGGTTTCCGCGTTCATCCTGCGCAAGGTCTGCGACGACGCCGCCACCGCCCTGGGGTCTCCCGTGACCCGCGCGGTGATCACCGTGCCCGCCTACTTCGACGAAGCACGGCGCCAGGCCACCAGGGACGCGGGGAAGATCGCCGGGCTGGAGGTGGAGCGGGTGCTGAGCGAGCCCACCGCCGCCGCCCTCGCCTACGGCCTGCGAGCGCGGGACGCCGGGAACGTCCTCGTCTACGACCTCGGCGGAGGCACCTTCGACGTCACCGTGCTGCGTATCGAGAACGGCGACTTCGACGTGGTCGCCACCGCCGGTGACGCCCAGCTCGGCGGCGCCGACTTCGACGACCGTCTGGAGACCTGGGCCAACACGAAAATCGTGGAGCAGGGCGGCAGCGACGTCGACGACAACAGCGACCCCGGGGCCCGGGGGCGGTTGCGCGAGCAGTGCGAGTCCGCCAAGCACCGGCTGAGCAACACCGAGAGCGCATCGATCTTCACCGAGGTCGGTGAGCTGACCATCAATCGCGACGAGTTCCGGGACCTCATCCACGACCTGCTGCAACGCACACGCGTCATGACCAAGGAGGCGCTGCGCCAGGCCGGGGAGAAGGCCGGGATCACCACCGACAACCTGGACGAGGTGCTGTTGGTGGGAGGGTCCACCCGCATCCCGGCGATCCGGGAGCTGGTCGCCGAGATCACCGGCAAGACCCCCAACCAGCGACTGCACCCGGACGAGGCGGTGGCGATGGGCGCCGCAGCCCAGGCCGAACTGCTCGACGCCGAGGCCGACGACCGCGAGTCCACGATCGGCACCAGGTCGGTCAGCGACATCACCGCGCACGGTCTGGGGGTGATCTCCCTCAACAGCGAGCAGACCGCCGACGTCAACAACGTCATCATCCCCGGCGGGAGCAAGATCCCGGCCCAGTCCCACCAGGAGTTCTACACCGTGGTGGAGGACCAGCGGACCGCCCTGATGCGGATCACCGTGGGCGACCACAGCTCCCCCGACCGGGTCAACGTCATCACCGAGGACCAACGGGGCGTGCCCATCCCCCTGCCGCCCGCCCCCTATCCCAAGGAATCGCCGATCAGGGTGACCATCTCCTACGACGTGGACGCGATCGTGCACGTCACCGCGGCCGACGGCCGTACCGGGCGCTCCCTCGGCGACATCGAGATCGAGCGCGCCAACAACCTCAGCCCGGACGAGGTCGACCGCCTCTCCACCGACCTCCAGCGAAGGACCGTGCGTTGAATCCGAACGAGCCCGTGACCCGACCTGAGACTGCGCCCCGAACCGAGGCCGACGCCCGACAGGAGATCTTGACCCGGCTGGACCAGCTCCAAGACCTCTTCGTCCGCCGGTTGTCAGAGGACCGCGACAAACGCCACCTGATCGAGGATCTGGGCGACCGCCTGCGGGCGGCCGAGGACGGTGTGGTCCGGGAGTACCTGACCCCCATCGTGGTCGGCGCCGCCAGGGTCATCGACCGCATCGACGCGTACGCCCATGCCGAGAACCAGACCGCGCACGAGCCGGGAAGCCCTGGCGAGCAGCACCTGGCCTTCGTCCGTAGCCTGGGCTCGGAACTGATCTCCCTGTTGGAGCAGCACGGTGTGGAACAGGTGCGGGTGCGGGTGGACGAGCCCTTCGACCCGCACGTGCACGACATGGTGCACCTGCGGGGCGACCACTCCGCACAGGGAGCGCTGCGCGTCCACGCCGTGCTCCGGCGCGGTTTCCACTACCGGTCCCAGCTCCTGCGACCGGCCCAGGTGGTCGCCGCCGTCACCGTTCCGGGCACGGAGCACCCCGTCCCGTGAACCAGCGCACCTGGGCCGTGCCGCCGCTCAAACCTCTCTCCCGCCAGGATCCCCGAGTCCTGGGCGGGCACGTGCTGCTGGGCCGGATCGGCAGCGGCGGTATGGGGGTGGTGTGCCTGGCACGCACCTTGGAGGGGGCACTCCTCGCGGTCAAGGTGGTCAACCACGACTACGCCTCGGACCCGGATTTTCGTGCGCGCTTCACCCGCGAGGTCGCCCTGGCCCAGCGGGTCCGGGCCAGTTGTACCCCCGCCATCCGCGGGGTGGGGCTCAACGACGTCCGACCGTGGATGGCCATGGACTACGTGCCCGGCCCGACCCTCTCGGCCCAGGTGCGGTCGGGCAGGCCCTTCACCGGGGCGGCGCTGCTGTCCTTCGGCCTGGGAACGGCCGAGGCCCTGGTGGCCATCCACCGCGTGGGGGTCGTGCACCGTGACCTCAAACCCGGCAACGTGGTGCTGGGGCCGCAGGGCCCCTGTGTGCTGGACTTCGGGATCGCCCGTGCCTGCGACGCCGCGTCGACCACTCGGACGGGAGCGGTCTACGGCACACCGGGCTACATCAGCCCCGAGCGGTTCTCGGGGCATGAGGGCCCGGAGGCGGACGTGTTCGCCTGGGGTGCCGTGGTGGCGTTCGCCGCGACCGGGCGGCCCGCGTTCGGCAGTGGTGAGGAGGTGGCCCGCCGGGAGCGGGCCGCGCGGGGCAGGGCGGACCTGGACGGGGTGCCGGAGCCGCTCCTGCCGCTGGTGCGCGCGGCGCTGGCCCCCGACCACGGGTCGCGCCCGACCGCCGGTGAACTCTTCGCCACCCTGGCCGAGCTGTTGGACTCGGACACCACCACGGCGGACAGCGGGGAGAGCACCCGCGACCGGACCAACCGGCTTCTCGCCCGTACCTGGGATCTCCCCGGGAAGAGCGGCGGGCGAGAGCGCGCGAAAGCGGACCGGCCGCCCGCGTCCCCGGAGAAACGGCAGCCCGTAGAACGGCAGCCCGCACCACAGCGGGTCCGGATCCCCAACCGCCCCCGCGCGCAGCGACCGGTGGGCCCGAACCGGCCGCCCATACGCCAACGGGTCCGGGTACCGGAGCGGCCCGGTCACCCCGCCCCGGTACCACCGTCGACGCCGGCGCCGGCCAGGCCGCATCTGTGGGCCCGGTTGCGAATAGACCCGCCCAGCTGGCGGCAGACAGTGGCAGCGGCGACGTGCCTCCCGCTGCTGCACGTGTGGTCGCTGGCGGTGGGCATGGTGACGGAGGCGGCCCGCACCCCCTACACCGCCGACGCCGCTGTGGTGGGAGTCGCCATCGGCGCCGACGCCGCGACCCGCTCAGCCGACCTCTACCTCCCGCTGATGGCCGTGTGCATGACCATCAGTCTGCTGAGGGCCCCTCTGGCGCGCTGGGCCGTACCGGCCGCGGCGGCCCTGGTCACCCTGTTGTCCCTGCCCGGTCTGTCCGTTCCCGGGCTGTGGGCGCCGGGATCGCTGCGCTCGGCGCTGGCGACCTTCGGGGGCGGCTGGGACCAGTGGGTGATGTGGGGCGGCGTACTGCTGGGCCTGGTCAGCGCCGCAGTGCTCGTATGGGCGGCGCTGCTGGTCGGACGTCCGGGCGCACCGGGCCGTTCACCGTCACAACAGACCTGAACACTCCGCGAGACGGCGCCGTGAAAAGCACGGTGCCGAGAGAACAAGGAGAAACACATGGAATGCGAGAAGTGCTACTCCAGGCTGTACGACTGCCCGGACTGCAAGGGCAACCCGGGGCAGACCATCCTGGGCGATCCGCTCATCTGTTCCCAGTGCGACGAAGGCCGGGTCTGCTCCGACCACGGAAGGTTCTGGCGGCGCTGATCCACCGGTCATCGTGCCGGAACAGCAGCACGAGTGAGTCGGCGGCCCCGCACCGAAGGGCGGGGCCGCCCCCTGACCGAGAACGTCCCCGACCAAGAACGGCCCCTGGCGAAAGGACACCCATGACGCAGGAACCGCCCGTGCGGGTGACCGGTCCGGACGGCACGGAACTCCCCCTCCCCTCCGGCTCCTGTCTGCTCTTCGGCCGCAGCCGCCACGCCGACCTCGTGGTCCTCGGCGATCCCGGGCTGTCCCGGTTGGCCGGGCAGATCACCGTGTCCGCGGACGGGGCCCGGATCAGCAACCTCAGTCGCAAGCACGGCCTGATCGCGGTGGTACACGGGCAGGTGAGCCACCTCCCGCCGAGCGGGGCCGAGGATCACGGGGCGTTGTTGGTGACCTCCGGCCGGGCCCGGGTGGGCTCCCCCTACATGCACGGCGGCGGGTCCATGATCGAGGTGCGCGTGGGTGACGGCGCGGTTCCGCAGCCGCCCGAACTACCGGACGTGGCCGAGGAGACCGAGACCAGCACCCGTATCCGGCTCAGCCCGCACACCAAGGAGTTCGTCACCGCGCTCATGCTGTGCCGGGACTGGTTGGTGGACCCCTCGCGTTCGCGGCCCCTGCCCACCTCGGTGTCCGTGGCCCGGGAGGCGCTGGCCGCCACCCACACCTGGGACCAGCTGACCGGGTTCGACGCGGGCCGGGCCGACGTGCGGGCCAGGGTCACCCGGCGGGTGGAGGAGCATCTGCGCCACCTCAAACGGAAGCTGGCTGACTCCGGCGCCTTGGAACCGGGAACCCGGGTGACGCGGGAACGGTTGGCCCACCACCTCATCACCCTTCAGGCCCTCACCCCCGCGCACCTGCGGCTGCTGGAGGACGAAGAGTGGTTGGAAGCCCAGGCGGAGCTGTGGTGGGACGCCTGAGGGCGGGCTCAACCCCAGCGCAGACCGTAGGCCAGCCCGGGGCGCAAGCCGGTGAACTCGGCGGAGTAACCCCCATCGCCCGGGGCAACGGGGTCGCGGGGCAGGTCGTCCACCGCACCGTGCGGTACCCCCGGGATCCGCCAGACCTGCGGGGGCCGCTGGCCGGCGAAGAGGACCGACAGCCCGAACCGGTCACAGCGCCGTAGTGGACGGAACACGTACTGCGGCTTGAAGCCCTGCTGCGGGGGGATCCGCAGGTTCACGGTGAAGACGTGGCGTTCTCCCAGCGCCAGCGGTCTGGACAATCTCACGTGGTGCCGGAAGTAGGTCGGGCTCGGTCGCTCGCGGGTCACCGACAGCGCACCCGACACGAGCTTCAGTTCCAATTCCTGCTGTGCCTCGACAGTCTCTTCCGCCCGGGGCAGGTGAGCCGAGACCACGACCTGCTCCAGGTCGTCCACGGTGGCGACGATCTCGCGTTCCTCGAACGATTCGACACCGTGCGGGCCGAGTCGGAGGGTGGTCCGCAGGCCGGCCAGCCACCACCCCGGCGGAACGTAACCGGGCCCGGGCGCCGGGGCGGGTGAGTCGGCTTCCACGTGTTCCACGGCCTGGTCGAGATAGCGCCTGGCTGTGCGGGTGGAGGTGTACAGCTCTCGTGCCACCCATTCCAGCCGCCGCTCGAGGACGGGGGCGTCGGCTTCGGGGTGCGCGCCCAGACCGGCGAGAAAGGCCAATCGCAGGTCCTGGGGCAGGTCGCGGGAGAGTTCCCGCAGCGTGGCGATCACCATACGGCGCACCTCGCCCGGGCTCTCCGCGCCGGTCAGCCCGGCTATCGCGGCCAGGCGCGGGCCCACCAGGCGTTCGGGCCGGTCGGCCCGGATCCCTCTCCTGGCCTGAAGACGTCGCAGTTCATCAGCGAACACACCCACCCGGTCCTCCCCGAACCCTGACAGATCAGTAATTCTGTCATGGGGAGCGTGGTCAGCAGCGGGGAACGGGAAGAAGCCCCGGGGTCAGTTGCCGGGCATCCGGGTGGCCAGGTCGGCCAGACGGGAGGTGTGGGCCTTGCCCTCGGCCTGTGATTCCCGGCGGTCGGCCGTGCGGTAGAGGCCGCGCACGACCTTCGTGCCCATCCAGCGCAGCGGCTCGGGTTCCCAGCCGCGCACCTCGTGGCCGACCCACGGCAGGCGGGTCAGGTCGGTGCTGCGGCCCAGGATGAGGTCGCGCAGGGTACGCCCGGCCAGGTTGCTGGTGGCGACCCCGCTGCTGGAGTAGCCGCCAGCCCAGCCCAGGCCGGAATCGGTGTCCAGGTTCACCGTCGGGGACCAGTCGCGGGGCACCCCGAGCACCCCGGACCAAGCGTGCTCGACCGGTGCGTCGGCGACGTCGGGGAACAGCGCGGTCAGCGAGCGCCAGAGCTCGGCGATGGCCTGCGGCTGGGTGGTGCCCTCGCTGCCCTCCGAACCCCCGGATCGGCGCGAGGAGCCGCGGCCGCCAATGGCGATGCGGTCGTCGGCGGTGCGCTGCGCGTAGACGTAGGAGTGGGCGGCGTCCCGCAGCAGCTCGCGGCCCTCCCAGCCGATCCGCTCCCAGAGTTCGGGGGCGATCGGCTCGGTGACGATCATCGAGGAGGACATGGGGCGCCAGCGGCGGTGCTGGCCGCGCAGGGTGGAGGTGAAGCCCTCGGTGGCGCGGACCACGTGGTCGGCGCGGACGGTGCCGTGTTCGGTCACCACGGCCGGGCGGATTCCGCCCTCGCGGGGCCGTATCTCGGTCACCGGGGTGTCCTCGAAGATCTCCACGCCCAGCGCCTCGACCACCCGAGCCAGGCCGGTGACCAGTTTGGCCGGGTGGATACGGGCGGCGTGCGGCGAGTAGCCCGCGGCCACGGCGCCGTTGACCGCGATCGGGGGCGCGTGGTCCAGGTCGACCATGTGGATGTCGTCGGGCCAGTACCCCCAGTCCTGGAGGTAGTCGATGTTGTTCCGGAGCCGTTCGTGCTGGGCCGCGTTGCTGGCGACCACACGCATGCCGCCCTTGACGATGTCGGCGTCGATCCCCTCGGCCCCGGCGACCGAGACGACCTCGTCCACGGTGTTCATCAGTGCGCGCTGCAGGGCGACCATGGCGGCCTTGCCGTGTGACTGGGCGTAGTCCTCCTGGGAACCGGAGAACTCGGCGGTCAGCCACCCTCCGTTACGGCCGGAAGCGCCAAAACCGGCGAACTCCCGCTCGACCACGCATACGCGCAGGTCCGGCTGGGCCTTCTTGAGGTAGTAGGCGGTCCACAGGCCGGTGTAACCGGCTCCGACCACACAGACGTCGTAGTCGGCGTCGCCCGGCAGAGGCGCTCTGCGTTCGGGGAGACCGCTCTCCCGAAACCAGAAGGAAACTCCGCCGTTGGCGAAGCGAGCGGATCGGGGAATCGGCCTCATCTGGGCAGCAGTGGTGAACAGCCTCATCATTCCCCCCGGAACCTCAATGCTCCCGACCCACCCCGCGTTGGGTCCCCCGAACTCTCGCCAACCTACACGGGAACGAAGGCTCGTGGCATGTTTTCTGCACATTCACGAGGATCGTCCGGTCGCGGAAGCGGCGATTCGACTACGCAACGTCGCAGTTCCATGCCTTTTTAATCGCAGGAGCTGTCACGGAGCGTACGCGCGATCGTGGCGAGTTGTCGAACCCCGCCCTCCCCGAGCGGGGCGAGCACGTGCTCACGCAGGCGCTCCACATGGCGAATCCGGGCGGCGCCGATGAACTCGATCCCCTTCTCGGTGAGGGTGGCGTAGACGACCCGGCGATCGGTGGCACAGTTGTGCCGTTCCAGGTAGCCCTCCTTCTCCAGGCGGTCGGCCAGCTTGGTGAACCCTCCGGTACTCAGGCTGACCTCCCGGGCCAGGCGGCTCATCGGCAGCTGGTGCCCCGGGGTGCGCTGGAGTCGGATGAGAACCTCGAACCAGGGACCCGCCATGTCCTTGCCGTCGGGGGTTATCCCGTGCAGCAGCTTGGGCTGAATGGAGTTCATCGCCTCGTGGAGCAGACCCCAGGCCGTGATCAAATCGTCGTCACTGGGTCCCGTACCGTGCTGCTCGTCCACGCCGGTCGGCTGTGCGGTCATGTGCTGCCCCCTGTCGTGCCCTCGGGGAGGAAACGCCACACCCACCCCGAAAGAAGTATCTTCCCAGCAAACATTACTCTACGGTATCAGTACCGGACAGAGGTTTCCCAGGAAAATAAATTACCCACCGGCGCGTGACACGGCACCGGTGGGTCCAGCAAGGGCCTGCTCGGGTCAGTGGAGAGGCCTTCTCGGGGTCAGTCCCGGGGTCAGTGGCGGGCCATCACCGCGTCCAGGGCCGACGACAGGGTGGACGTCATGTGGTCGATCTGCTCCCAGGTGATGACCAGTGGAGGCGAGACCAGCAGGGCCTTGGGCACCGGCCGGACGATGACGCCCCGGGTGCGGGCCTCGGCGAAGATCTCCGCCGTGGTGATGCCCCGCTCGGTGAGGGCTTCCTCGGTGAGCTCCACCGCACCCATCACCCCCGTGCCGGAACGGACCTCGGCGACCAGCGGGTGGTCGGCCAGTCCGCGCAGCGCCGAGTCCAGGTGGGTCTCCACCTCGCGGGAGACCGTGAACAGGTCCTCGCGCTCCAGGATGTCCAGGTTGGCCATGGCCGCAGCGCAGGCCGACGGGTGCCCGGCGTAGGTGGTGCCGTGCAGGAACGGGTTGCCCGCCTCGTTCCAGAACGGGTCGGCCACCCGGCCGTTGACCACCACACCGCCCAGCGGCAGGTAACCGCTGGACACGCCCTTGGCAAAGACGATCATGTCCGGGCTCACCCCGAACCGCTCGATCCCGAACCAGTTCCCCATCCGGGCGAAGCCGCAGATCACGCTGTCCACCACGAACAGCACTCCGTACTTCTGACAGATCCGCGCCACGTCGGTGAAGTAGTTCTCCGGCGGCAGGAACACCCCGCCAGCCCCGATCACCGGCTCTGCGAAGAAGGCGGCGACCCGGTCGGCGCCGACCCGCAGGATCTCGGCCTCCAGGGCGGCCGCGGAGTCGTGCTGCACCACGGAGGTGTCCTCGATCAGCTTGCCGTAGCCGGAACGGAAGCGCTCCATCCCGATGATGCTCGTACCGAAGCCGTTGAGGCCGTGGTAGCCGCCGGTCCGGCTGATCAGGTGCTGGCGCTGCGGCTGTCCCTGGGTGACCCAGTAGCTGCGCGCCAGCTTGGCGGCGGTGTCGATCGACTCCCCTCCCCCGCAGGTGAGGATGACGCGCGGGTCCGCGACCGGTGCGTGGGCAGCCAGGCGCTCGCTGAGCTCCATCGCGGGCACGTTGGCGAAGTCGCCGTAGACGGTGTAGGCGTCCAGGGTGGTCATCTGCCGGTGGACCGCGTCCGCGATCTCGGCACGGCCGTGGCCGACGTTGCAGTACCAGAGGCTGGCAGTCCCGTCGAGGTAACGGTCACCGGACTGGTCCCAGAGCCACACGCCCTCGGCGCGGGCCACAACGAACTCCGGGCCCTTGGCCACGGTGTTCATATCGCAGAAGGTATGCCAGAGACGGCTGGGCTCCCGGTGTTCCTTGGGAGTGAGCGCGGACGAGACAACCGTTTCGGTCATATGGCGACCTCCGAGCCGTGACATGCGCGAGAGTGCGCAGCGGAAAACGGATCTGACCCCTTACCCGGGCGCCCAGGTTGTGGCAGGTACTCGAAGGCTAAGTTCTCGGACCGCTCCACAGCAAGAGCCAAAACGAGCTTTCATGCCCCGAAACCCAAACTTCATTCCGGCTACCCTCGGCACTTGGCACCAAAACCCCTACTGGGCTGGAAAAACACGGCCATAATTTTCTTGGAATCCGGGCTCTTCGGTCAGTCTTTTCGCAACACACCGGGAGGTTGCCGCCGCTCCCGGACCCGGGCAGCCCGGCTCTACAGCACTGTCCTAACACAGAAGGGCGGGGCGGGTCTCCCCCCTGGGAGTAACCGCCCCGCCCCGTCGTGTTAACGCTGTATTTCGGTGTGGCCGGCCCAGCGTTGTCGCCAGCCCAGCGAGTGTCGCGTGGTCCGCACCGATCAGTCGGCTAGCCGCGCAGGACTGCGCCCGTGCGCTCGGTCGCCAGGGCCACGGCCGCGTCACGCGCGGCACCGGCCTCCTCGGCGGTCAACGTCCGGTCGTCGGCCCGGAAGCGCAGCGCGAAGGCCACGGACTTGCGCCCCTCGCCGACCTGCTCACCGGTGTAGATGTCGAACAGCCGCACGCTCTCCAGCAGGGAGCCCGCGCCCTCCGCCAGGGCGGCGCTGATCTCGCCGACCGGCACGGAGGCGTCCACGACCAAGGCCACGTCCTGGGTGGCCACCGGGTAGGTGGACACCTGCGGGGCGGGCACGTCGGTGCGGGCGCGCTCGACGCCGTCCAGGTCGATCTCCATGGCCGCGGTGCGGTCGGGCAGACCGAACGCCTTGATCACCCGCGGGTGCAGCTCACCGGCGTGCCCCACGAGCCGGCGCTCGCCGTCCACCCGCACGTACAGCGCGGCGCAGCGGCCCGGGTGCCACGGTGCGTGGGTGTCGGCCTCGATCTCCAGGTCGACCCCGGCGACCCGGGCGATGTCCCGGGCAGCCTGGATCGCGTCGGCCCAGGAGGCCGCACGGCCCTGGCCCCACCAGCCGGCGCGCTCGGCGTCGCCGGTGAGGACCACACCCACGCGGCGCGGCTGCTCGGGCAGGGCGGCGTCAATGAGCGCGAGCTCCTCGGCGCCGGGCCCCCGGTCCACGGGCAGGATCGGGGCGCGGGTAGCGCCCGGCTTGGGCCGGTAGACCAGGCCGGTCTCGAACAGGGCCACGTCGGTCATGCCCCGGCCCACGTTGCGGGCCAACGCCTTGAACAGGCCCGGCAGCACGGTGGTCCGTAGCAGCGGCTCCTCCTCGCTGAGCGGGTTGGCCAAGCGCAGGGCAGTCCGGCGCGCGTCGTCCGCGGCCAGCTGGAGGCCGTCGAGGTCGCGCTCGCTGGTGAACGGGTAGGACAGCACCTCGTTGTACCCGGTGTCGGCCAGGATGCGGCCGACCGCCCGGCGCAGGCGCTGACTGGCGGTCAGCCCCCGCCCGGAACCGTAGGGACGGATCGAGGGGATGTTCTCGTAACCCTCGAAGCGGATGACCTCCTCGGCGAGGTCGTTGGGGTCGGTGATGTCGGGCCGCCAGGTGGGCGGGGTGACCCGCAGCAGGTCCCCGTCGGTCTCCACGGAGCAGCCGAGGGCGCGCAGCCAGCGCTCGCTGGTGCCCGCCGGGTAGTCGACCCCGGCCACGCTGCCCGCGTGGGAGGCCTTGAGGACGATCGGCTCACGCGGCGTGGACTCATCAACCACCGTGTAGGCCGACTCGACCGAGGCGCCGCCGAGCTCGGCCAGCAGCTCTACCGCGCGAGTCGCCGCGGCCAGCTGCTCGGCGGAGTCGATGCCGCGCTCGAAGCGCCGGGAGGCCTCCGAGGACAGCTGGTGGCGGCGGGAGGCGCGGGCGATGCTCATGGCGTCGAAGTGTGCGGCCTCGACCAGGACCTCCGAGGAGGACAGGCCGATCTCGGTGTGCAGTCCGCCCATCACCCCGGCGATCGCCTGAGCACCGGAGTCGTCGGCGATGACGATGTCGTCGGGGTCCAGGGAGCGCTGGACGTGGTCCAGGGTCTCCAGCTTCTCCCCCGCCTCGGCCTGACGGACGCGGATCGGGCCGTTGACCTTCTCGCGGTCCCAGGCGTGCAGCGGCTGGCCGAGCTCGAGCATCACGTAGTTGGTGACGTCCACGGCCAGGGAGACGGGGCGCACCCCACTCTGGTGCAGGCGGCGCTTCATCCACAGCGGGGTGGGCGCCTCTGGGTCGAAGCCGGTGGCGCCGCGCAGCACGAGGCGGTCGGCGCGCTTGGCGTCGTCGATCACGCCCGGGTGGCCGAGGCCGGTGGGCTCGGCGACGGTGAGGTCCGCGGGGTCGTGGAAGGCGGCACCGTACAGGGCGGCAACGTCGCGCGCCACTCCCCGCATGGACAGCGCGTAACCCCGGTCCGGGGTGACGGCGATGTCGAGGACGTCCTCGCGCAGGCCCAGGGTCGCGATGGCGTCGGTGCCGATCTCGGCGAAGCCCTCGGGCAGCACGACGATGCCGCTGTGGTCCTCCCACAGGCCGAGCTCGGTGGCCGAGCAGATCATGCCGGCGGACATCCTGCCGTAGGTCTTGCGGGCACCGATCTTGAAGCCGCCGGGCAGTTCGGCGCCGGGCAGGGACACCACGACGAGGTCGCCCTCGGCGAAGTTGCGGGCGCCGCAGACGATCTCTTGCGGCTCGCCGGTGCCGTTGGCCCGCCCCACGTCCACCTTGCAGAAACGGATGGGCTTCTTGAACTCGGTGAGCTCCTCGATCTCCAGCACACGGCCGAAGACGATGGGGCCGGTCAGGTCGGAGCCGAGCTCGTCGACGGTTTCGACCTCCAGCCCGGCCAGGGTCAGCCGGGAGGCGAGGTCGCGGGCGGAGACGTCGGCGGAAAGCTCGACGTACTCACGCAGCCAGGTCAGGGGGACGCGCATTAGTTCTCACTCCCGAACGCCGAGGTGAAGCGGATGTCGCCCTCGACCATGTCGTGCATGTCGCGCACACCGTGCGCGAACATCAGTGTCCGTTCGATTCCCAGGCCGAAGGCCCAGCCGCTGTAGACCTCCGGGTCCACCCCGGCGGCGGTGAGCACGCGCGGGTTGACCACGCCGCAGCCGCCGATCTCGATCCAGCCCTCGCTGGAGCAGGTGCGGCAGGGCTCGTCCGGGTTGCCCACGGACGTGCCGCGGCAGACGAAGCACTCGATGTCCACCTCGGCGGAGGGTTCGGTGAACGGGAAGTAGGAGGCCCGGAAGCGGGTCTTGAGGCCCTCACCGAAGACCGACTCGACGAAGGCGTCAATGGCGCCGCGCAGGTGCGCCAGGGTGATGCCCTTGTCGACGACCAGGCCCTCCAACTGGTGGAAGACCGGGCTGTGCGTGGCATCCAGCTCGTCGGTGCGGAAGGTCTTGCCGGGCGCGACCACGTACACCGGCAGCTCGCGCGAGAGCAGCGCGCGGATCTGCACCGGGGAGGTGTGAGTGCGCATGACCAGGCCGGACTCGCCGCCGTCGGGACCCTCGACGAAGAAGGTGTCCTGCATGCTGCGGGCCGGGTGGTCGGGTTGGAAGTTGAGGGCGTCGAAGTTGAACCACTCCGCCTCAATCTCGGGGCCCTCGGCGACCTCGAAGCCCATGCCGACGAAGACGTCGGCCATCCGCTCGGCGACGGTAGTCAGGGGGTGGCGGGCGCCGCGGGGCGTACGGTCCCAGGGCAGGGTGACGTCGACGCGCTCCTCCACCAGGACGCGCTCGTCGCGTTCGGTCTCCAGCACCGCCTGGCGGGCCTTGAGGGCCTGGCCGACGTCGCGCCGGGCGCCGCCGACGCGCTTACCCGCGTCGGCCTTGGCAGCCGGGGGCAGCGCGCCGATCTCCCGGTTGGCCAGGGCCAGCGGGGAGCGGTCGGAGGCGTGCGCGAGCCGGACCTCCTTGAGTTCGGCGAGGTCGGCGGCGGCCTCGATGGCGGCCAGTGCTTCCTCGCGCATGCGGGCGACCTCATCGGGGTGCAGGGGGGCCACCTCGACTGGGTCGAAGGAATTGTTCGGTGCAGACATGGTTGGTTGCCTCGCCGTCGCCGCTCCCCACGGATCAGGGGACGGGACGGCAGTCACGGTCCGCGCGGGGCGGACGAAGCCGACAGGAAAAGCACAGGCGATTTGCGGGCAGCCCGGGAAAGGTCCGTCACGGGGTCCGGGACATGCCACGTGCGCCCACCGGGGGGCCGAAGGGTCTGAGGACTCAGACGAACTCGGGCGTCCCGGCGGGCATGGTAAATCGGAACTCGGCGCCGCCGTTGGGGGCGCGTCCGACAGTGATCGTGCCGCCGTGGGCCTCGACGAGGCCCTTCACGATGAACAGTCCGAGGCCGGTCCCGCCACGGCGCTTGCCGCGCCAGAACTGGCGGAAGACGCGCGGAATGGTCTCGGGTGCTATGCCCTGGCCTTCGTCGCGCACCGACACCGCTGCTCCTCCTTCACACGGCTCGATCACGATACTGACAGTACCAGCGCCGTGCCGCACCCCGTTTTCCACGAGGTTCGCGAGGATCTGTTCTATCTTGTCCGCGTCCAGCCACATCTGCGGGAGTTCGCCGCGGGTCTCGACCCGGAAACGCTCCTCGGACTCACCCGCGGCGATCTTGCTGGCGACCAGACGGCGCACAGCGGCGGGCAGATCGACGACCTGGCGGCGCACCTCCAGGCGGCCGGACTCGATGCGGGAGACGTCCAGCAGGTCGTGGATGAGCCGGGTGACGCGGTCGGCGTCGGCATTGACCGTCTCCAGCATGAACAGCTTCTGCTTGTCGGTGAGCCGTTCCCACTTGTTGAGCAGGGTGGAGGTGAAGCCCTTCACGCTGGTGAGCGGAGAGCGTAGTTCGTGCGCGACCTCCGAGACCAGGTCGGCTCGGGAGCGTTCGGCCCGAGCGGAGGCGTCCCGGAGCGTGACGACCAGGCGGACGAGCGCCCCGCCGGGCCTGGCCCGCACGTAGCGCGCGGCCACGAGGATCTCGCGTTCGTCGGGTAGGCAGAGCATTCGCTCGGGCTGGCGGGTGCGTTCGCGGTCGCCGCCGTAGGGGTCGCTGGACTCCCACCAGTTGTTGCCGTCGAGCCCGTTCAGGGGCAGGGCGGTGCGGTAGTCGCGGCCCAGCGCGGACTCGACCGGAACCCCGGTGAGCTGCGCGGCCATGGTGTTGAACAGGACGACCCGGCCCCGGGCATCGGCGACGACCACGCCGTCGGGCAGGTCGTCGGCGTGCAGCGGAGGTTCACCCGGCCGGGCCGAGGCGGTGTCCACGTCCCAAAGGTTCGGCGCCGCCGCACCGCCGGAGTCCTCCGCCGGTTGGCCCACCTGCCGGCCGCTGCCCACGCCTCTCCCCGCTCCCCTCCGAAGGTCCGCGACCACAGGACTCCTGGGTCGGGACGCTGACCGGTGGTGCCCGTCTCTCCCCTGGACACCACCGCAGATCTACCCTGCACTCCCACCTGGTACGCCTCATGGCCCGGGATACGGCCTCGTCGAGGCGCCCGGGCGGTGGGGACCGGGCGCACCGCTGTCCACCGGTAGGCCGGGGACGACCGCCGACGGCCGGGGTCCCGATGGGACAGCACGCGTGACAGAACGTGTGGCGGAGCCGGTGACCGGACATCGCTCATACCGTGTCGCCAAGCATCCTGCCGTGCCCTGGTGGCCACGCGCACCGCCCTACCCGTGACACGGGTCAGGTGGGGGTGGTCAAGCGGGATGCGCATGAACCACCGTGCTGCTGGCCCGACCCTATCGACACTGGGGCCCCGTGCACGTGCATTTCGACGGGTTGGCAGAACCTGTTACCGAACGTGTGAGCCCCGCGCTTCGTCACCCCGGGTCAGAGCCCTGACAGTCACCGGGAGTAATCAATCGGGGCAGGGGTGGGCCAGACGGGAGCGGCTCGAAAGGAGCTCTCAGGAGTGCCGCTGCTGCCGCGCGGTCGTGTACAGACAGACCGCCGCAGCCGTGGCCAGATTCAGGCTTTCGGCCCCGCCGTAGATCGGAACGCTGACCGCGCCGTCCGTGAGCTGGACGATCTCCTCGGGCAGGCCCCAGGCCTCGTTGCCGAAGACCCAGCCGACCGGGCCGTCCAGGTCGCCGTCGTCGGCCAGCTGGTGCAGGTCGCGGTCGCCGCCTCCGTCAGCCGCCCAGGCCTTGGCTCCGTTGCCGTGGAGGAAGTCCACCGCCCGGGCCACCGGGACCCCCACCACCACGGGGAGGTGGAACAGACTTCCGGCGGAGGCCCGCACGCACTTGCCGTTGTAGGGGTCGACCGAGGCGTCGGTAAAGATCACGACGTCGGCACCGGCCGCGTCGGCGGTGCGCAGGACCGTCCCCGCGTTGCCGGGGTCGCGCACATGGGAGAGGACGACGGCGAGCCGCACGTCGGTGACGCTCTCCAGGGGGACGTCGACGAAGTCGCAGACCGCGATGACCCCCTGCGGGGTGATGGTCTGCGCCAGTTCGGACATGACGTCAAGGCTGACCCGGTGGGTGGGCACGCCCGCGGTGTGGGCGGCGTCCATCAGGTCGATGTGGCGCTGCATGGCCTCCGCCGTGGCGTAGACCTCGACAACGCCGCGGGCGGCCCCGCCGTAGGGGGACCGCCCGTCTCCGCCGTTGACGGCGGCCAGGGCCTCCCGTACAGCCTGCGGCCCCTCGGCGAGGAAGCGCCGCTCGCGCTGACGGAAGGTGCGCTTGGCGAGCCGCCGAACCCCCTTGATCCTGGGTGACCGGACACTCGTGAACTCGTGGCTCGCCATCGCTACCTGATCTGTTTTCTACTGCCTGCCAGCTGCTGCCCGCTCTTAGGCCGCGGCGGTGGTGGGGAGGGCCTGCTTGGCCTTCTCCACGAGGACGGCGAAGGCGGCCTCGTCGTTGACGGCCAGTTCGGCCAGCATGCGACGGTCGACCTCGATCTCAGCCAGCTTCAGGCCCTGGATGAGACGGTTGTAGGTCAGGCCGTGCGCGCGGGAGGCGGCGTTGATGCGCTGGATCCACAGACGACGGAACTGCCCCTTGCGGTCCTTGCGGTCCCGGTAGGAGTAGGTCATCGAGTGGAGCATCTGCTCCTTGGCCTTGCGGTACAGGCGCGAGCGCTGCCCGCGGTAACCACTGGCCCGGTCGAGAACGACCTTGCGCTTCTTCTTGGCGTTGAGAGCCCGCTTCACGCGTGCCACAGTGACTCCCTCATTGGTTCTTCCGGCGCGCACGGCGCGCCGACCGGTCCGGCCAGGACGGGCCCGGCGGCCGTGTTCGCTTCAGGTGGTTGTCCTCCGGGCGCCTCAGCGCGCCGACCGGGTCGGGCGCACGGGCCTGCCAAGGAGGACGGAAGATGCTCTGGAGCTACATGCCCAGGAGCTTCTTGATGTTCTTGGTGTCAGCCGGAGCGAGCTCGGCCTCCGTGCCCAGCTTCCGCTTGCGCTTGGAGGTCTTGTGCTCAAGGATGTGGTTCTTGTTGGCACGGCGGCGCATGATCTTGCCGGAGCCGGTGACCTTGAAGCGGTCCTTGGCTCCACTGTGGGACTTGTTCTTCGGCATGTCGCCGTCGTCTCCTACTCCGTCGGCGCGGCACCCGCTACTGGGAACGGATGACGCGATTGTTCCGCCACTACGGCGGGATCCCGTCGCACACCGGTGCATCACGAGCTGTTCGCGCACAGCCCACCCCACCACCCGGTTCCCGCCTTCACGACGGCCGGGCGGTGGGGGACTAACCCTGGCGCCTTACGCCTGGTCGCTCTCGTCGCGGCGGGTCTTGTCCCCCGCCGCGGCACGGGCCTCGGCCTTGTGCTCGGAACGCCGCTTGTGCGGACCGATCACCATGACCATGTTGCGGCCGTCCTGCTTGGGCTGGGACTCGACCGTCCCGAGGTCCTGGACGTCCTCGGCGAGACGCGCCAGCAGCCTGCGCCCGAGCTCGGGCCGAGACTGCTCACGGCCGCGGAACATGATCGTCACCTTGACCTTGTCACCGCTCTTGAGGAACCGGACGACGTGACCCTTCTTGGTCTCGTAGTCGTGCGGGTCGATCTTCGGGCGGAGCTTGATCTCCTTGATGATCGTGTTCGACTGGTTCTTGCGCGACTCACGGGCCTTGACCGCAGACTCGTACTTGAACTTGCCGTAGTCCATCAGCTTCGCGACCGGCGGGCGCGCGGTCGGTGCGACCTCGACGAGGTCGAGGTCGGACTCCTGGGCCAGACGCAGCGCGTCCTGCACGGAGACGATTCCGACCTGCTCACCGTTGGGTCCGACAAGTCGGACCTCGGGCACCCGGATACGGTCATTGATGCGGGGCTCTGTGCTGATGAGACCCCTCCCTAGCTTTCTCGGATTACCTGGGACCGGCCGCCCACCGTGTGGTGGTCGGCCTGTTCGACCGGGTCGCCCGTGCTTGTTCAGGCCACCCGCCCGCGTTGGGATCTCACCAAAAAGCGAAAAACCCCGCCAGCGTGTGCAAGCGGGGCGATCCGACCGGACATTCACGACGGAGCCGCCACATGGCCTTCGTCCACCCGCACAGGGGTGAGCGACGAACACAGGATGGTATACCCATCGTCTGACCGGGACCCACACGGGCGAGGCCCGGTAGGTGGGAGGATCATCTCCGCTTGCGGTTCCGGCGTGCTGTGCACACCGGACCAAGTCGATTACGTCCAATATAGCAGGACTCGGAGGCCACCTGACCACCCGTACCGCCCTCCGGACCGGAGGTCAGACCCCGGCCTGGGCCGAGCGCCGTTCCAGCTCGGCCTCGCCCGCGGCCCGCATGGCCGCGACAGGGACGTCCTCGACCCCGGTCATCAGCCTGACCTGGGCGACGGCCTGGTGCAGGAGCATCGGGAAACCGCCCACCACCCGCCCGCCCCGGGCCGCGACGGCCTCAGCCGCCGTGGTCGGCCATGGGGCGTAGATCACGTCGAACAGATCGGCCCGGGAGGCCGCGAGACGTTCGGCGTGCGCGTCCGCGGCGCCCGAGGGCAACGTGGACACCACGAGGTCGGCGTCCAGGTGGCGGTCGATCTCCGCCAGCGGGGCCACCTCGACCGGACGGCCCAGGCGCTCGGCGGCCGCCGTGACCTCGCAGGTG
Source organism: Nocardiopsis valliformis DSM 45023 (assembly GCF_000340985.1). Classification (NCBI taxonomy): domain Bacteria; kingdom Bacillati; phylum Actinomycetota; class Actinomycetes; order Streptosporangiales; family Nocardiopsidaceae; genus Nocardiopsis; species Nocardiopsis valliformis. Next base: position 45,399 of record NZ_ANAZ01000042.1, read on the forward strand.
CGCAAGGTGTCGCGGGCCAGGACGGTGACCGGCCCGGCGGAGCCGAGCTCACGCAGGGCCGCCAGAGCGGAGGCCGCGGTGGCCCCCGCCCCCAGGACGACCGTGCTACCGGGGGCGGCCACACCGGCCTCGGTCAGCGCGGTGGCGATGCCCTCGACGTCGGTGTTGTGCGCCGCCCAGCCCGAGCCCCGGCGGACCAGGGTGTTGGCCCCGCCGACCGCCGTGGCCAGGTCGGTGACCTCAACCGCCAGCTCCATGGCCCGGCGCTTGAGCGGCATGGTCAGGGAGAGCCCGGCCCAATCGGCGGGATCCAGCCCTTCGAGGAAGGGCGCCAGCCCCTTCTCATCGCACTCGAACAGTCCGTAGGACCAGTCCCGAAGCCCCAGGGCCGCGTAGGCCGCGGAGTGCAGGACCGGGGAGAGGGAGTGGGCCACCGGCGAACCCAGGACGGCGGCGCGCATCACTCCTCGCCCTCGCCCTCGGCCTGACCGCCGCCGCCCCAGGTCTCCTGGAAGCGCTGCTTGAGGACCTCGAACTCCTCGTAGGTCTCGGCGAACTCGGTAACACCGTTCTCCGGGTCGGTGGCCACGAAGTACAGCCACTCGCCGTCCTCCGGCTCCAGGGCCGCCTCGATGGCGTCTTCGCCCGGGGCCACGAACGGGCCCGGGATGAGACCGGTCTTGTGGTAGGTGTCGAACCCGCTGGTGTCGGACTCGCACTGGGCCAGCTGGTCGTTGTTGAGCGCGATGCCGTACTCGCCGATGGCGTAGAAGCAGGTGCTGTCCATCTGGAGCATCATGTCGATGTCCAGGCGGTTGTGCACCACCCGGGAGATCTTGGCCATGTCGTCGACCCCGCCACTCTCGGCCTGGACGATAGAGGCGATCGCCATGACCTCGTTGGCGTCGTAGCCGAGGTCGGCGGCGCGCGCCTCCAGGTCCAGCTCCTCGGCGACCTGGCGGTACTGGGTGACCATGGTGCGCAGGATCGAGAGGGGCTCAGTGTCCGGCTCGAACCGGTACGTGGACGGGAACAGGTAGCCCGCGGCCCCCTCCGTCGCGTAGTCGGGCAGGCCGAGCTCGCCAGTCTGCGCGTAGGCGTCCTGCAGCTCCTCCAAGGACAGGCCAGTGTTGTCGGCCAGGTGCTGGAGGACCTGTTCGGAGCGCAGGCCCTCGCGGATGGTGACCCGCCCGCCGAGCCGGTTCTCCGGGTCGAGCAGAGCCGCGACGGCGCTCTCGCCGCTCATGTTCTCGGCCAGGGAGTAGGTGCCGGGCACCAGGGCGTCACCCTGCTCGCCGAGCGCGTTGGTGAAGGCGCGGACGCTGGCGACCACGCCCTGTTCCACGAGGCTCTGGCCGACGGCGGTACCACTCTGGCCCTCCGCGATGGTGAAGACGACCTCGCCCTCCCCCGAACCCCCGTGGTCCGGGGGGAAAACGTAGGTACGCATGACCGCGAAACCGCCGCCGGCGACCACGAGCATCAGTACCAGGACGAGCAGGATCATCAGGCCCTTGCTCTTGCGCCTCTTGGGCTTGCCTGCGTTGCGCCGGGCGGCCTGCGCGGCCTTGGCCCGCTTTGCGCGCTTGCGGTTGGCGCGGCTGTCACCGTAGGAGGCGGCGATGTCTTCGAGGCTGTCCTCCTCGTAGAGGTCCTCCTCGACCTCCTCCGGCTCCTCCTCTGCCCGGGGCTCCGGTTCTGGCTCAGCACGGCGTCCGCGGCGGGAACGACGGCGGCCGCGGCGGCCCTTGGGCTCCTCGGCCTCCGGTTCCTGAGCGAGGAAGGAACCGGTGTCGGTCAGGGGCTCCTCGTCATCCAGGTTGGACAGCTCGGCAAAGGCTCCGGTGTCGGTGACCGGGGCGGTGGCGAAGGTCTCGGAGTGGCGGGGCTCCTCCTCCGGCTCCGGGGCCGCACGGCGACGGCCGCGGCGCCCTGCCGGTTCCTCGTCCACGGGTTCCTGGGCGAGGAAGGCGCCGGAGTCCGCGGGCGCCTCCTCCGCCGCACGCCGGGCACGACGACGGCCACGGCGCCCCTTGGGCTCCTCGGCCTCCGATTCCTGAGCGGAGAAGGTGCCGGAGTCGCGTAGCGGCTCGGCCTCGGCCTGTTTGGCGCGCTTGCGGCGGGCGCGGCGCCCCTTGGGCTCCTCAGCGGCGTCATCGGCCAGGAAGGCGGGGGTGGGCTCGTCCGCGTCGTCGCCCCAGAAGGGTGACTGCCCCTCCCCTGGATCCTCGGCGCGTGCTCGCCGGGCCCGGCGAGGGGGTTCGTCGTGGGCTCCCGGGACCGGTGTGCTGGGAGCCGTCGGCGCCCCGGGACCGGGCTGGTTGCCGGGGTTCTGGGCCCCGCCCAGGTTGGCCAGGGCCGCGAGAGCCTCCTGGGTGGGGTCGCTGCCGGGCCGCTGATGGCTGCCGGTATCCGAAAGCGATCCGGGAGCGGGCCGCTGATGGCTGCCCGTGTCCGAGGGCGATCCCTGGGCGGGCCGCTGAGTGTCCTGTCCGCCGCCGCGCGCGGCACGGCTGCCGCGCAGCGCGTCCGCGGCGCCGAAACGCCGGGGCGGGGCCGTCGGCTGTTCGCCGCCCCAGGCGGCCTGGTCCTCGGGCGGCTCGGCCCTGCGGCGGCGGCCGGGAGGCGGCGCGGCCGGGTTCTGCGTGTCGAACTCCGCCGGCCCGGGGTCGGCGTACCTGGGGGTGCGGAACTCCCCGGTGGAGGGCCCGGTGTGCCCGAATTCACCGCTGTCCGGCGGCCCCGGGCGCGCCCGGCGTCCGCGCGAGGGCGGCTGGGCGGGCAGCGGGTCGGACAGTGGATCGTAGTCGTAGCCGCCTTCGCGGTCGGCACGACGACGGTAGGGATCGGGGTAGTCATCCCTGTCGGTCATGAATCTCCCTGGCTGGCACGGACGATCTCGCCCGGGGGATGGCCTGTTGACCGTTCCTGGTCCAAGGCACTCTGCAAGAGCACGGTGGCCGCCGCCTGGTCAATGACCGAGCGGCGGGCCCGGCCGCCCTTGGCGCCCTTCTTGCCGAAGGAGGCACCGGAGAGCAGCTGTCCCTGGGCGGTCACCGTGGTGAGTCGTTCGTCCACGAGCCTGACGGGGACGGGGTCAAGGAGCCGGGCCAAGGTATTCGCGAACTCGCGAGCGGACCGGGCTGCCGGTCCCTCTTGGCCAGACAGTGAAGCAGGGTAGCCCACGACGATCTCGCGGGCCTCCTTCTCCAGCACGAGAAGGGCAATGCGTTGCAGGTCGCCCCGGCCGCGCGCGATGGTCTCCACCGGACTGGCGAGCATACCGCTCGGGTCGCTGGCCGCGACCCCGATACGCGCGTTGCCCGGATCGATCGCCAGGCGTACACCTTGCCTCAAGAGGATGCCTCCCCGTGGGTGGGGAAGCTGCTCAGTCGGGCTGTGCGGTCGACGGCACAGCACCGCTGCCGGAAAATCCTCAACACGGTGGTCCTGTTCATCAGCTGGATCGCGGCGAAATCCGCGCAGACAGCCATGGGAATCGGCTGTGACGCGCCACAGTATGCCCGATTCGATGACGGTGCGCAGCCTCGCCCATGGGCACGCCCGCCGCCCCTCCCCAATCGGGCCTCATACCTCAGATCGGGCTGTGGCTGCGGGGGTCGGGGCGAACTCGTACCGTCCGAGTGTAAATCACCCGGCCCCTGCCCCGGGGCAGGGGAGCCCCGCGCCGCGGTGGCCGGGCGCGCTCCCGGCCACTGGGGCACTCAGAAATCGAACCGTGGCAGAACCTCGGTTCCGGGGGCGTTGGCGCCGGACGTGTCGCCGCCGGGGTGGCCCGTCTCGTCGTAGACCACCCGGCCGCCAGAGAAGGAGTAGGTCTGGATGACGGGTCCCCCGCTAGGGCAGCACATCGGGTCGTCCGCGGTCAGGAGGTAGTGGTGGACCTTCACCACCTCACCGTTGAGGTAGTCGAAGGTCGGGGCGCCGTGGTACCAGACGCCCTCGTTGAACTGCTGGCCGCCGGGGGCGGCGCCGACCGCGACCATCTCGTTGTCGTGGAAGAAGAACACCTGATAGCAGTGGGAGCCGATGAAATCCGCGGCACAGCCGGCCGAAAGCGCCTGGAGGCTCCCCTCGTTGAGGCGGTGTTCGACGGCGTCCGGGTAGGCCTCGAACCCGTGGGCCTCCACCTGGCGGACCATTTCGTCCAGGTCGTAGGGTGCGGCCTGCGGCGGGGTGTCGGGCTCAGCGTTCTCGGTGGGGGCGCCGCCGACGGCGGTGTTCTCCGCGTCCTCCGCATCCGGAGAGTCTGCCCCGGGGTTCCCGGAGTCGTTCGGTGTGTCGGCGCCGCGCTGGGACAGCAGCCCCAGGAGACCGCCGAGGGCTACCACGGCCACCAGTGACAGGGCTGCCAGGGCGGCCAGCAGCGCGGGTCCCCTGCGGGGTGAGAGGGAGGGCCGGGCGGGAGGGGCCGGAGCCGGGTGCTGCTGCGCTGAGTGCCGCTGAGCGGTATACCGCTCGGGTCGCGGTCCGGTGGGCAGCCGCGTGTACTGGGCGGGTTCGGAGCGTGCGGGAGCGGGGGCGAGGGCGGTCCACTCGCTGTCCAGCATGCGGGTCAGGACACGGGTGTCCTGGACCAGGGTCATGCCGGAGTCCTCCTGCCCGCTCCACAGGGCGTTCACCGAGCGCAGCAGCCGGTTCGCCTCTGGGCGTTCACCCGGTTCCTTGGCCATCGCGGCGGACACCAGCGGATTCAGCTCCTCGGGGAGGCCGTCCAGGTCCGGTTCGTCCTGGAGGACCCGGAAGGCGAGGACCTCGGTGGCCCCGGTGCCGAACGGCTGGCGTCCGGTGGCCGCGTAGGCCACCAGGGCTCCCCAGGCGAACACGTCGGCCGCGGGCCCGGTGGGGTGGCCGCGGTACTGTTCCGGGCTGATCCACCCAGGCGAGCCGATGATCTGACCGGTTCCGGTGATCCCGGTCTCGTCACCGAGTCGGGCGATCCCGAAGTCCAGCATGCGCGGACCGGAGGGCGACAGGATGACGTTAGCGGGCTTGAGGTCGCGGTGGACGACCCCCGCCTGGTGGAGGGCGACGAGCGCCTCGGCCACACCGGCGGCGAAGCCCAAGAGCATCCCGCCGGAGAGCGGACCGCGCAGGCGTGTGTGATCGCGCAGGGTGGGCCCGGCGATGTAGGGGGTGGCCAGCCAGGGGCGGGCGGCCTCGGTGTCGTCGGCCAGCACCTGCACGGCGCACAGTCCCCCGACCCTGCGCATGGTGCGCACCTCGCGGGCGAAGCGGCCACGAAAGTCCGTGTCGTCGGAGTACTCGGGGTGAATGACCTTGACGGCCACACAGGAGCCCCCGGAATCGACCCCCGCGTAGACCACGCCCATGCCGCCCGCGCCGATCCGGCCCAGGATCCGGTACGGGCCGATCGTCACCGGATCACCGGGTCTGGGCGGGGTCACCCCCAGCGGCAGCGGACCGCGGATGATCTCCGACAGATCTACGGACTCCGCCTGCTCGCCCATGTGATTCCCCGTTCTCCAGCCTTCGAGAAAGCAGTGCTGAAAGCGGTCGGCCCGGTCTGAGCGGAAACCGGTCGAACCAAAACACGCGTCAGGCGTGTGTGAGACCACTTTAGGTGGATTTCACACACGCCTGATCAGCGGAGTTGCCGGATCAGCGCCGCCGACGGACCCGGGCGCGAGCCTAGGCGCCCGCGACGCGCGCCTCCACGGCGCGCAGGGCCTCGTCGACCTTGGCCGCGTCGCTGCCACCGCCCTGGGCGATGTCCGGCTTGCCGCCGCCACCACCGCCGAGGGCGCGGGCCGCCACCCCGACGAGCTCGCCCGCCTTGATCCCGGCCTTGTTCGCGGCCTTGTTCGCGGCGATCACCACGACCGGACGGTCCTTGGGCACGGCGGTCATCGCCACGACCACGGGCTCGTCCTCGCCGAGGCGGCCGCGCACGTCCAGCACCAGCTTGCGCAGGTCGTCGCCGCTGGCACCCTCGGGCGCCTCAGTGGCCACGACCAGTGCCGAACCGTGGCGGCGCGCCTTCGCGGCGATCTCACCGGCGGCCTGGAGCACCTGCGCCGCGCGCAGCTTCTCGATCTCCTTCTCCGCGGCGCGCAGCCGGGAGACCATCGAGTCGATCCGCTCGGGCAGTTCCTCCCGCGGCGTCTTGAGCTGCTCGGAGAGCTGGCCGACCAAGGCCGACTCCTTGGAAAGGCGCTTGAACGCGTCCACGCCCACGGCCGCCTCGACCCGGCGCACACCGGAGCCGATGGAGGACTCCCCCAGCAGCTTGACGATGCCGAGCCTGGCGGTGGAACCCACGTGCGTACCGCCGCAGAGCTCGACCGAGTAGTCGCTCATCTCCACGACCCGCACACGGTCGCCGTACTTCTCGCCGAACATGGCCAGGGCGCCCATCTTCAGCGCCTCATCCAGGCTCTTCTCCTCGGTCTGGACCGAGATGTCACCGGCCAGGACGGTGTTGACCTCCTCCTCGACCTCGGCCAGGCGCTCGTTGCCCAGCGCGTTGTCTGCGGTGAAGTCGAACCGCAGCTGGCCGGGGCGGTTCTCCGAACCGGCCTGCCCGGTGGCGGGGCCCATCGCGTTGCGCAGCGCCGAGTGGATCAGGTGGGTCGCCGAGTGGGACCGCTCGATCGCGTGGCGGCGGCCAGTATCGATCGCCGCGTGCACGGTGTCGTCCAGGACGATCTCGCCCGAACGCACGGTGCCGCGGTGCACGAACAGGCCCGGGAGCGGCTTCTGGACGTCCTCGACGTCCACCACGCCGCGCCCGTCCACGGTCAGCGTTCCGGTGTCGGCGAGCTGGCCGCCGCTCTCCCCGTAGAAGGGGGTGCGGTCCAGAACGATCTCGACCTTGTCGCCCGCGCGCGCGGCCGGGACCCCGGCCCCGTCCACGACGATGCCTTTGACCCGGGAGTCGCTCTCGGCCTCGGTGTAGCCGAGGAACTCAGTGTTCCCGGCCCTCTCGTGCATCTGCGCGTAGAGCGAGATGTCCGCGTTGCCGAGCTTCTTCGCCTTGGCGTCGGCCTTGGCGGTGTCCTTCTGGCGCTGCATGAGCTCCCGGAAGGCGCCCTCGTCCACGCTCAGGCCCTGTTCAGCGGCCATCTCCAGAGTGAGGTCGATGGGGAAACCGTAGGTGTCGTGCAGCTGGAAGGCGTCCGTGCCGGAGAAGACGGTGCCGCCCTCGGCGCGGGTGCGCTCGGCCGCGCGACCGAAGAGCGTGGTGCCCGCGCGGAGAGTGTCCGCGAAGTTACGCTCCTCGTTATCGATGACGCCGTGGATGACCCCGGCCTTGTCGAGCAGGTCCGGGTAGATGTCCTTCATCGCGTCGATGCTGACCTCGGTCAGCTCGTGCAGGAAGAAGGCGTCGGTGCCCGAGAGCAGGCGCAGGTTGCGGATCGAGCGGCGCAGAATGCGGCGCAGGACGTACCCGGCCTTCTCGTTGCCCGGCTTGACACCGTCGCCGACGAGCATGACGGCGCTGCGCACGTGGTCGGCGACCACGCGGAGCATCACGTCCTGTTCGTGGTTCTCGCCGTAGGTGGTACCGGTCAGCTCGGCGGCGCGGTGCAGCACGCGGCCAATGATGTCGGTCTCGTAGATGTTGTCGACGCCCTGCAGGACCGCCGCGAGGCGCTCCAGCCCCAGACCCGTGTCGATGTTCTTCTTGGGCAGCTCACCGAGAATCGGGAAGCCGCCCTTGTCGCCGCCCTCACCCCGCTCGTACTGCATGAAGACGAGGTTCCAGATCTCGATGTAGCGGTTCTCGTCCGCCTCGGGACCGCCCTCGACACCGTACTCGGGGCCGCGGTCGTAGAAGATCTCGGAGCAGGGGCCGCAGGGCCCGGGGACCCCCATCGACCAGTAGTTCTCCTCCATGCCCAGGCGCTGGATGCGCTCGGGGCGGACGCCGACCTTGTCGCGCCAGATCGCCTCGGCCTCGTCGTCGTCGAGGTAGACGGTCACCCACAGCTTCTCGGGGTCGATCCCGAAGCCGCCCTCGGCCACCGGAGTGGTGACGAGCTCCCAGGCCAGCGGGATCGCCTGCTCCTTGAAGTAGTCACCGAAGGAGAAGTTGCCCAGCATCTGGAAGAAGGTGGCGTGCCGGGAGGTCTTGCCGACTTCCTCGATGTCCTTGGTGCGGATGCACTTCTGGACGCTGGTGGCGGTGCTGTAGGAGGGAGTGCGCTGACCCAGGAAGTAGGGCTTGAAGGGGACCATGCCTGCCGGCACCAGCAGCAGCGTGGGGTCCTCGGCGATCAGGCTTGCCGAGGGCACCACGGTGTGTCCGTTCTTCTCGAAGAAACTGAGGAAGCGGCGCGCGATCTCTGCCGTCTCCATTGATGCCCTCCTGGTATTTGGCTCCGCCGCCCCGTGGCGGCGGGGTTGTCCCTGGGTGGGACCGTGGTCACGCGTGGTCGATAGGGGCCCATCGTAGAGGGAACCGCCACGCCTGCGCGCATGGTTTGCTGTGGCCGCCGAAGACCCGCACCGTTGATGACAACGGCGGCGGCTCGGCCATTCCAAGGCTATCGCCGCTGGCCACTGGCGCATCCCGAACGGATCGGCCGCGATCGGGACCGTCAGACCCCGTAGTAGGCCTTCACCTTCGCGGAGTACATGAGACCGAGCATGACGCCGTGGAAGATCAGCGGGATCAGTCCGTCGAAGGGCGCACCCGTGAGGAGAGTGACCAGAGCGAGGATCACCAGGAGCGCTATCGCGGCGATGTTGAAGTAGACGACACCCTCGTGGACCTTCTTCGTGCGGCGGCCCATCATGCTGGCGAGCGCGATCGAGGCGACGCCGTAGATCAGGGGGATCACCGTCAGGATGAGGCTCCTGAACCCGAAGCCCTCGGACCCTCCGTCGGGGGCGAACCCGAAACTGGCCATGGCCAGGAGGCCGCTGAACAGGCCCAGGAGGATTCCGACCGGCCCCCCAATGAACATGAGGACGCGGACCACCTTCGCCCCTACGGGCATCGTGCCCGGGGCGAGCGGGGCCTCGCGGAAACGCGCCGGGCCCTTCGGAGCCTGGTAGGCCCGGCCGGCCGAGGTCTTCTGAGGCGCGGGCTGCGCATACCCGGCGTCGGTCGACTTCGGAGACGGCTGCGGCGGCTCAGGATAACCACCACCACCCGACTGCGGCGGCTCAGGATAACCACCACCACCCGACTGCGGCGGCTCAGGATAACCACCACCACCCGACTGCGGCGGCTCAGGATAACCACCACCACCCGACTGCGGCGGCTCAGGATAACCACCACCACCCGACTTGAAGGACTCCGAGGGCTGGCCCTGTCCGTGGGGGTGGTGGGGGCCGGAAGGAGGTGTGGGGTACACCGTGGTCCTCTCTGGGGAAGGTGCGGGCAGCGGGAGAACTCTACCGAGAACACCCCGAAACGAGGCGCCCGCGGTCGCGGCGACCGGGGTTCGGGGCGGTACGGGGCTGCCCACGACGAAGGGCCCGGCGGTCTCCCACCGGACCCTGTCTGTCGATACGGCCGCTCCTGCCGGACCGACCGGCCGTGAGGAGACCGAAGGGGGTCGAGAACGACCCGGATTGAACGGCCCCCGCCCGGACCCGGCATGCACGTCGACCGTCAGTAGCCGGTGTAGGGCGTGGTCGGCTCAGACGTGTAGAAGGCGCGGGTGGGCGGGAGCAACATCAGCACGATCATGGCGATCGCGAAGAGCAGTGGGATGACCGAAAGGGTACCGCCGAAGGCGATGCCGAGCATCAGGGTCAGGGACGCCAGGACCTGGAAGACGACGATCAGCCACAGGACCACCGCGCTGCGTTTGCCCATGAAGGAGGCGAGGGCGGTGGAGATGACGCCGTACCCGAACAAGACGCCGCCCATCGCCCCGAAGAGGACGGTGAGCTCCGCCGCGTCGATGTACAGGCCCGAGTCCTGGACCTCCCGGAGGACCTCCTGCGTGGTTTCGGGGTCGGCCAACAGACCGAGCACAGCCAGCAGGAGCAGCCCGCCGAAGAGAAGGCCGAAGGCGCCCCCGATGAACATGAGGACCCGCACGGTGATCGCCATGCCGGGCATCTTGTCCGACTGCGGGGAGGCCCCCGGGTAGGCGGTCGGTCCCTGCGGGTCCAGGTTCCCGTACGGGTTCTGCTGGTACGGGTCGTGGCCACCCTGGTCGGGGCCCTGGGGCGGTTGCGGCGGGTACATGGCACTACCTCCGTCGGCCGACTGGACTGTCAACCCTACAGACGCACGTCACAGGCCTGTGGTCCTCGGATGTGACCTAGGAGTCCGACCGGATCCCGTCCCGTTCAGTTCCCGCCGCCGCACTGTTTCCAGCCGCCACGAACTGTGATTACTCCCGATCGGAGAGTTCTCGCGGTGTGTCGTCGGCCGAGCGTAGGGACCGGCGCCCGGGCGCGTAGCGGCGGAGCATCTGTTCCTCCTGCAGCCGGACCTCCTCGGTGAGGTCCTCGTTGAGCTCCTGGAGGGCGCCCCGGTACTCGTTGACACGCCCTTCGACCCGGTCGGCGATACCGCCGGGGGTCAGGGCGTTGCGGGCCCGGTTGACCCGGTGGACCACGTAGCCGCCAAGCGCGGCACCCGCGGCGAGGTAGAACAGTCGGCCGATCACCTGTTCTCCTTCCGCTTGCGGCCCCGCATGACGGCCAGGGCCTTGCGGCGGCCCAGCACCTGGCGGATGGCGTAGGAGAACGAGGCGACCTTCACCAGCGGTCCGGTGAACACCGACCTGGTGAGCGCCGTCATCGTGGAGACGTCCTCCGAGGAGGCCTGCACGTTGGCGGTGATCTCCTCGACCCGCTCCAGTGAGGTGTTGGTGCGCTCCACCGTGGAGGCCACGTCGTCCAGCAACGGCGGGGTCCGGTCCCCCAGTTCCGAGACGACCTTGGTGGTCTCGTTGATGAGTTTGATCAGTTTGACGAGCGCCACGCACATGAACGTGGCCAGCACCGCCCAGACCACCGCGGCGACGAGTGCGGCGACCTCTCCTCCGGTCAGCATGAAGGCTCCGTAGGGCAGATAGAGGGTTGCTTCGAGGGTGTGCGAACGGCCGCGGCGCACGCTCGGGCGCGCACCGGCGGACCGGAAAACGGGTACGGGGAACCAGCGACTGCGCCGGGTCGAGGCTCCCGAGCCGTGTCCGCCGCCCCACTCCGCGAGGGCCGGGGCGGCCGGTTTCGGCTGACCCTATCGCGTCCTCGGTCGGGACGCGTGGGCACGCCACGGTGTGGCTCGTGGTGGAGCCGGTCACGAATTCGACAAGGGTTCTTGACTGCTCGTGAACACGGTCACATGAGTGTGCGTGAACGTGCGTGAGTGAACACGCCGAACCGCTCTCCGCTGGCAACGCACACCCCGATCAGAGCCGATCGACTCCTCCAACCCCTCCCCGGGCCAAGGAGTTTCCCGGTTTTCCCCACACACGCCCCCAGGTGCGACTAGCGTTTCCCTCGAACACACGAACGATCCAGGGGTGGGGTGAGCGGGCCGGTGGCACCGACCAAGAAGCAGGGTGTGCGGCCGATCTCGGACCCCTATGTGGCTGCGGGGCCGTCCGGGGTGGCTGTGCGCACCCGCCTCAACGACCTCACCGGACGCGACGAGGAGGTACTGCGGCTGGTCGGCTCCCACCTGGGCTCGCTGGCCGCCACCGATCTCCAGGCCCGGTGCGCGGACGCCCTGGAGGACCGTCTCGCCGCGGTGCGCACTGATTTCGAGGCTGGGCGGGTGCGTGTGGTACGCGGCGGCAAACGCCTGGCCCGCACCCGCCACCACCTGGAAGCGGCAACGCCGACCACCTGGCCGCCTGGCACTTGGATGCCCACGGCAACCCGATCGAGGATCCGCGCCGCTTCTCTTATGACCTGTCCGGTACGGCGACCCATGGTGATGCCCAGATCCGGCACACCCTCTCCCAGCTGTTGCGCTGGGCCCAGGCGTGTGAGGCCAAGGCGATCGCGGTGGAGGATCTGGACTTTTCTGATGCCAAGAGTCGGGAGAAGCACGGCCGCAAGAAGCGGTTCCGTCAGCTGATCTCGGGGATGCCCACCGCCACGCTCCGCGCCCGGCTGGTCAGCATGGCTGATACGACCGGGATCGCGATGATCGCGGTGGATCCGGCCTACACCAGCACGTGGGGTGCCCAGAACTGGCAACACCCCACCACCGACAAGAAGAGGAAGACTTCCCGCCCGCGATGCGGCGAGCATCGCGATCGGGCGGCGCGCTCAGGGGTATCCGATCCGGCGTCGGACGGCACCGCCCCGCACCCACCAGAGCGATGGGTGCGGGCCTCGGACCGTCCAGACCGCACCGGACACCTCTGAGCGTGAGGGACCCCGCCACCCTGTTGCGGAGCGCGCACACGATGCGCGTGCCCAATCCAAGGGAAGACGAACGCGGGCAACCAGCGCACCCAACACCTTTTGGGGTACACGCGGTGTCGGGGAGTGGCAGCAGATGTCACTCCTGGACACTGACGAGGAACGGTCTATTCCGTCCTGGCCGGTGGAGGCCGAGGGGATCGACGCAGGCGGCGGTCGTGAGCGAGAATCACTACAGAGCGGGAACTTCACTACGATGTCCGGACACCGAAGCTCCCCCGCTGGCCGAGAAGCACCGACAGGACACCCATGAGCCCTCGTTCTCCCCGAGAGATCTCCGTACTGGTACCACCGGACCTGGCCCCTCTCTACCCGGACGACCCGTCACGGATCGGCCCCTACCTCGTGCTCGGACGTCTGGGCTCAGGTGCCACGGGCACCGTCTACGCCGCGGTGGACACCGCCTCACCCACCGCGAGCGACCGTCTGATCGCCGTGAAGGTGCTCCGCTCCCCCGAACTGGAGTCGCCCGACGTCTACCCCGCCCTCGCACAGCGGCTGCGCAACCTGTCCGCGGTCGAGTCGCACCGGGTGGTCACCCCGCTGGCCTTCGACACCGACGCGAACCCGCCGTGGCTGTCCATGCCCTACCTCGCCGGTCAGCGGCTCTCCCACTACGTGACCAAACGCGGCGGACTCGGTTTCGGCAAGGTGATAGCGCTGGCCACCGCGCTGGCCGAGGGGCTCTCGGCCCTGCACGCGCGTGGGGTGGCACACGGTTCGCTGCGGCCCAGCGAGATCCTCCTGGAGTCGCACGGTCCGCACATCATGGAGTGCGCGATCGCCGCGGACTCCGAGCGGCTGCGCGGTTCGGGCGCCACCTGGCTGAGCCCCGAGCGCTACCGGGGCGGTGTGGCAACCACCGCCGCGGACGTGTTCGCCTGGGGTGCGGTCGTCGCGTTCGCCGGGACCGGACGGCTGCCCTTCGGTCCAGGCGAGCCCGAGGAGATCGCCCAGCGGGTGGCCACCGGCTCCTTCGACCTGGACGGCCTGCCCAAGGGGTTGCGCCCGGTCGTGAGCCGCGCTCTGGATCCCAACCCGGACCAGCGGCCCAGCCTGCGGGAGGTGACCGGGGCGGTCATCGCGGTGTGGCAGACGGAGGCCGCGCAGTCCGAGACGGGCGAGGAGGGCGAGGTCCCGGTCACCGGGAACCGCGAGGAGATCGGCCGGATCCTCGAACGCGAGTGGCACGCGGTGGAACCGCCCGCCCGGGTGCCCGAGGTGATCCGGTTGGAGGGGCGCATGTCCAACCGCCGCCCCACCCGCACCCTGTTCCTGGTGGGCGCGGCCTCGATGGCCGCGGTACTGATCGGCGGCGGGGTCTGGGGGATCTCGCAGATGGTCGGCGGGAGCGCCGAGGCCGATCCGGTGGCCGACGAGATCTCCGACGAACCCGAGGACGAGGCCGCCGACGAAGAAGAGGAGTCGAACACCCTGGTGGTGCGCTTCGACCCCTCGGAGCAGGAGGAACCAGAGGCCGGGGTCGATGAGCGGACCTGGGTGTACACGCCGGTCACCCGGGACGACGACATCCCCCGCAACCAGGGCATCCCCAGCCACGAGGCCTGGTCCGAGCAGTGGGACGAGGACGGAGAGGCCGGCGAGGCGGTCATCCGGCCCGACGCCGACGTCAAGTGCGCCAGGTTCTGTGCCGCCCCCGAGCACGTCTTCCTCGACGAGGAGGCGCGCGGCACCTGGGACCTGACCGGGAACGACTTCATGGACTATCTGACCTGGGGGCCGGTGATGATCGTCGAGATCACCTTCGCCGAGGGCCAGGAGGCCGACGGACCCCGCGAGGTGGTGGAAGTCGTCGAGCTGTTCTCGGACTGACCTCTCGGAGCTGTTCCGGCCCCGGCGTACCACGCCGGGGCCGTTGGCATGACTGGGGCCGTTGGCGCAACTGGTTCGCGGCCTAGCCACCGCTCTTGAGGACGCCCTTGATCTTCTGCAGGATCTCGCTGAAGCGGCGTTCGGCCCCGTGCTGGGTGGGGCGGTAGTACTGGCGTTCGGTGAGGCCCTCGGGGGCGTGCTGCTGCGGAGCGACCCCGCCGGGGAAGTCGTGGGCGTAGCGGTAGCCCTTGCCGTGTCCGAGGTCGGCCGCGCCCTTGTAGTGGGCGTCACGCAGATGTGCGGGGACCGGTCCGGCCTGGCCGCTGCGAACATCGGTCAGGGCCTCGTTGATGGCGGTGATCACCGCGTTGGACTTGGGGGCGATGCTGATGTGGATGACTGCCTGGGCGAGGTTGATCCGGGCCTCGGGCATGCCGATCAGCTCGACCGCCTGGGCGGCGGCGACGGCGGTCTGCAGGGCGGTGGGATCGGCCATCCCGACGTCCTCGCTGGCGTGCACGACCAGGCGGCGGGCGATGAAGCGGGGGTCCTCCCCCGCCTCGATCATGCGGGCCAGGTAGTGCAGGGCGGCGTCGGGGTCGGAGCCGCGCATGCTCTTGATGAAGGCGCTGATGACGTCGTAGTGCTGGTCGCCGGAGCGGTCGTAGCGCACGGCGTGGCGGTCCACGGCGCGTTCGACGTGCTCGGCGGTGATCTCGACGGGCTCCGTCTTGGAAGCCACTGCGCCGGAGGCGTCGTTTGAGGGTGGTGGCGGGCGACGGGTGGACGGTCCGGCGACGAGGGCAGCGGCTTCGAGGTAGGTCAGGGAGCGGCGGCCGTCGCCCCCGGCCAGCCGGATGAGGTGGTCGGCGCCCTCCTCGGTGAGGGTGTAGCGGCTGTCCAGCCCGCGTTCGTCGGTGAGCGCGCGGTCCACCAGGGCGCGGACGTCAGAGTCGTCCAGGGACTCCAGGGAGAGCAGCAGCGAACGCGAGAGCAGCGGGCTGACCACGGAGAAGAAGGGGTTCTCGGTGGTGGCGCCGATGAAGCTGACCCAGCGGTTCTCCACCGCGGGCAGCAGGGCGTCCTGCTGGGTCTTGTTGAAGCGGTGCACCTCGTCCACGAAGAGCAGGGTGCGGGTGCCGTTCATGCCCATCCGGCGCTTGGCTTCCTCCACCACAGCGCGCACGTCTTTGACGCCCGCGTTGACCGCGGACAGCTCCACGAACCTGCGCCGGGTGACCCGGCTGACCACGGTGGCCAGGGTGGTCTTCCCGGTTCCCGGGGGTCCCCACAGGAACACGGACATGGGGGCGTCGTCCTCGACCAGGCGGCGCAGCGGGCTGCCCTCGCCCAGGAGGTGGCGTTGGCCCACGACCTCGTCGAGGGAGCGCGGCCGCATGCGTACGGCCAGCGGCTCCTGTCCCTTGGCGGCCTCGGCCCCGGCATCATCGAACAGTTTTTCGGACACCCACCCAGGGTAGGTGAGAGCGAGGACTTTCCCAGCCGGTTCCCGGTGTTCGGTGCCGGCCCCGGAGGCGTTCCCGACCGCTCAGGTGGTGGGGACGGACAGGTTCTCCGGGCTCTCCGCCTGCTCGGGCGGGGGCGTGGCGCGTGGGATCATCCGGGTGACCAGCAGGGCGATGTCGTCGCCCCGGCCTGCGGGGGCCATCTCGGCCAGGACCTGTGCGGCGGCCTTGGGGTTCTCCCCGTGCTCGGCGAGCGCCTCCCCGACCTGAGCCAGCCCGTCCTGCATGTCGACCTCCGAGCTCTCCACGAGCCCGTCGGAGCACAGCAGAAGCGTGGTGCCCGGGGCCAGGACACGAGTGGTGACGGTGTACTCGGTGTCGGCGAGCACGCCCAGGGGCGGGCCGGTCTCGGGGGACCACAGTTCGTAGGCACCCTTGGCGGCGAGCACCGCCGGGGGCTGGCCCGCCCAGGCTGCCTGCATGACCCCGCTCCCCCGGTCCACCACGAGGTAACCGCAGGTGGCGAAGACGATCTCGCCGGTCTCGGTGAGCAACCGGTTGGTCTCGCCCAGGACCACTCCGGGGTCGGACTGGTTGGTGGCGTAGGCGCGGAAGGCCACCCGGATCTGGCCCATGGCAGCGGCCGCCTCCACGCCGTGGCCCTGCACGTCGCCGACGAGCAGGCCCACCTTGTTGTCGGGCAGCTCGATGACGTCGTAGAAGTCGCCGCAGATCCGCCACTCCGCGCGGGAGGGCAGGTACTTGGTGGCGATGTCCATGTCGGGGAAGCTCGCCACTTGGCGGGGCAGCATGCGGCGCTGGACGGCGTCGGCTAGCTCCAGCTCGGCCTGCTGGGCCTTGATCCGCTGCAGCGCCTGACCGGCCAGCCCCGCGAAGGTCAGCATGAGGGCACGTTCGTCGCGGCTGGCATGGTGGGGGCGGTCCCAGATCATCTGCCACACGCCGAGGGCGATCTTGCCGTCTCCGAAGATCGGCACGGTGGCCCAGGCCTGGCCGCGGACCGAGCGCATGAGCTCGACGGCGGCCGGGAAGCGGCTGACGATCTCGGCGCGGCTCTCGAAGAACCGGGGTTGGCGGTCCTGGATCACCGCGCCCATCGGGTAGTCAGTGTCGTCGGCCCGGCGGCCGTCTATCTGCGAGACGTTGCCGCGTTCACGGGCGCTGGGCGAGGTGCGCAGCAGGCCGTCCTCGACGTAGAGGGCAGCGGCGCCGGTACCGCCGAAGATCGGCAGGAACTCCTCGCTGAGCAGGTCCATCACCTTGTCGACGGTGGTGGCCGAGACGAGTTTGGCGGAGAGTTCGGTGACCAGTCGGCCGTGCTCGGCCTCGGTGCGGCGGCGGTCGGCGAGCCTGCGCACCAGCTGGACGTGCTCGGTGACGTCGTCGATGATCCCGACGAGACGGTCGGGCTGGCCGGGCACGTACCTGGCGCGCACGTGCAGGGAGCGTTCGTCGCCGAGGCGGTCGAAGATGCGAAAGCGCTGTTCGTAGTCCCGCCCCGCGAAGGAGGCCGCCATGGCGTCGCGTACGCGGGCGGTGTCGTCGGGGTGGATGCGTTCGAGGATGCGCTCGAGTTCTCGGTCGTTCCCGGCCAGGAGCGCGCCCAGCGGGGTGGGGCCGAAGAGCTCGCGCAGACGCCCGCTGCTCAGGTCCAGGCTCCACAGGACGGAGTCGGAGTTGTCGGTGCGCAGGTCACCGACCACGCGCAGATCCGCTTCTTCCGTGGACAGCACGTGGAAGAGCACGATCACGGCGGGCCCGGAGGAATCACGGGGCAGGGAGGCGCCGCCGCCGTTGACCGGGAAGGGCCGCAGCTCGACCTCGGAGAGCCGGGAGGACTTGTCGCTGACGGCCAGGCGCAGGCGGAAGCGGCGGTTCCACTTCCCGGCGAGCGCGTCGTGGTGGGCCCGGGAACCGTGTTCGGTGTCGGACGGGTCCAGGAGTCCGAACCAGGGCCGGTCGGTGAGCTCAGCGGCACCGCGGCCGAACAGTTCGGTGAACGCGTGGTTGGCGTGTTGGATCGCGCCGTCGGCCCCCGTGACCGCCATGGGCTCGGGCGCATGACGGAACGCCTCCGCGAGAGCGCCCTCGGAGCCATCGCCTGAAGCGCGTTTTCCGTTCACGTATGACTCATCCTCATGTCGGCTCGGACGTCACACCCGCGTCAGGCGCGGTCACCCCTGGAACGTACCGATTCGGCTCATTGTAATGTCCGACGTCTGGACCGGCCCGGGCAGGAAACCGGACCGGATGCCTCGGCACCCGTCCTCTGTCGGCTGCGCCACCTCGTCGAACACGGATCCCTCATGGTCCGTCAACGTGATGGGGTAACGGCTAGTTCCGCTCCGGGGCCGTACCCTACTGACCACAAGGCGTGAATCGTTACGCCCGTGTGACTCGGCAGCACAGAAATGCACTCCGCCCCCACTTCACCCCCGATGGGAATGGGCCCCATTGATGCACTGTGTTCACTCCAGGACACGTGCGACTCTCGGCGTGGGAGGGTGATTCGCCCCCAACGGTAGGGGATGACGGGCCCGCCCGCATCCGCGTGTCGTCTTCTTCCCCTTTACGGACGGGGTCTTTGGCCTGTTTATCACCTATTTTCACTTTCTGGCCGAATGTGGCACGTTCAAAGCAGGGACTTTACGGGCACCGAACTGGTCAGTCGAGAACTCGTCAAAAACCCCGAGGACTCACCATGCACCCTGAACGCGCCCGAACCGCGACAGGATCGCTCCTCCACGGCACCGCGTGCGAGTGGACCTGCCGGCTCTGCACCCACAGCAACCCCGAGGACGAGGACATCTGCTGCCAGCGGTGCGGAGCCACCAAACCCTGACCTTTGCCTTCCCGCCCTTGACGCACAGGCAAACGGACGGACAACGGGCGCCGCGCATTGCTCCGCGCGGCGCCCCCGCAGGTCGCTAGCCGACTGGCTCGACCACCGGTTCGGTCACCCGTTCGGACCCCGGTTCGATCAGCCCGAGGTCGAGCTGTTCCCAGGAACCGACGTCCCGCCGGAGCTGACGGTCGTGGGTGGCCAGCACCACCGCCGCGCCCGTCGCGCCGAGGCCCTCGGTGAGCTCGTCCACCAACGCGATGGACAGGTGGTTGGTCGGCTCGTCGAGCAGCAGCACGTGCGGACGCGACGCCAGCGCGAGCGCCAGGTGGAGCCTGCGCTGCTGGCCCATGGACAGATCATGCAGCGGCTTTCGGAGGTCCGCCGCGGCGAGCAGCCCGAGGGAGCTCAGCGAGACCGTCTCGCTCTCCCCCAGCACGCCCTGGCTGACCAGTCGCCCCATGTGGGCGGCGAACACCTCGTGGGCGCGCCCGGCCCCGGCGCTCGGCGACTCCTGGGTCAGCAGCCGTACCCGGGCGGTACGCGCGGTGCGCACCGCTCCCCCGGTCGGATCAACTCGTCCGGCGAGCACCGACAGCAGGGTCGATTTGCCCGCCCCGTTGGGTCCGGTGACCACCAGCCGCCCACCCGATTCCAGGGCGAGCGTGACCGGCCGGTCCAGCCTTCCGCGGACGGTGACCTCCTCCGCGCGCAGCAGGGTCACCCCGGGCCGCGTGGGCAGCTCCGGCATCCGGAACCGCATCGGGGGCGGTGGCATGGTGAGCGCATGCGCCTCCAGGTCCTCCCGGCGGCGGTGCACGGCGCGGACCAGCCCGGGCGCACGAGTCGCCCGCTGGTGCTTGCCGGTGCCCTTGTCCGGACGCCAACCGCTGAACAGCCGGTTCTGTGCTTCGGACAGGTCCTGGGTGAGGCGGGCGTGCTCGACCTGCTGCTGTTCGTACTCCTGCGTCCAGCGTTCCCGCTCGGCGCGCCTGCCCTCCTGGTAGCCCGCGAAGCCCCCGCCGTACACGCGGGGTCGGCCGTCCCGGCTCGGGTCCAGGTCGAGCATGGTCGTGGCCACGTCCGAGAGCAGGGCGCGGTCGTGGCTGATCAGCACCACGCCACCGGAGTGGCCCCGCAGCCGCTGGGTGAGGAAATCGAGCCCGGCGGCGTCCAGGTGGTTGGTGGGCTCGTCCAGGAGAAGGAAGTCGTGCGCGGCGCCGAGCAGGCAGGCGAGTCTGACCCGGTAGCGCTGCCCGACCGACAGTTCGGCCAGCGGGCGCGACCGGTCGGTGACCGCGCCCAGGTTCTCCAGGGCGAGGTCGACCCGGCGGTCGGCGTCCCAGGCGTCCAGCACCTCCGCGGTGTCCAGCGCCTCGGCGTACCGTCCGGTGGCCTCCGGGTCCCCGGCGGCCAGCCCTTCGGCGGCGGCGTCGAGCGCGGCCAGGGCGGCGCGGGCGTCGGCGAGTTCGATGTCGATCAGGTCCCCGACGGTGAGGCCGTCGGCGGACTCCATCTCCTGTTCGGCGACGCCGAGCGTGCCGATGCGCTGGACGCTTCCGGAGTCGGGTTCGAGTGCCCCGGTCAGGATGTGCAGCAGGGTGGACTTGCCGCGGCCGTTCTCACCGACCACGCCCCACCGGGAGCGGGGGGTGACGGTCATGTCCACGCCGGACAGCACGGTGCGTCCGCCTCGGGCGATGTGGAGGCCGGTCGCGGTGAGCTGGGCCCGCTCTCCGGCGGGCAGCGCTGATCTGAGTTCGAGGGCGGTCAATGTTCCTCCGACACGAGCTGACGATGTGACCCGCAGAAGGGGTCGGGACATGCGTCTGGCACCCGTGACCACTCAGCTGTGGACGGGCGCCCTGGCTCGCTCTAGAGGTACATGACGTACGGCACGGGCCCAGGTTAACAAGGGTGCGGAAGAGAAATCCAGGCGATAAAAGCGAGGCGTTGGCCATCGGACGGATCCGATGGCCAACGCCTCGCAGTGCGGTCCGGGGGTGCCCGGTTACTTCTTCTTGTCCTCGGGGATCACCGTGCGGATGTGCACGTCGCGCAGCTGCTGGTCCGAGACGACCGCGGGGGCGCCCATCATCAGGTCCTGCGCGTTCTGGTTGAGCGGGAAGGCGATGGTCTCGCGGATGTTGGGCTCGTCCGCCAGGAGCATCACGATCCGGTCGATGCCGGGGGCGATGCCGCCGTGCGGCGGGGCACCGAACTTCAGCGCCTTGAGCATGCCGCCGAACTCCGCCTCGACCGCGTCCTTGTCGTAGCCCGCGATGTCGAAGGCCTTGTACATGATCTCGGGCGAGTGGTTACGGATCGCGCCGGAGGACAGCTCCGTACCGTTGCAGACGATGTCGTACTGCCAGGCGAGGATGTCCAGCGGGTCCTGGTTCTCCAGGGCGTCCATCCCGCCCTGGGGCATGGAGAACGGGTTGTGGCTGAACTCGATGTGGCCCTCGTCGGAGCGCTCGAACATCGGGAAGTCCACGATCCAGCAGAACCGGTAGACCTTCTCCTCGAAGAGGTCGGCGCGCTTGGCGGCCTCGACGCGGACCGGGGCCATGATCTTGTTGATCTCGGCCTCGTCCTCGCTGGCGCAGAAGAACAGGCCGTAGCCGGGACCGGCGCCCAGGGTCTGGAGGAGCTCGTCGGTGATCTCGGTGACGAACTTGGCGATGGGACCGGTGAGTTCACCGTTCTCGCCGACCTTCAGCCAGGCCAGGCCCTTCGCGCCCTGCTCCACGGCGTAGTCACCGATGCCGTCGAAGAACTTGCGGGGCTTGTCGCCGACCTGCGGGACGGCCAGGGCGCGGACCTTCTTGCCCGCGAAGGCGCGGAAGTCGGTCTTGCCGAAGAGCTCGGAGACGTCGACCATCTTCATCGGCGCGCGCAGGTCGGGTTTGTCGGTGCCGTACCACTGCATGGCGTCGCGGTAGGCGATCCGCGGGAACGGGGAGGTGATCTCCCAGTCCGTGGAGAACTCGCGGAAGACGTCGGTCATGACCTTCTCGATGACCTCGAAGACGTCCTCCTGCTCGACGAAGCTCATCTCGACGTCGAGCTGGTAGAACTCGCCGGGCGAGCGGTCGGCGCGGCTGTCCTCGTCGCGGAAGCAGGGCGCGATCTGGAAGTAGCGGTCGAACCCGGCGATCATCAGCAGCTGCTTGAACTGCTGCGGGGCCTGCGGCAGGGCGAAGAACTCACCCGGGTGCAGACGGGAGGGAACCAGGAAGTCGCGGGCGCCCTCGGGGCTGGAGCTGGTGAGGATGGGGGTCTGGAACTCGTTGAAGCCCAGCTCCGTCATCTTCTGGCGGATGTAGGCCACCACCTGCGAGCGCAGCATGACGTTGCGGTGCATGCGCTCGCGGCGCAGGTCCAGGAAGCGGTAGGTGAGGCGGCGTTCCTCGGAGGTGTTGTCCTCGGGGAAGACCGTCAACGGCAGCTCCTCGGTGGTACCGAGCACCTCCACCTCGGCGGCCTCGATCTCGATCTCACCGGTGGGCAGGTTCGGGTTGACGTTCTCCGAGCTACGGGCGGCGACCAGACCGGTGACCTGAATCACCGACTCCTTGGAGATCCTGCTGAGCTCCTCGAACACCGGGGACTCGGGGCGGGCCATGAGCTGCGTGACGCCGTAGTGGTCGCGCAGGTCGACGAAGAGCAGGCCACCGAGATCCCGGCGGTTGTGCACCCAGCCAGAGAGGCGCACCTGCTGCCCGACGTGCTCCTTACGGAGCTGACCACACGAATGAGTCCTGTAACGATGCATGAGTTACCAAGTCCACTAACTACACGGCTGAGTGAGGATGCCGGGGAGCCCGAGACCGGGCCCGGCTGCAGGCATGGCATTGCCCCTTGAACACTGGAATCCTACCGCCAACGGCGCCGCCCGGTCCCCCGGTTAAATCGGGAGGGCCGGTGGTCAGCCCGGGGGCGGCCCGGCTCCGGCTCCGGGTCGGCCAGGCTCCGTCCCGCGGTCAGCCCGCGACGCCGCGCAGGTACGGGTTGGTGGCGCGCTCGCGCTCCACCGTCGTGGCCGGGCCGTGGCCCGGGAGGATCTGCGTGTCGTCGCCGCGCGCCAGGACGGCCTTGGCGAGGCTGGTGTTCATCGCGTCGCCGTCGCCGCCGGGGAAGTCCGTGCGGCCGATCGACCCGGCGAAGACCAGGTCCCCGGCGAACATCACCGGCACGCCATCCTCGGTGCGTGTGACGTAGACGACCGAGCCCGGGGTGTGGCCGGGGGTGTGCTCGACCTCGAACTCCATCCCGGCCAGGGTCAGGTTCTCCCCGCCCTCCAGCTGCATCAACCGGGCGGGTTCGGGGTAGGGGCCCGGGCCCAGGAGCATCTGGAGCTGAGCCGCGAAACCGGCGTCGACCCCCGCGGCGGGCGCGGTGAGCAGGCCGCGGTCGGCGCCGTGCAGGTACACGGGGGCCTCGTGGCGGTCACCGAGTTCGGCGGCCGACCAGACGTGGTCGAAGTGCCCGTGGGTCAGCAGGATCGCGGCGGGGGTGAGCCCGTGCTCGGCCAGGGCCTTGGCCACCTGCGGGGCGGCGTCCTGGCCGGGGTCGACGATGACGCACTCGCCGCCCGGAGCCGGTGCGAGCACGTAGCAGTTCGCGGAGAGGGGCCCGGTGGGAAGCGCGGCGATGAGCACGGCGGTAGTCGTCCTAAGTCCTGGTGGTTCTGCTGGCGGTGAGGGACGCTGGAACGCCCCCGACCACGGCCTGAGCGCACGTCCCTCAGCCGCAGAGCCTACCCAGCCGGTTCCGGTCGGGCCAATCGGCGGGTCCCGCGGGCGAACGCGTTTGATCACCATTCGATCACCGGGTGCGCCCGGGCTCTTTGCCAAAGCGCGTGGTAATGCAATATTGGTCACCGTCGCCGGGTACACCGAGGCCTTCGACCTGCGCTCCTTCGCGGAGCGGGAAACGAGCCCGACCGACGGCACGACGACCGGCAGCGGAACTCCCGGTCTGCGTTGATCTGAGACACGGCGCGTCGTTGTCCGCCGAAACGTATGGATATCGTGCTGGTGCACGGTGGTTCCCATCACGAACAGGCGCGGTACCGCCGCGACGACCCGAACCCGACCCCGACCGGTCGGGTTCATGACAGCAGGAGGACACGGTGACCACGGACCCTTGGGGCCGCGTAGACGATGACGGCACGGTCTATGTGCGCACAGGTGAAGGCGAACGGGTCGTCGGATCGTGGCAGGCGGGTGCTCCGGAGGAGGCGCTGGCCTTCTACCGGAACAAGTACGACGCGCTCGTGACCCAGGTGGAGCTGCTGGAGAAGCGGCTGCGCAGCACGGACCTGTCCGCCTCCGCCGCGATGACCAGCATCGACAAGCTGCGCGACTCCGTTAAGGACGCGAACGCGGTCGGTGACCTGGAGTCGCTGATCCGCCGCCTGGACCAGCTGTCCGGCCGCGCCGAAGAGCGCAAGGTCGAGCAGAAGCAGGCGCAGGAGGAGGCCCGCGGCCAGGCCCGCGAGACCAAGGAGCGGATCGTCGCCGAGGCGGAGCGCGTCGCGGCCGAGACCACGCACTGGAAGTCCGGCGGCGAGCGGATGCTCCAGCTCATCGAGGAGTGGAAGAAGGCCCCTCGGGCCGACCGCCCCACCGAGCAGGCCCTGTGGAAGCGCATGTCCGCGGCACGCAACTCCTTTTCCAAGCGGCGCAAGGCCTACTTCGCCAACCTGGACCAGCAGCGGGAGGGCGTACGCGCCGACAAGGAGCGCATCGTCGCCGAAGCCGAGGCCCTGTCGGGCTCCACCGACTGGGGACCCACGGCCCGCGCCTACCGCGACCTGATGCAGCGATGGAAGGCCAGCGGCCGGGCCGACCGGGCCAGCGAGGACAAGCTGTGGACTCGGTTCAAGGCCGCCCAGGACACCTTCTTCGACGCCCGCAACGCGACCTTCGCCGAGCGTGACGCGGAGCTTCAGGTGAATGCGGAGGCCAAAGAGCGGATCCTGGCCGAGGCCAAGGCGGAGATCCCCGGGATCACCGACCCGCGCCGCGCCCGCGCCCGCCTGCGTGACTTCCAGGAAGCCTGGGAGGAGGCCGGGGACCTGCCCCGAGACATGCGCGACCAGCTGGAGGGCGCGTTCCGGCAGATCGAGGACAGCGTGCGTCGGGCCGAGGACGCCGAGTGGGAGCGCACGAACCCCGAGGCACGGGCCCGGGCCAAGGACACCGTCGACCAGCTGTCGGCGGCGATCTCGGGGCTGGAGACCAAGCTGGAGAAAGCCCGAGCCAATAACGACGCTCGACGGATCAAGGAGCACGAGGCTGCCCTGGAGGCCCGCCGCTCCTGGCTGGCCGAGGCGGAGAAGGCTCTGGGCGAGATGAGCTGAGGCTCGCGCCCGAAGAGAAGACACTGACGGGCCGCACCCCTCGCGGGGTGCGGCCCGTTCGCGCGTTCAGGTCGGGGTGACCGAGTGCGCTAGTTGTTGTCGTCCTGCTCCGAGGAGGCGCGACGGCGGCCGAGCACCATGGCGCCGATACCGGTCAGAGCGGCGAGGGCACCGCCGACAGCCGGGATGGCGACCGAAGCGCCGGTCTGCGCGAGGACCGGGCCCTCGTGCTTGTGGCCCTTGTCCTTGTGGTCCTTGTGCTTGTCGTGCTTGTGCTTGTCGTGCTTGTCCTTGTGGTCCTTGTGCTTGTGGTCCTTCCCGTCCTTCCCGTCCTTGCCGTCCTTCCCGTCCTTGCCGTCCTT
>NZ_ANAZ01000043.1:0-32053 GCF_000340985.1 Nocardiopsis valliformis DSM 45023
CCATCTGGGTCTGATCCGCTGCGCCCAACTCCTGGACCAGCACTGACCCGAACTCACCAACCGGAACTCACCGAACGGTCACGCGCCCGACGAAAAGCGGCAGCGAAGGCCCCGCTCTCCCCAGCCCGGCGCGCAACGCATCGCGTGTCGCGGCTGACCACCCGTGCCAGCGAACACCAACGCAGCCCGCGAGACCCCCGAGCACGGTTTCGGCCCCTGTTCCGAAGATGATCTTGCTACCAGAAGCGAAATCAGCGCTGAACTTGCTTCTGGTAGCAAGATCACCGGGGATGGGGTGGTTTCGGGGTCCGGCACGGAGGAGGCCAGCTCCGCGAAGCGGCCCGCCATCTCCGTGACCGCCTCGCGCAGTTCCTGTTCCTGTCGGCCCGTGTCCCGATCCCCTCGCTGGCTTCAGAAGCACTGCACACGGGTCCGGCCGGGGTCCATGGGGCTGACCGTAAGCGGTCAGCGGCGGCGGGGTCCGTTTTCCAGGCGCTCGCGGACCGCGGGCCACTCCGCGCGGAGCACCGAGTAGTACACCGCGTCCCGGCGGCGACCGCCCGGCATCACGTTGTAGCTGCGCAGGATTCCCTCTTCGGTGGCGCCGATCGCGCGCAGTCCGCGGCGGGCGCGTTCGTTGAGGACGTCGGTCTTGAACTCCACCCGCTCGGTGTCCATCACCTCGAAGGCCTGGTGCAGTAGCAGGTACTTGGCCCAGTGGTTGACGCCCCGGCCCCGGAAGTCACGGCCCAGCCAGGAGCTGCCAATCTCCAGGCGCAGGTCGGCTTCGGAGAGGTTGCCGTAGCTCATGCTGCCCGCGATCCGTCCGCTGGCCGCGTCGGTGATCGTGTACGTGGTACGGCTACCGTTCTCGGTGGCGGTCAGGTAGGAGTCGAAGAACCGCTCGAAGTCGGCGTCGTCGTCGACCCGGGTCACGAAGTGCGTCCAGATGTCGGAGTCCAGGGCCTGGGCCCGCCAGCCCTCACGGTCCTTCTCTTCGACAGGGGTGAGCACCACGTGCTCGTTCTCCAGGCGAATCCTCGACTTCTCGATCCACTGCCCGATCTGCACCATGCCGACTCTCTCTGGTTTGCCTACAGTGTCCGACCCGGATTGTAGGGTTCCGTCACATTCGGATGCCTCGGCGCCCTGGCGCTTCTGGGAAGGGACCCGCCATGGCTGCAACTCTCAGCCGACGCGAGCTCAACCGCGCCACCCTGGACCGCCAGTTCCTGTTGCATCGGGTGGACCGGCCTGCCACGGAGATGCTCGCCCGGCTGATCGGTCTCCAGGCGCAGACCACGCACACCTGGTACGTGGGTTTCCAGAGCCGCCTGGAGGACCCCGATCCGCGCGCGGTGGGGCGGTTGCTCACCGACGGCTCGCTGGTGCGGATGTCGCTGATGCGCTCCACCCTGCACCTGGTCTCCGCAGAGGACGCCGCCTGGATCCGGCCGACCACCCAGGAGGTCATGGACAAGGACCTGGCGCACAGCGCACGGGAAGGCCACTGCCGGGGTGGACCTGGACGCGGTGGCGGCCCTAGGCCGGGAACTGTTGAAGGAGCGCCCGCTCACCCCCAACGAGCTGGGGGAACGCATCGGTCAGCGGTGGGAGGGCGTGCCCGGCGCCCATCTGGCCTACGTGGTGCGCTGTCTGCTGCCGGTCGTGCAGGTCCCGCCGCGCGGGGTGTGGGGCGCCTCGGGGCAACCCGCTCTGGCCCCGCAGACACCTGGACCGGGCGTCCCTTCGCGCCAGGCCCCGACCGGGAGGCGCTGGTCCTGCGCTATCTGGCCGCCTTCGGCCCCGCCAGTGTGCGGGACGTCCAGGCCTGGTCCGGGCTGACCCGCCTCAAGGAGGTCGTGGAAGAGCTGCGCGAGCGGTTGGTGTCCTTCCGCGACGAGGCCGGGGTCGAGCTGTTCGACCTACCCGAGGCACCGCGCCCCTCGGCGGACGTCCCCGCGCCGGCGCGCTTCCTCTACGACTTCGACAACCTGCTGCGGGGTCACGCCGATCGGAACCGGGTGATCTCCGCCGAGAACCTCAAGCGCATCTCCTCGCGCAACGGGATGCCGCCCGCAACGGTGCTCGTGGACGGCGAGGTGGCCGCCGTCTGGAAGGTGGATCGGAGCCGCCAGGCACCCTCCCTCGACATCACACCTTTCCGCTTTTCAACAACTCGGAAAGCGAGGCGATCATCGTGGAAGGAATACGCCTTCTCTCCTTCTTCTCCGCAGGTCAGGAGGGTGGAGAGGTCCGTTTCTCCACCCCTGTCTGACTTTTCCCCCGTTCGCCACCCGACCGCTTTGTACATATGCGTCCTGATCACGGAGAGCACGTGCGGGTATGACAGGATTCTGGGGTGACTGAAGAGTTCCGCGCCGCGTTCCAACGTGTGCTCGACACCGCCGCCAGCCAGGCACCCGGCTTCCCCGAGGCCGTACACGACGTGTTCCGGCTCTCCTCCGATGTACCCCGGGAGGAACTGGCCATTGCGCTGGAGGCGCTGACTCCGGTCCTGAGCGACGTCGAACCCTACGCCGGGGTGGCCGCCGACCTCTCGGTCCTGGCCGGAGCCCTGGTGGAGTCCGGTGCCCCCGCGGGTCAGGTCGGTTTGGAGGTGCTGCGCCAGCTCGGCAGCTACGGCCAGGCCGCCGCGGCCTTCATACACGCCTGGGAGAAGACCGGTGGTGGGCCCCTTCCTTCCCCGAACGACGTGGGCGAGACCGAGGAGAAGCGGGTCGAGGAGGTCCTCGGCGACAACGCCCCACTGGCCACCGTCGGCTGGTGGACCTCACTGCGCTACGGTCTGGCCGCCAAAGCCATGCTCGGCGACTCCGGGGTGCGCTCCGCGGTGCGCGCGGACCCCGGCGCGATGGACCAGCTCGGCCAGCTCGTTCAGGCCCTCTCCACCCGCCTGAACGAGTTCGGTGAGGTCCGCGAGCTGCTGCGGATGTCCGAGGTCAGCCGGATCCTGGTCCTGGACCGGGCCTCCTGGCGGGGCTTTCGGGTGCGCTTCGACGGCGTGAGCGACAACTTCCAGCTGCACACCCTGCTCGCCGACGCGCTGATCGGCAAGGAGGGGTACCGGCTGCCCGGCACCCGCCCGGACCCGCGCTGGGTCGCGGCCTCCATGGACGCCGCGGTGGACCCGCTGGCCGACATCGTGCGCGGTGAGTGGGACATGGTCGGCGGCGACGGCACGTGGATCGGCAACGAGGCCTGTCCCGGGGACATCCCCCTGGTGGACAACGAGCGGGTGCTGGTCCTGGAACCGCAGTCGCTGCTGCACTCCTGGCGGGCTGGCCGCCGCCACCCGCACATCACCGGCGCCCTCGCCGTCCTGGAGGAGCTGCACCCGGACGAGGCCGCCGCCTGGTGGGCGCGCATGCACCCAGCCGGTTCGGTCCGTCACCCGCAGGCCCCGCCGATCGAGCTCGATGACACCGGCTCGCACCGCCGCCCGCCCCGGCACTTCGGGGTGGCCGCGCACTTTGCCGAGGTGGACTCGGGCCCGATGTCGGCGTCGTTCAGCGCCCTGGATCCGGAGCTGGACACCCCCGACCCCGGGCTGGCCCCGTCCTTCGAGGACGTCACGATCAACCCTGACCCGGCTTCCGCGCCCGATCCGCCCCTGGCACCCCCAACCAGCCCGGCGCTGGAGGACGAGCTGGACGAGCCCGACGACTTCGCGGTTCCGGCCATGTGGGCCGCGCCCTCCGCACCGTCCGCACCCACCGGTCAGGGCTTCGACGACCTCTTCGACTCGCCCCTGGACGAGCCCGCGTGGCGCGACCCCCAACCACTCCCGGTGCCCGAAGCCGAACCCGAGCCCTGGCTCCGGTCCGAGCCCGAACCCCGGCCGGAGCCGGTGGACGACGGCCTGCCACCCGGCGCGCGCCTGCTGCCGCCGATGCCTCCCGGGGTGTCGGACAGCAGGACCTGGGCCCCGGGCTGGAAGTGGCCGATGCGCCCGCCCGAGCGCTGACCACCTACTGCCCCTTCTGGCACCGCCGTGACCGCTTCCGGTCACCGCTGTTCGGTGCCTCATCGCTTCACCGCATGTGACAGCTGTCATCACCCGCCCACCGCGTCCCTCACAGGAGGGCGGTGATGACTGCGACTGTCAGCCGGACGTGCTTTCACGAGATTCTGGGGACATGACGACGAAGACGGACACCCCCCGGGGCCACGGCGACGAGAACACCACCGAGGCCGCGCCCCGTCCCACCCGTGAAGAAGCCCTCAAGGCCGCCGAGAAGGCGTACGACCTGGAAGCGGCCGAGCGCGCCAAGACCCAGTGGAAGGCCATGCGCCCCTGGCCGAAGGTGATGCAGCGGCAGGACAAGGTCCTGCTCTGGATGCTCGTCGTCATCCCGGCCTTCTTCATGCTCACTCTGCCGCTGCGACCGCTCTTCATCGCGGACCACCCGATACCACTGGCGTTCGCCACCGGCAGCAACGCCGCGATCGGGGCTGCCGCCGCCTTCTCCAACATCGGCGCGAGCCCGCTGTGGCTGGTGGTCGTCGCGGGTGTGTTCGGCAAGATCAAGATCAACTGGCTCTTCTGGTGGGTAGGTCGCCGCTGGGGGAAGAACATCGTGAACTTCCTCGTCCCGAACGAGCGGGGCCGCCGCCTCGCCGAGCGGCTGGAGACGATGAACCCGTGGATCATGCGGCTCGTCATCCTCTTCGGCTACGTGCCGGGCGTCCCCGCCGGCGTCACCCATGTCATGGCTGGCGCGAACGGGATGCGGCTGCGCACCTACCTGCTTCTGGACACGCTCGGCGCCCTCATGCTCACCTCCGTCGTCGCGGGCATCGGATACGCCTCGGGGCAGCCCGGTGTGGACGTGGTCCTGCTCATCGACAGCTACGCCATCTGGATCATGCTGGCGCTCATCATCGGCATGGCGGTCCTCCCGACCATCCCCGCCGTCCAGGACGAGCGCAAGCGCAAGGCCGAGGCCTTGAAGGAGGCAGGTGAGGCCTACGACGCCGAGACCGAGCGCCTGGCCGCCGAGACCGCCGAGACCGCCGGGATCGTCCCCCAGACCGGGACCGAGGCCGTCGGAACCGCCGCCGAGCAGAACGTTCCCGGCTCCCCCGAAGCCCGACTGAACAGCAATAACGCCCGAAAGTAAGGCGATGAATGCGCATGGTCACACACAGCGGCGGGGTCCGCGACTAGGCTGGCGAGCGGCAATCCGACACCCCGGGCAAGCCGGCTGCACTGGGTGCGTCACAAACACACTCAAGGAGATCCCGTCATGGGACAGCAACACTTCGATCTGGTCGTTCTCGGTGCCGGGCCTGGCGGTTACGTCGCGGCGATCCGCGCGGCCCAGCTCGGCCTCAAGGCGGCCGTCGTCGAGGAGAAGTACTGGGGCGGGGTCTGCCTCAACGTGGGCTGCATCCCCTCCAAGGCCCTGCTGCGCAACGCCGAGCTGGCCCACCTGTTCAACAACGAGGCCGACTACTTCGGCATCAAGGTGGACGGCACGGTCGAGTTCGACTACGGCAAGGCGTTCAGCCGCAGCCGGGAAGTAGCGGACGGCCGTGTCAAGGGCGTCCACTTCCTGATGAAGAAGAACAAGATCACCGAGCTCAACGGGCGCGGCACCTTCGTCGACGACCACACGATCGAGGTCAAGGGCGAGGACGGCTCCACCGAGACCGTCACCTTCGACAACGCGGTGATCGCCGCGGGCTCCTCCACCAAGCTGATCCCCGGCACCTCGCTGTCGGAGCGGGTCGTCACCTACGAGGAGCAGATCCTCACCGAGAAGCTCCCCGAGAGCATCATCATCGCGGGCGCGGGCGCCATCGGCGTCGAGTTCGCCTACGTGATGAGCAACTACGGGGTGGACGTCACCATCGTGGAGTTCCTCGACCGGGTCGTCCCGCTGGAGGACGAGGAGGTCTCCAAGGAGATCGCCCGCGCCTACAAGAAGCTCGGCGTGAAGATCCTGACCTCCACCAAGGTGGAGAGGGTCGAGGACACCGGCTCGGGTGTGAAGGTGACCGTCACCGGCAGTGACGGCAAGGAGCAGACCCTGGAGGCGGACAAGCTCCTCCAGGCGATCGGTTTCGCGCCCAACGTAGAGGGCTACGGCCTGGACAAGACCGGGGTGGAGCTGACCGAGCGCGGCGCCATCGCCATCGACGGGCGCGGCCGCACCAACGTCCCGCACATCTTCGCGATCGGCGACGTCACCGCCAAGCTGATGCTGGCGCACACCGCCGAGGCCATGGGCATCGTGGCGGTGGAGACCATCGCGGACGCCGAGACGCAGGAGATCGACTACCGGTTCATCCCGCGGGCGACCTACTGCCAGCCGCAGATCGCCAGCTTCGGCTACAGCGAGAAGGAGGCCAGGGAGGCGGGCTACGACGTCCAGGTCGCCAAGTTCCCGTTCATGGCCAACGGCAAGGCGCACGGCCTGGGTGACACCCGCGGTTTCGTCAAGATCATCTCCGACGGCAAGTACGGGGAGTTCCTGGGCGCCCACATGGTCGGCCCGGACGTCACCGAGCTGCTGCCGGAGCTGACCCTGGCCCAGCAGTGGGACCTGACGGTGCACGAGGTGGCGCGCAACATCCACGCCCACCCGACCCTCAGCGAGGCGGTCAAGGAAGCCGTGCACGGCCTGGCCGGGCACATGATCAACTACTGATCCGCGGCCGCGCACGCGGACCCGACGAACGACGGGGCCGGTCCTCCGCAGCTGAGGGGACCGGCCCCGCGTGTGTGCGCTGGTCAGTCCCGGTCAGACGAACAGCGGATCCGGTGTGGGACGCCCCGGGCCGCCGGACTTGCTAAGTTTCCCTGTGTCCCCCGTCGGCGCCCTCTCCCCCGGCCCGGCGCACCCCGAACCGAAAGCCACCCATGCGCCTGATCCCGTCCACACCCCTGTCGTGCCTGGGCACGGCCGTCGCCGCGGTCGTCATCGGCGGTGTCGTCCTCGTCGGCTGCGACGTGGTCGACCTCGACCTGGACCTGAGCCTGTCGTCGGGCGGCGCGGACTCCCCCGAGGAGGAGGCGAGCGCCAGCCCCAGCCCCGAGAACGCTGAGGACGCCGAGGAGCAGGAGGAAGCGGCTTCAGCCTACGGTCTGCCCGAGTCCTGCGAGGCGGCCAACGCCACCCAGATCGTCGGCGACCTGGCCCCGGGCCCGGTCCTGACCGAGGAGAGCGGGCCGATCGAGGGGATCGAGGACGCGGAGCAGCTCTCCTGCACCTTCAGCGACGGCGGTACCGAACCCGGAACCCCGTCCTTCACCCTCGTGTTCACCTCGGGCGCGGACCCGAGCGCCAACCCGGACGTGGTCCAGGTGCCCGGCGCCGAGGCCGAGATGAACTGGGAGGTGGACGTCGACGTGGACGTGGACACCTACCACACCGAGGACTCGGACGACCTCGGCGGCGACCTGGAGTACGTCGGCACGGTGGACGGCTCCAGCAGGCACCTGTACCTCCAGCTGCCCGGTGACTTCCACGTCACCGCCATCGCCTACTTCGACGAGGTGGAGCGAGGAGACCTGGAGAAGGTCGTCTTCCAGGCCGCGGGCCAGATCCGCAACTAGCGCCGCTGAGAACACGGAGCCCGGCGGTGAACGATCACAGGTCACCACCGGGCTTCTCACGTTGCAGCGGGGTGTTCTACCGGGGTTCGTGCGGCAACCCCGCATCCAGGGCGCGCAGGCAGCGGGCGGCCGGAGCCGCGGCCCCGGCCTGCACGAGCTCACGGCCGTCACAGGACCACCGGTTCTCCCGGTCTCCCGCTGAGGCCACGTACTCCCAGTCCAGCGGGCCGTCAGCGACCAAACGGTGTTCGGATGTGGTCGGCCCCATCTCGCCGGTCCCCTCACGGGAGAGCGTCGCCTGCGCTGTGAAGGCCCCGTTCCGGTTCACCAGAAAGAGCCATTCCCCCAGATCCACTCGCATCCCGGCCTCCGTCGTCGCGAGACCCCATGTTCCCAAGCCTGGGACCGATGGCACGCGAAAGGCCGCCGACAGTGCTCGCTGTCGGCGGCCTTTCGTGCAGCCAAAGGGAACTGGGTCGGTCAGTAGTCGACCGGGATCTCCTCGAACTCGCCGAAGGGGCCCGCGCGCAGGGTCAGCTCCTTGACGTCCACGGGCGGGGCCGGGAACACCGCGACCAGCTCGTGCGAGTTACCGGGCTGGATCATGTGCACCTCCTCGGCGAAGCTGCTGTAGCGGCCGTCACCGAAGTCCATCTGCGCCACGTAGCGCACCAGGCCGTTGTCCGGCTCGTACAGCTGGAAGCCGCCGAGCGTGCCCTTGTTGAACTGCTCCGGGCCACCCGCGACCGACTCCGAACCGCCCAGCTCGGGGGCGAGCGGCGCGTCGGTGGTGTTGGTCATCGCCACGGTGCCGATGACGTAGGCGCCGTCGCGGCGCAGCGGGTAGATCTCCAGCTTGATGCCGTTCTTCTCACCCTCGGCGACCACCGAACCCGGGTCGTCGCTGTAGGGGGCGGGCCAGGTGACGTTGCGCTGGGCCACGCCCAGGCCGTCGTCGTCGTACTCCTCGTCCTCGGTCGCCTCGACCGTGGGGTTGAAGACGTAGGAGAACTCCACCCGGCGGTTGCGGGCGCGCGCCTCCTCGTCGTCGGGGCCGCCCTCACGGGCGATGGGCTCCCTCATGCCGCGACCCTCGACCTCCAGCTTGTAGTCCGTGCCGAGTTCCTCCGCGAGGAGGTTGCGCACGGTCTCGGCCCGCTTCACCGACAGGTTGTCGTTGTAGGCGGCGTCGCCGATGCCGTCGGTGTGACCGATGACGGTGATGGTGGGGTCGTCGGGGTCGACGTTGTTGGCCAGCGTGGTGGCCGCGCGCCGCACGACGTCCGCGGCGGTGTCGGTCAGGTCCGAGCGGTCGAACTCGAACATCACGTCCGAGTGCAGCGAGATGATCTCGCGGTCGCCGTCACGGGTGGTGGAGGCCACCTCGGAGTCGACGAAGCTCTGCACCCAGCCCTCGTCGGCCAGCGCGTCGTCGCTGGGGCGGCGGTTGGCGAAGGTGAGGTTCTCCCCGCGGGCGGGCGGGTTGTCGAGGCTCAGGTGGTCCGGCCCGTTGGGGCTCTCGGGATCCGCCCGCTCCTCGTCCACGTCCTGGATCGTGATGCCGGTCATGGCGCCCAGACCGCTGCCGACGAAGGTCACCTGGGCGACCTCGTCCGGAATCCGCGGGAAGTAGCGGGTGTACTCGTTGGTGACCCCGTCGTGCACGGGGTACAGGCCGTCCTCGTTCGGGCTCTCGGAGCCGTACTTGAGTCCTTCCTGGTCGAGGAACTGCCGGTACACGCGGCCGGTGAGCGGGTCGACCAGGGTGTGGGCCATGCTCAGGTTCCGGTTGGGACCCTCGAAGTCGCCTGGGTAGGTGACCTCGTAGTGCATGACCGTGTAGTCGTCGGTGCGCTCCAGGCCGGTGATGGAGAAGCGCATCTCGGTGTCCTGACCGGTGTCCTGGAAGATGCGACCCTCTCGGACGTAGGGGAACTCCTCCCTGACCTCCGGCGGGCCGGACGCGTCGCCGAAGGTCTCTGACCACCAGTCGGACACGGGGGTACAGCCGCTGAGCAGGAGGCTGCCCGAGACCATGAGCGCGACCACGGTGAGGGGCGTCTTCCGCGCCATGTGGGGGAACTCCGATCGTTGAGGAGACTTACGGGCAATATCCTCCTGCACTCGCGGGGTCGAACCGACCACAGAGCCCCCCTAAGAGCACTGTCAACCGCCCTGGCCAGGGGTGACCCCTATGGGGGATTCTTCGGTTATGACGTCTGAACGCCTCCCCCACGCTTCCGTCGGCCCCCTGATCGGGCTGCTCACCGCCGCCGCGGCGCTGGCCTTCGCCGAGGTCACGGCGGTACTGACCGGGGCCGGGGCCGGCACCGCGTCCGGGTGCGATCGACTGGGCGGGCGGGTTCGGGGGATGTGTGAGTCGGGCGCCGCGCAACCGGCTGCCAGCACGTAGCGTCGTACTCCGGTGACGGAAGGGCATCACCCCAAGGAGTGACGCATGCGCAGGACCAGCCTCAGCCGCCGCACCGGCGGCACCGGCCCCGCGGCTGCCACGGGCGCCACTGCGGCGGCGCTCCTCCTCGCGCTGAGCGCCTGTGGCAGCGGGAACGAGGGCGCCAGCGACGACACCCCACAGGAAACGGGGCAGGAGGGGGCGGCCGGGCACGGAAGCGCGGCCGGGCCCTTCGGCCCCGGTTGTTCGGACTTCCCCAGAGAAGGGGCAGGCAGCTTCGAGGAAATGGCCGACCAGCCCTTCGCCACCGCCATCGCCGACAGCCCGGTCCTGGGCAACCTGGCCGACGCCCTGGAGCGGTCCGGCCTCAGCGACCACATGGACACCGCCGAGGGCATGACCGTGTTCGCCCCGGTCGACGACGCCTTCGACATGTACCCGGACGGGGAGATGGACGACCTCCTGGAGGACCCGGGCGGTCTGGCCCACCTGCTCAACTACCACGTGGTCGCGGGCGAGGTCCCCTCCGCGGAACTGGACGGGGGTGTGTTCGACGCCCTCAACGGCGGTCAGGTGCGCTCGTCCGCCTCGGGTGGCTGGTACACCGTGGACGGCTACGCGCCCGTGGTCTGCGCGGACGTGGAGACCGCCAACGCCACCGTGCACGTGGTGGGCATGCTGCTCATCCCGTCCTGATCACCTTCCCGAGCCCCGCCCGGGCCCCGCCCGAGAAAAACTCGAAAAAGATCCCCATCCACCAATCCGCTCCCCCGTCGGCCCCGAATCCCCCACGTGACCATCAAGACACACGGGGAACAGACTCCGCCACGCGACAGACGACGGGTAGCCGTCGGGGTGGGTGTCGGCCTGCTCGCGGTCGGGGCGGCGCTCGGTTTCGGCGAACTCGCCGCCGGGCTCCTCCGTGCGACGTCTCCGGTGGTCACGGTCGGCGACGCGCTCGTCGACAACAGTCCCGCGTTCCTCATGAAGTGGGCGATCGAGATCTTCGGGACGGCCGACAAGGCCGTGCTGATCACCGGAGTCCTGGTCGTCCTCGTCCTGGTCGGGGCGGTGCTGGGTGTCGTGGCGCTGCGCCGCCCCCTGGTGGGGTACGCGGGACTGGTGCTGTTCGCGGCGGCCGGGCTCGCCGCCGTGGCCCTCCGCCGCACCGATGACCTGGGGGCGGCCGCGGCCGTGGTCGTCGGTGCGGGGGCGGGCGCCGTGGCCCTCGCCCTTCTGCTGAGGAGCGCGCGCCACACCCTGGAACCATGGGGAGGAAAAGGGGAGGCCGAGACACCGGCGGACACGGAAGGCGCTGCGCCCGCACAGGACAGCGCGCCCACCGTTCCCGAACCGGGGCCGGACCGGGGACCGGGGAGGCGCGGTTTCGTTTTCACCGCGGCAGGGGTCCTCGCAGCGTCCGGTTCCGCCGGTGCCCTCGGCCGCTGGCTGCCGTCCCTGACGGGCGGCGCGGGTTCCCGAGCCGAGCTGGCCCTGCCCGCACCGGCCGCGCCGCTTCCCGCCCTGCCCTCAGGGACTGACCTCGGTGTTCCCGGCCTGGAGCCCTTCACCACCCCAAACCCGGACTTCTACCGGATCGACACCGCGCTGACCATCCCCCGGCTGGACTCCACCCAGTGGACGCTGCGCGTGCACGGCCTGGTGGACCGTCCCTTCGAGATCGACATGGACGAACTTCTCTCCCGTGAGCTGGTCGAGGCCGATATCACGCTGGTGTGCGTGTCCAACCAGGTCGGCGGGGACCTGATCAGCAACACCCGCTGGCTCGGTTTCCCCCTTGCCGACCTCCTGCGGGAGGCGGGGGTGCACTCGGGCGCCGACCAGATCCTCAGTACCTCCAGCGACGGCTGGACGTGCGGCACCCCCACCGAGGTCGTCATGGACGGCCGCGACTCTCTTCTCGCCGTCGGTATGGGCGGGGAACCGCTCCCCCACGTCAACGGCTACCCCGCGCGGATGGTGGTGCCGGGCCTGTACGGGTTCGTCAGCGCCACCAAGTGGGTGACCGACATCAAGCTCACCCGCTTCGCCGACGAACAGGCCTACTGGGCCCAGCGCGGCTGGGGGGTGCGGGCGCCGGTCAAGACCATGTCCCGCATCGACGTGCCCGCCCCGCTCGGGCGCGTCGAGTCCGGGGAGGTCGTGCTCGCCGGAATAGCGTGGGCACAGCACCGCGGCATCGACGCGGTCGAGGTCAGGGTGGACGACGGCGAGTGGTGGGAGGCCGAGCTGGCCGAGGTCCCCGGCATCGATACGTGGGTCCAGTGGGTCACCGAGACCACCGTTGACCCCGGCAACCACGCGGTCGAGGTCCGGGCGACCGATTCCACAGGGTTCACCCAGCCTTCCGAACGGGTGGAACCGGTACCCGACGGCGCCACGGGGTGGCATCGCATCCGTTTCACCGCGACCTGAGGCGCAGCGGCCGAAAGGGCTCGGTCGTGCACCGACTGACCATCACACAGAGCAATAACACAGACACAAAAAGAGAACCACATGGAGAGAATGATGATGCGCAAGAACGCCATGATCCGTAAGAACGCCCTCGCCGCCAGTGCCGCGGCCGCCGCACTCGCCTTCGGCCTGACCGCCTGTGGCGACATGGACGACACCGGTACCGAGACCGAGACCGGCAGCGCCGAGGAGACCGAAGAGAACGGCATGGACGAGGACAACGACGAGGGCGCGGAAGGCATGGCGACCGCGGGCGAGAACTTCGGCCCGGGCTGTGCCGAGGTGCCCGAGGACGGCGACGGCAGCTTCGAGGGCATGGCCCAGGACCCGGTCGCCACCGCGGCGTCCAACAACCCGCTGCTGTCCACGCTGGTCACCGCCGTCGGCGAGGCCGACCTGGTCGACACGCTGAACTCGGCCGAGGACATCACCGTCTTCGCGCCCACCAATGACGCGTTCGACAAGATCCCCGAGGAGGACCTGAACGCCCTCCTTGAGGACCAGGAGCAGCTCACCGAGGTGCTGACCTACCACGTGGTCGAGGGCGAGCAGGACCCGGCCGCGCTGGAGGACGGCACGTTCACCTCGCTGCAGGGTGGGGACGTGACCACCGAGGGCGCCGGCGAGGAGTTCACCGTCAACGGTGACTCCCAGGTGGTCTGCGGCAACGTGCAGACCTCCAACGCCACCGTCTACATCGTCGACACGGTGCTGATGCCCTCCTGATGAGAGGGTGAGCTTCGAGGTATCCCGAAGTACACCCGGACGGTCCGTGCGCTGACGCCGGACCGTCCGGGTCCCACACCCGAAGACCAACGAGAAGGGTTCGGATGGACAGGGCAGAGGCTGTGCCGCACGACGCGGCCCACGATGCCGTCCCGCCGGGGCTGGAGGAGCTGCTGCGCCAGGTCGCGCGCGGCGACGAACAGGCCTTCAGCCAGGTCTACGACCTGATCAGCCCCTCCGTCTACGGGCTGGTGCGCCGAATCCTGCGCGACCCGGCGCAGTCGGAGGAGGTCGCTCAGGAGGTCCTGGTGGAGGTGTGGCGCAGCGCCTGCCGTTACGACTCACGCCGGGGCAGCCCGCAGGCCTGGGTGATGACCCTGGCCCACCGGAGAGCAGTGGACCGGGTGCGTTCGGAGCAGGCCAGCAGCGACCGCGAGGCCCGGGCAGCCGCCGCGGACACCAAGCGGCCCTACGACGAGGTGGCCGAGGAGGCCACCAACCGGCTCGAACGGGAACGCGTGCGCCGATGTCTGGACACACTGACCGAACTCCAGGAGCAGTCAGTACGCCTGGCCTTCTACGGGGGTTACTCCTACCGTGAGGTGGCCAAGCTGCTGTCGGCGCCCCTGGGCACCATCAAGACGCGGATGCGCGACGGACTGATCAGGCTCAGAGACTGTTTGGGGGTGGAGTGGTGAGAAGGACGATGGGCCAGGACCTGCACACCCTGACCGGCGCCTACGCGCTGAACGCCCTCACCCCGAGCGAGAGCGTCCGCTTCGAGGACCATCTGGCCGACTGCGACTCCTGTGTCCAGGAGGTGCGGGGCTTCACCGAAACCTCCGCTCTGCTGGCCTCGGCCGCCGCGCAGACCCCGCCCGAAGAACTGCGGGAGCGGGTGCTGGCCGAGGTCGCCCGGACCCGGCAGCTCGCCCCGGCCCCCGAACGCCTCCCCGAACCCCGCCACCGGGTCTGGCCGTGGACCCTCGGCCTGGCCCTGGCCGCATGCGTGGCCGTGATCATCGCCCTGGGCGCGACCGTACTCAACCAGGGCCGCCAGGTGGACGAGCTCCGCTCCAACGAACAGCAGATCGCCGCGGTGCTCGCCGCACCGGACGCGGTCTCCACCAGCGCCGAGCCCATGGAGGGCGTGAGCGTGACGGTCGTGCACTCCGAGAGTCTGGGCAACCTGGTATTCAGCGCGCACGGACTGGACGACCTGCACGACGAGGACTACCAGCTCTGGCTGACCCGTCACGACGGCAGCGTGTACTCAGCGGGTGTGCTCTCCGTGGACGACGCCGGATTCGTACTGCCGGTGCTCGCGGCCCCGGACGAGGGCACCGAGGGTGTGGCAGTGACCGTCGAGCCCGAGGGCGGTTCGGACCAGCCCACTTCCGACCCCGTGATGGCGATGCCGGTCACCGGCTGACCCGACCCGCACCGTCCCCAAGGCGAGGCCCCCGCAGCGACATCGAGAACCGAAGCTGCGGGGGCCTCGTCACGTCCGGCGGGGGCTCGTCGTCACCGGCTCACGTTCTGCCCGGTCACGGCACTGCGATCTCCTCCGGCCGGGGCAGGGCCCGCATCGTCGGCCCGAGCGTGAACAGGGCGGCCAGCGCCGACACCGCCGCCATCATCAGGAACACCATCGTCGGTCCGGCGAGGTCGAACAGCAGCCCGATGCTGAGGATCCCGATCGGCTGGGACAGCAAGGACATGAACGTCACCGCGCCCAGCGCCCGCCCCTGAAGGCGGTCCGGGACGGATGTGGCGACGTAGCCGTAGAACACCGCGTTCACGCACGGCACCGCGGCGAAGACACACCCCACGATCAGCCCGAGTGAGAGCACGCCCGGCGCGGCCAGGAGCGCGAGCGCGCACACCGGCGCGGACCAGGCCGTGAAGAGGAAGATCGCGGTGGGCCGCACCAGGCGGATGACCGCCCCGGCGACCAGGGCGCCGGCCAGCCCGCCGGCGCCCGCGAGGGAGACCGTCAGGCCGATCATGAAGTTGGAGGCCCCCCGGTCGTCGGCGGTGGCGATCAGCGCCAGGAACGCCCCGGTCTGGGTGAAAGCGATGTTGAAGCCCACGATCCACAGCATCATCGGCCGCAGGATCGGGTGCCGGGCCAGCAGCACGAACCCGCTCACCGCGCCGCGTAGGCTCAGCCGTTCCGGTTCGCTTCCGCGTTGGGCCTGCATAGGCCTGCGGATGCGCAGGATCAGGGCCGTGGACACCAGGTAGCAGACGGCCTCCGCCAGGAAGGGGAAGGCCCGGCCCAGGCTGAAGAAGAACCCGGCGACGGGCGCGCCGAGGGCGGTCGTGGTGAAGAAGCGGATCTGGTTCTGCGCTGCGGCACTGGCCATCTGCGAGGACGGCACGAGCTGTTTGATCGCGGCCATGGCGACCGGGTTGGAGATCCCCATCAGCGCAGAGGACGCCACCGCCACACAGATCACGAGGGGCACCGTGGCGTGCCCGCCGAACAGCATCCCGGCGAAGGCGACGAGCAGGACCAGGCGGCCGAGGTCGCAGATCAGCAGAAGGGTGCGGCGGTCGGCCCGGTCCGCGAGCGAACCGCCCAGGACCGCCGTGATCATGGCGGTGGCCACCTGGGCCGCGCCGACGAACCCGGCTTGGGCCGCCGACCCTGCCAACAGCAGCATCAGCAGCGGATAAGCGACCTCGCCGCTCTCCTTACCCAGTCCGGCGAAGAAACGGCTCGTCCACAGGGTCTGGAAGTCCTGGTTCCGGATCAGCGGTGCGGCCTCGTCGGGTCCGCCCTCCGGTACTTCCGGGGGCTCCGGTGGTTCCGAGAGGTCCGGGGGCTCCGGTGGTTTCGAGAGTTCCGGGGGTTCCGGGGGTTCCGGTGGCAGGTAGTGCTGCCGCCGCTGAATCGTCATGGTGTACGACCACTCGTCGTGTACCCCGGGGGGAACGGGGCGGCCCGCCGCTCCGCTCCGGGCGAAGCTCCTGCCGCCCCCGTCGCGGTGTGCATGCGGGTCGCGGGCGTCAGGTAGGGAAAGCGGGAAACACGAAGGAGGGTCTTTCGGGGGGTGGGTTGCTCATGTCGCCATTATGCGCCTGTTGTGGGCATTGGCGAGCATTTGAGTAGCTATGCAACGGGCATCCGTCGAATTGGCCGCTATCGGCCTTAAATGCACGCGCAAAGCCCCGTGCACCTGATGACCGATGTCACTGGCGTACGCCCCCGGCGCACAGTCCTCACCAAGGATTTCAGTGGTGCAGGCCCTTCCGCCCCGAGGCCCAGAAGGCCTTGACCCGGACCGCCTCCCGAGGCCACCCCCGCTCGTTCACCAGGCGCGCGCGGACCGCCTGACCCGTCCGGGCCTCACCCACGACGAGGGCGAACCCCGGCTCGCTCGGCAGTTCCATCGCGGCAACGGCGGCGGGCAGCAGCGGTGACGAGGCGGCGGAGGCCCCGTTCCGGTGCACACGAACGTCCTGCCCCAGACCGGCGACCGGCACCTCGTCCTCGGAGGTGTCGCTCTCCAGCACCCCGAAGGTGCGCACGTTCGGCCCGAGCGTGAACAGGAGGGGTTCGAAGGCACAGGCGCCGGTCTCCTCACCGACGAACAGGTAGTAGGGCGCCCGATCCAGTTCCGGTTCCCCCTGCGGGCCCCACAGGCGCACCGGGTCCCCCGCCCTGACCGAGCGGGCCCACCGCAGACCGATGCCCTCCCCCTCGTAGAGGTGGGACCACACTTCGAACTCCCCCCGCTCCCGGGAGTGGTCGCGGATCGTGTAGGTCCGCAGGGTCTCACTGGGGCGGATGATGCCGTAGGGGGAGAGGGGGTCGCGGAGCCCGGTCACGCCGCGCGGTCTCAGCGGGCCCAGCGGACTCAGTCGTGCAGGAGTTCGTCGGCGCGCCGATCGGGGTGGCGGCCCTGTGCCGCGGCCTCGATCGTCCACGGGGTGCGTTCGACGTAGGCGACGGCGGCGGCCACGACCAGTGAGCCGCCGGCGATCAGCACGTAGGACAGGGTCCACCCTCCGGTGAGCTCACCGAAGAGGCCGAACAGCAGCGGACCGCCCAGCGCGATCCCGCTGCCAGCGCCCTGCACGAACCCGGACAGGGCCGCGGCCCCCTGCGGGGTGGCGCTGCGGGCGTTGATCATGGTCATGACCACCACGAACAGGCTGGTGCCCATACCGAGGAAGAGCACCCACAGCGGGGCGTACTCGGGGGCCACGGCCACGCCGACGTAGCCGATGCCGTAGCCGCTCAGCCCGAGCGCGACGATCGGGAAGGTGTTGGCCGCGCGCAGCGTGACGGTGGGCGCGACCAGGCCGAACAGCAGGCTGGTGCCGACCATCAGGGAGACCATGCTCCCGGCCATGGCGGCGCTGTGCCCGGCGTCGTTGAGCAGGGCGGGCAGCCAGGTGAACAGCGTGAAGACGTTCCAGGTGACCATGCCGAACAGCAGCGCCATCCGCCAGGCCATGCCCACGCGCCAGATCGGGCGCGCCAGGGCCGGTCCGCCCGAGGGGAGGGCGGCACGCGGGACCGTTCCGGGGCGGCGCCACTGGACGGTCCACAGCACCGCCGCGGCCAGGGCCAGGAAGGACCACGCGCCCAGAGCCGCGCGCCACCCGGCGACCTCGGCCAGGGGGACCGCGACCAGGGGCGGGAAGAGGGCGCCGATATGGATGGCGACCATCTGGACCGTGCTGAGGGCGGCGATCCGGTCCGGGAAGTACTGCTTGATCAGCGGGGGCAGCACTACGTTGCCCAGGGCGGCGCCGGTGAGCGCGACCCCGGTCAGCACCAGCAGAGTTCCGGTGTCAGGGGCGAAGGCGCGCAGTACCTGGCCCGCACCGGCCAGGAGCATGCTCAGCGCCGCCGTGGCCTCAGGGCCCAGACGGCGCATGATCGCGGGGGTGACCAGGCCGAAGATCGCGAAGGCGACCAGCGGCAGGGTGCCGAAGACGCCGACGACGGTGGCGGCGAAGCCGAACTCCTCGCCCACGGTGGTCAACAGCGGGGAGAGGGAGGTGACGACGAGGCGCAGGTTGAGCGCCGCGCAGATGATGGCGACCAGGGCCAGGATGCGGCCCCGTAGTTCCGGGCGTACCGACGATCGGTCGGTGACGACCGCGACAGAGGAAGGTCTCACGGTGACGGACGTCCCTTTGTGTTGCGGCGGTGCGACGTTGCACCAGAGCGGGGCCGACCGGCGGGCGACGTTGCCGTCCAGGAAGGGTCTCCCCCTGGCGAGCCAAATACGACCTTTTCGCTCAAATGTTACGCATGTTCCGGTGTCAAACTCAACAACCCGTATTAAATACGGGTAAACTCCGGACATGGCTGATCTTGACGAACTAGATACGGCGATTCTGGCCGAACTGCAGTCAGACGCACGAAAAACCAACCGGGATGTGGCCGCGGCGGTCGGCGCATCGCCCACAACCACGCTGGATCGGACCCGTGCGCTCCGAGAAAAGGGTGTG
Organism: Nocardiopsis valliformis DSM 45023; assembly: GCF_000340985.1. NCBI lineage: Bacteria > Bacillati > Actinomycetota > Actinomycetes > Streptosporangiales > Nocardiopsidaceae > Nocardiopsis > Nocardiopsis valliformis. The sequence continues at coordinate 18,675 of NZ_ANAZ01000043.1, forward strand.
ATTCGGGGCTCACTCCTGGACGTGGACCTCGAACTCATCGGCCGCCCGGTCCAAGCGCTCATCACCGTCAGCGTCGTGAAACCCTCACGTCACAACATCGAGGCCTTCCGCGACTGGGTCCGCGCCCTGCCGGACACCCTGTCCGTGTTCGTCACCTCGGGAAACGAGGACTTCCTGGTGCACGTGGCCCTGCCGGACAACAACAGCCTGTACGCCTTCGTGGTGGACAAGCTGACCGAACGCCCCGAGGTCGCCGACGTGCGCGCCTCAATCGTCTACGAGCACCTGCGCAACCACCAGATCGCGCCCACCAACGCCCGCGCCCACCGCCGCCACCACTGAACTGCGGGCGGCCAGGGGACCGGATCCCACGGGCCGCATCCGCCGGGGCTCCGGCACCGCTTCGCGCGGGCGCCGGGCCTACCGGTCACCGCCTCGCGCACCGCCTCGGAGCCAGGGGGACAGGGCGGGCACTAGCCTTGCGGAGTTCCCCTTCCCCTCTGTGAGACATCCAATGACCACACCGATTGTTGTCGCAGTGCTGGTCGCGGCGCTGCTGCACGCGGCGTGGAACGCGATCGCGCACGCGATCACCGACCGGCTGCTCGGGTTCGCACTGATCGGCCTCGGCGGGATGCTCGCGACCCTCCCGCTGCTGTTCGTGGTCGGGATGCCGCCGCCCGAGGCCTGGCCGATCCTGCTGGGATCCCTGGTCACGCACCTGCTCTACCTGACCCTGCTGATGCTGTCCTACCGGACCGGGGACTTCGGGCAGGTCTACCCGCTGGCACGCGGAACCGCGCCCTGGGTGGTCGCGCTGATCGGGGTGGTGCTGCTCGGCGAGACCCTGCCTCCCGCGGAGCTGGCCGGGGTCCTGGTCATCTCGGCCGGGCTCATGGTCCTGGTGTTCGCCGGCGGGCTTCCCCGACGCCAGCACGTGCCCGCGCTCCTGGCCGCCTTCACAACCGGGCTGGCAATCGCCTCCTACACTGTGGTGGACGCCTACGGCGTCCGGCTGACCCAGGATCCGCTGGGTTATATCGCCTGGATCATGACCCTTCAAGGCCCCGTGTTCTTCCTGGTGGCTCTGGTTACCAGGAAGCGGAAGCTGGTCGACCAGCTCAGGCCGATCTGGAAGGTCGGTCTGCTCGGTGGCGCCGTCAGCGCGGGCGCCTACGGCCTGGTCCTGTGGGCGCAGCTGTCCGGGGCGGTCGCGGGGATCGCGGCGCTGCGGGAAACCAGCATCGTCTTCGCGGCGCTGATCGGGCTGGTGTTCTTCCGGGAGCGCTTCGGTCCGGTCAGGATCGTCGCCTCGGCCGTGGTCGTCTCCGGGGTCCTCCTGCTGGCCCTGTGACCCCCTGTGCACCACCGGACCCAGTAGGCTCCCGCGGCCCAGGTCAGAGCGGGTTCGGGGCCTGATCCGGCCAGAAGTGAGTACTCCTACTCAGCAACCGGGGGCGCGGGGCGGGGGTCCCAACGAGTATGACGAACAAGCGCTACACCGCCCCCGTGACCCTCCTCGCCGCGCTCACCGCCGGGATGCTCCTCACCGGCTGCGGACTCGTGCGGGACGCCAGCCCGCTGGACCCCGAGACAGCCCGGGGCGGCGAGGCGGTCGAGGAGCCCGCCGAGAGCCCCACCGAAACGCCCGAGCAGCCCGTCTCCGAAGATCCCGGGGCGCCCGTTTCCGACGGCGACCCGGACTGGATCCCGCCGTCGTTCGCCACCGGCTGGACCATCGAGTACGACCCCGAGCTCAACACACACCACGCCAGCTTGGACGGCACCGGCTGCGACGTGCTGTTCCACCAGACCACCGGGGTCGAGCAGGCGCGCGAGGACGGGTACGAGCCGGTCGGAGCCCTCAACTACCTGATGGACGACATCACCGAGCGGACCGGAAACGCCCCGGTCGAGCAGCCCGCCACGCCCTACCGGATCATGGCCGACTCAGGCGAGACCTTCGAGTTCGAGACCAAGCACGCCACCTTCGACAACTCCGAGGAGAACCGCACGTTCCGGGCCGGCGTGCTGTGGCTCGACGACGCCGAACTCGTGGTCAGCTCCTCGTGCCCCACCGACGAGTGGGACGACCAGCAGTTCGAGATCACCATGCTCATCGGGGTCGCCTCGATCTCCAACGCCTGATCCCGCGCCGCTCTCCGACACCGACCTGCCCCGGCCTCTGGGCCGGCCCCAGCCCCGAGCGTGGTTCGGATTGGCCGTAGGCTGACCGATGTGACTGGAATCTCACTGCTTTCCGAAGCCGACGAGAGCGCCGAGATCCGCCGCGTCTGGAGCGGTCTCGGACTCCCCGGTCTCGTGGACGTGCACACGCACTTCATGCCGAACAACATGCTGCGCAAGGTGTGGGCCTACTTCGACGCCCTCGGCGAGGGGGTCTGGCCCATCACCTACCGGCTGGGCGAGGAGGAGCGCGTGGCTACCCTGCGGGACTTCGGGGTCCTGCACTTCACCGCGCTCTCCTACCCGCACCGCCCGGACATGGCTGCCTGGCTCAACGGCTGGGCCGCCGAGTTCGCCCACCGGAACCCCGATTCGCTCCGCAGCGCCACCTTCTACCCCGAACCCGAAGCCAAGGACTACGTGGCCGAGGCGATCGGCTCGGGCACCAGGATCTTCAAGGCCCACCTCCAGGTCGGCGCCTACGACCCGCGCGACCCCCTGCTCACCGATGTCTGGGGAGCCCTCGCCGACTCCGGGACCCCGGTGGTCGTGCACTGCGCCTCCGGACCGATCCCCGGGAACTTCACCGGCCCCGAACCCTTCGCCGAGGTGCTCCGCCGGCACCCGGAGCTGACCGCGGTGATCGCCCACGCGGGCTCACCCGAGTACACGCCCTTCCTGGACCTGGTCGAGCGGTACGACCGCGTCCACCTGGACACCACCATGGCGTTCACCCCGTTCATCGAACGGCACTCACCCTTCCCCCGCTCCGAGTTCGCCCGGCTGCGGGAGTTCGGGGACCGCGTGCTCCTGGGTACCGACTTCCCGAACATCCCGTACTCCTACTACGAGCAGATCCAGTCCCTGGTCCGGCTGGACCTGGGCGACGACTGGCTGCGCGGGGTCCTGCACGACAACGCCGCGCGGCTGTTCGACCTGCGTTCCGGACCCGAAGCGCCCTCGTCATCCGGCCGGCGTTCCCGGTCACCCGGATAGCCAGCAGCAAGCTCCACAACCAGCACAGTGAAGCGACGCCACAGCAGAGAGGGCACGATGGAACTCACCCTGACCCCCCTGGAGTTCGCCCGCCGGACCCGCCGACTGCACCCGCACCGCGAGGCGGTGGTCGACGGGGAGCTCCGGCTGACCTACGAGCAGTTCTTCGACCGCTGCGACCGCTGGTCGTCAGCACTCCAGGGCATGGGCGTCGAGCAGGGCAACCGGGTCGCCTACATCGCACCCAACACCCACGCCCAGCTCGAATCCTTCTACGCGGTCCCGCAGCTGGGCGCGGTCCTCGTCCCGGTCAACTTCCGCCTGACCGCCGACGACTTCGTCTACATCGTCAACCACTCCGGCGCCAAGGTGCTGTGCGTGCACGCCGACCAGCTCGACGCGGTCGACAGCGTGCGCGACCAGATGCCGGGCGTGGAGAGGTTCGTCGCCCTGGCGGGGGCACGGGACGGCTGGGAGGACTACGAGTCCCTGGTCGCCTCGGCCACCCCGGACTTCATGCGCCCGGAGATCGCGGAGACGGACCTGCTGACCATCAACTACACCTCGGGGACGACCGCGCGCCCCAAGGGCGTGATGATCACCCACCGCAACGCCTACATGAACTCGGTGGGCACCCTGCTGCACCTGCGCGTCGGGCTCGGCGAGAAGTACCTGTGGACCCTGCCGATGTTCCACGCCAACGGCTGGACCTACACGTGGACGGTCACCGCGGCCGGGGGCACCCACGTGTGCCTGCCCGCCATGGACCCGGCGCGGGTGTTCGAGCTGATCCGCACCGAGGAGGTCAGCTGGCTGTGCGCGGCGCCCACGGTGCTGATCATGCTCTCCAACACCCCCGCGAACGTACGCGGCGCCGTCCCGCCGGGGGTGCACGTGGTGACCGCCGGGGCCTCGCCCGCGGCCGAGACCATCGAGCGGCTGGAGGAGGACTTCGGCTGGACCGTCACCCACGTGTACGGCCTGACCGAGACCACCCCGTTCATCACCGTCTGCGAGCCCCTGCCCGAGCACCGGGAGCTGTCCGTGCGCGAACGCGGTGCGGTCAAGGCCCGCCAGGGGGTCGAGCTGATCACCTCCGGTGAGCTGCGGGTGGTCGACGAGTCCGGCGCCGAGGTGCCCTGGGACGGCAAGACGGTCGGCCAGATCACCGTGCGCGGCAACGTGGTGATGAAGGGCTACTACAACGACCCCGAAGCCACCGAACGGGCGATGGGCGACGGCTGGTTCCGCACCGGCGACGCCGCCGTCACCCACCCGGACGGTTACGTGGAGATCCAGGACCGGCTCAAAGACGTGATCATCTCCGGCGGGGAGAACATCTCCTCGGTGGAGGTGGAGGGCGTCCTGCTGCGTCACCCGGCGGTGCTGGAGGTGGCGATCGTGGGGGTTGCGCACGAGCGCTGGGGCGAGACCCCGCGCGCCTCCGTGGTGCTGCGCGAGGGGGCCTCGGCGACGGAGGAGGAGATCATCGCCTTCGCCCGCGACAACCTCGCGCACTTCAAGGCGCCCACCCAGGTGGAGTTCGTGGAACAGCTGCCCAAGACCGCCACCGGCAAGATCCAGAAGTTCGTCCTGCGCGGCGGCGCCTCCGCCGTCTCCCGGCAGTAGCGCCGAAGACAACCACCGCTGTCCCGCCCTCGTCCCGCGACCATGCGCGGGACAGGGCGGCGGGTCGGGGACGGAGCGGATTCAGAAGGGCGCCCGGCTAGCCGGGGTTCGGGGTGAGCAGGACGAAGCCCGCGGAGAGCGGGTCGGAGCAGGCCGCCAGCCGCCCCACGCCCGGGGCGTCCTCCGGCCCCATGAGCACCTGGCCGCCCGCCTTCCGGACTTCGGCGACGGCGGCGTCGCAGTCGGTGACGTGGAAAACCGGGTGCCAGTCGGCCCGGCCCCCGGTCTGTGGGAGGTCGGCCGGGTCCATGCCCATGATCCCGCCGAAGTAGCGGTCGTCACCCAGCCCCGCCGGGCGGAGCGTGGAGTACCTGCCCTCTCCCCCGGGCAGGTCGACGTCCTCGAACTCCCAGCCGAACAACCCGCCGTAGAAAGCCCGGGCGCCCTGCGCTGAAGGCGTCCACAGTTCGGCCCACATGAAGGTGCCGGGCTCGTCGGTCCGTTCCATCCCGGGCAGCGTCCCGGCCTCCCAGAGCGCGACCGTCCCGCCCTGCGGGTCGCTCAGGTGTGCCATCCGGCCCAGGCCCATGACGTCCATGGGCTCCACCAGGGCCGTGGCGCCCAGTTCCCGGGCCCGCTGGAACGACATGTCCAGGTCAGGGGTGTTGTAGTAGATCGACCAGGAGACCGGATCGTCCTCGGACATCTTCGGCCCGAGGCCGCCGACCAGCGCCCCGTCGGACAGGATCTTCAGGTAACCGCCGGTCTCCGGTCCGGCCGACTCGGCCGTCCAGCCGAACACCTTCCCGTAGAACTCGAGCGCCCGGTCCACGTCGGAAGTGGTCAGCTCGACCCAACAGGGCGAACCGATCACGTAGTCGGTGGTGATCATGCTGCCTCCCCTAGTGACTCCACCCGAGTGTGCTCCGGGTCACCGACATTCCGGGGCTGCTCCCGGCAAAGTCTCGATCATCACCGCGGTCCAGCCCGCCGGTGTGCGACCGGGTGCGACCGGTGTGCGACCGGGGCCGGTCCAGGACCACGGGGATCAGTCCCGGCCCGTCCGGGGGTCGAGCAGGACGAACCCGGCGGAGAAGGGGTCGGAGCACACCGCCATCCGTCCCACCCCCGGGGCGTCCTCCGGCCCCATGTACACCTGGCCGCCCGCCGCCTTGACCGTGTCGGCGGTCGCGTCGCAGTCCGCCACCTCGAAGACCGGGTGCCAGTCGGCCCGGCCCTCGGCCTGCGGCAGCTGTTCGGCCGGCATCTCCATCAGACCGCCGAAGTAGCGGTCCTCACCCAGCCCCGCCGGGCGGATCCTCGTGTAGACGCCCTCACCCCCGGGCAGCCCGACGTCCTCGAACTCCCAGCCGAACAGGCCGCCGTAGTACTCCCTGGAGCCCTGCGCGGAGGGCGTCCACAACTCCACCCAGCAGAGCGAGTTCGGCCGGTCCACGGCCTCCGCACTGGTGAAGGTACCGGCCTGCCAGAGGGTGAACCAGCCGCCCTGGGGGTCGGCGATGTGCGCGAACCGGCCGAACTCGTACAGGTCCATCGGCTCCACCAGGATCGTCCCGCCGAGCTCCTGGGCCCGCACGGCGGCGCCCTCGATGTCGGTGACCCAGAACTGCACACCCCACTCGGGCGGCTCGTCCTCGTCGATGCGCGGTGCGATCCCTGCCACGGCGGCGCCGTCCGACCTCATGAGCCGGTAGCCGGCCATACGGGAACCCGTGTACGAGGCCTCCCAGCCGAACACCCTCGTGTAGAACTCGGCCGAGGCCTCGATGTCCGTGGCCCCGAGGTCGACCCAGCACGGGGAGCCGTTGACGAAGTCGGTCGTGATCATGCTGCCTCCCGTAACGCGTCTCCCCTCCGAGTCTGGCCGCGATCGTCCCGGAGGCGTGGGAACCTCGCGGCAAAGACTCGACAACCCCGGCATTCGCTGACATGCCGAACGGGACGGGACGATCCGGTGGCGGAACCGATCGATCCCGACCGCCCCCGAACCCCACCACCCGAACCCGACGAAGGGACCCCACCGTGACCGGACGCCTCCACCATGTGGGACCGGTGATCATCGACGTCGTCATGACCGTCGGCGCCCTGCCCGAACAGGGCGGCGGCACGTTCGCCAACACCGCCCGCACGCTCCCCGGCGGCGGGTTCAACGTGATCGCCGCCGCGGCCCGGGCCGGTATGGAGGTGGTCTACGGCGGGGCGCACGGGACCGGACCCCACGGTGACCTGGTCCGTTCCGCGCTTCGCGCCGAGGGGGTCCGCGTCGCACACCGCCCGCGCCCCGAGGACACCGGGTTCTGCGTGGCCCTGGTGGACACCTCCGCCGAACGCACCTTCATCACCCACCTGGGCGCGGAGATGGATCTGCCCTTGTCGGACCTGCGCGCCCTGCGCCCCGGGTCCGATGACCTCGTCTACACGGTCGGGTACTCGCTCCTGCCCGGGCCGCGCGCGGACGAACTGGTGACTTGGATCCGCGAGCTACCGGAGGGGGTTCGGCTGGTCCTGGACCCGGCACCGGTGGTGGGTGACATCCCCGCGCAAACCCTCTCCCGGGTACTGGCCCGCACGGACGTCCTGAGTCTGTCCGCAGCCGAGGCGGTCACGGCCACCGGCGCCGGTGTTCTCGAGGAGGCCGCCGCGCTCCTGGCCGAGCGCGTCCGCCCGACCGGCGTGGTGGTGCTGCGCGACGGCGCCGAGGGCTGCCTGGTGGCCACTCGGGACACCGCGCCCCGGCGGGTCCCGGGTTTCGCGGTGCGCGCGGTGGACACCAACGGTGCGGGCGATGCGCACGTGGGGGTGTTCACCGCCGCCCTGGCCGCGGGGCTGTCTCCGGTGGCTGCGGCCCGGCGCGCCAACGCGGCCGCCGCCATCGCCGTCACCCGCCCGGGCCCGGCCACCTCCCCCAGCACGGAGGAGCTGGAGGAGTTCCTCGCGCGCCGATGAGGGCGCCGCCCCATCCGTGGTTCCACCGGTCCTCTCCCACGGCGGCGGCGCGGGCGCCGGAACTCCTTGTGGCACCATGCGGCCCGACCTAGCATGCCCGCAACACCGACCACACCAGAGGTGAACGCGCGCATGTCCCCCCGGTCCCCCCGTCGTTTCTGCGCGGTCCTGCTCGGATCGACCGTCGTCCTCGGCCTACTCGGAGCGGTACCGGCCCAGGCCGAACCCGTGGAAGGTCCGGCCGCCACCGTGTCCGGTCCGGTCCCCGTCACTGCCGACTCCTACCCCTTCATGTCCGCCGTCGGACCCGAGGTCCCCCCGATCGAGGAGGGCGAGCCCGTCAAGGCCGACCTCGCCGCGTACGACTACGTCGAGGAGGAGTTCCTTCTCGAAGGCACCGCCGAACACCCCGAGGCCGGGGCCACCCCCTACCTCACCAGGATGGTCGTCCGGCGCCCCGCAAGCGCCGACGACTTCAGCGGCGCCGCCTTCCTGGAATGGAACAACGTCAGCTTCGGCCAGGACATCGAGATCGACTGGTTCCTCTCCCACGACTACTTCATGGGTGAGGGACACGTCTGGGTGGGGCTCTCCGCCCAGCGGGTCGGGGTCGACGCCCTCCGGGCCTGGGACCCCGACCGTTACGGGGACCTGACCGTCGGCGGCCCGGAGCTGGCCGACGCCCCGGCCTTCGACCTCTACTCCCAGACAGCGAGGGCCCTGCGCTCACCGCAGGGGGTCGACCCGTTGCCCGGCTTCGACGTCGGCACGGTCGTCGCCACCGGGCACTCCCAGTCGGCCCGCTACCTGTCCGAGTACCACAACCGGTTCCACCCCGGCCACCAGGCGGTCGACGCCTTCATGATCCACGGCGCCCCCACCGCCCTGGACGAGGGCACCACGCCGGTCATGCGGCTCATGGCGGAGACCGATGTCAGGACCAGGTCCCAGGGACAGGAGCCCGACACCGAGCACTTCCGCCGCTGGGAGGTCGCCGGGACCGCGCACGTCGGCCAGTTCGAGTACCGCGCCTTCGCCCCGCTCATCGCCCGGGAGAACCCGGGGACCGAACCGCAGCAGTGCGACCTGCCCCCGTACAGCCGGGTCCCGTTCCACCACGTGCTGAACTCCGCCTACGACCACCTCGTCGACTGGGTCCGGGACGGTACGGCACCGCCGGAGGCGCCGCGCCTGGAGTGGGACGGCCCCACGACGGCCAGCCGTGACGAGCACGGCAACCAGCTCGGCGGGATCAGGCTGGCCGAGCACGAGGTCGCCACCGCGCTCAACCACGGCGACAACACCGGCGACCCGTTCTGTTTCCTGTCGGGCGCCCACATCCCCTTCGAAGAGGAGACCCTGCGGGAGCTGTACCCGCGCCGAGGGGGGTACGTGTCCCAGGTGCTCCAGACCGTGAACCGGGCCCAGCACGCGGGCTACATCCGGCCCGAGGACGCGCACACCTCCCGCACCGCCATGCTGGAGACCCGCTACCCCTGGTGGTAGCCGGGCGTGCGGCGAAGGGGTGCCGTCGCCCGAAGGCTGACGGCACCCCTTCCCACCGGCACGGCTACCGCTGCCAGGGCTCCGGAAGCGGCCGCCCGGAACGCAGCGCGGCATCGAGCGCACGCCAGTCCGCGGCCGCGCGACGCAGAGCCATGAAGGACTGCGCAGCCCCGCCCACCTCACGCAGGGTTTCGGAAACGGAGTCGTAGAGCCTGGTCACCGGCTCATGTCGCCCCGCGCCGCCCTTCACCGACCAGCGGCGCGGGAGCGGGTCGCCGTTGCGCATCAGCTCATCGAGCACGTTGAACGCGCCGTCCGCGCGCCGGAGGGTGGCCACGCTCTGTCCGAGGAACCCCGGCGTCGCCAGCAGGCGGGACAACTCCGTCACCATGACGTCCGTCGGGAGGCCGAGCGAGTCGATCGGGTCGGGGGACCCCTGCACCTCGTGGTTCGCGTTCATCACGCCGCCTCCCCGTGCTCGGCGATCGTGTGGAGCACGGCCACACCCAACCGGCTCCGGTCCACCCGGCGGAGGGCTTCCTTCCGTTCCCAGTCGCGGTAGTAACCCGGAACGAGCTCGTCCGGGTCCTCCAGAGCGCTCGGATCGGCTACAGGGACGTGGTCAGCGGGCTGTCGGGGGGCGGGGACGAACGGAGCCGGTTCCGGCCGGGGCTCGACCCCGGAGAGGAAGGGGACGTTCTCCGCGTAGCGACGCACCCGACGCGCGCGGTTGCGGCGAAGCTCCGCGAACAGTTCGCGGAAGTATCCGCAGGGACTCGTGTGCACACCCCTGGTGGGGCGGGCCGCTCGGATTATCAGGCACAGCAAAGCAATAGGGTTTGGCATGTCGTCCTGCTTCCATCAGGTCGGCCATGGCCCCGGGGCGTGTTGGTAGCACGTCGCCGGGGTCCCGCTGTATGCGAGCCCTTTCAGTGTAGCGACTCGTATCGCTACGTCTAGCCTTGTATCTCTTGGGATCACCTTGACTGAGCATGAATAGCTTCGGAGCATGACGTTTGATCCCGATGCAGAGATCCAGCACGACGGCCCTGTGACGCCGTATCGGCAGTTGGCAGGCATCATTCAGGCTCGTATCGCCCGAGGAGATTGGGCTCCTGGCCAGCGCATTGCCACCGAGAAAGATCTTGTGCAGGAGTTCGGCCTCGCGCGCTCGACCGTGCGCCGCGCGATAGCAGTGCTCGTGGAAGACGGCGACGTGTACACCGTGCCGCAGCGCGGATCCTACGTTACGGAGCGCCCGGAACCCGAAAACTGACGCACCCTTGCCCCTGGCAGCAGAGCGGGGAGCGATGGCCTCCCCACCCTTTTGTGTTGACACGGGCCCTCTGGGATTTTCGTGCAGCTTTTCGCAGTTAGTGCACATGCGGGGCTTTCCAGTCAGGGTTACGGGACGCACTGAGTGATGCCGCAGTTTTCGCATTGCTGTGTACGGGAACCCCGCGCGCGCTTCCATGCGTGCGGAGGACACTTCTTCGCTGCGGAGGGAGGACGCACCCGGCGAGGAAGCGGCGGGCTCTCCCCCTGACGCGGCCCGGGAGTCTGAGGACGGCGAGGACGCGTCAACCGCGCAAGATCAGCGAACGTTCGGGCCGGGGCACTCATACCCGCCCCAGAAGTTCACCGGCGATCCAGCGGGCAAGGGAATCCTCCTCGCCCTCGCGGCCGATCGGAGCGGTGCGGCCGCCCCCATCAACCGGAGAAACCCACTTGCCACCGGAGAGCCGCACAACGATGCAACGCCCCGCGTGCTCCGCCCTAACCTCGCCGGGCTGGCCACCGTCCATCGCAGCCACACCCCGCCGACGAATAGCGGAGTGCAGCGCGGCGAGCGGCAGGGCCACGGAGTTGATTTCACCAGGGGTCTGGGTAAGTCCGATGGATTCCATACCCTCAGCCTGCCGAAACCCTTACTGATTCCACAGAATCCGCCACGATTGCGCAAGACACAGGTACGCTGGGCAATATGCCTGCCACCCCCTTCTCTGAGGCACTAAATCGATTGCTCACGGCTTCAGGGCTCACCCAGCTTCAACTCAGCAATCGCACGGGCTTCGCCGCTTCAAGCATCAACAGATACATTTCCGGACAAACGACACCGTCTCTGGACAGAATCGAACCCCTGGCGGAAGCCGTCGGTTCACTAGACGAGTTGCGCAGAGCCTGGCGACTCACGACAACGGGCACCGTTCTGCCTGAATGGACCCGAAACTTCTACGCGATCGAGACGGCCGCTGTTGCCGTGCGTGTAGCGACGCCTTCATTCGTCCCCGGGTACCTTCAAAGCCCCGGAGTGGCCTCGTACGTGTTCCGGGCATCCCGCCCCTCCCTTCAAGGGTCGGAACTGGCGGAGCAGGTCACCAACCGCACCGACCGTCTGAACCAGCTCACCGGGCTTCACGTGACCGCCGTGTTCCCCCTCGCCGCTGTGGCAGATCTGCCCCAGGAACTGAGGCAGGAGCAGGCCCAGCACCTCCTGGGCTGGATCGCTACCGGTCAGGTTCGCGTGCACCTGGTGCCCGCTGGCATCGTTCTCCCGGCTCCTGTCGCGCCACTGTTCCTGTTCGCCCTCGGAACGGGTGAGTCCGTAGCCGTGTCAGAGCACGTCCTGGGGGCTGAGATCCTGAGGGACGATCTGTGGCCCCGGGCGGTGTCGCTGTACGACGTCGCCTTGTCCGAATCCCTCCCCGTGGCCCTGTCCCGCACCGAGCTTGAGAGACTAGCCGCATGAATCACCAGCAAGCCGCATGGCACAAGTCCAGCCACAGCCCCACGGGCTCTGATTGCGTCGAAGCTCGGGAACAAGAGAACGGCGCAGACATTCGTGACACGAAGCACCGTGAAGCCGGGCACCTCAGCTTTGACCGCGCCGAGTGGCTCGCCGCCCTGCGCGTCACCTCGAAGGGGTAGGACCAACGAAGGAAGACCCCGGACACCCTGATTCGAAGGGACCGGGGTCTTCGTGTGCTGTACCCCTTGCCCATGGCTCCGCCGAGGCTTCGTCCGGGGCCCATCGCACCCGGGGACCTGCCCTCCGGTGCAAAGCTTCCCGGTGAAAGGGAGCTCGCCGAGACCTACGGCGTCGCCGTGGGCACGGCCCGTCACGCGACGAAGGAGCTCCGTGACCGGGAGCTGGTCAAGACCCTCCCGGGCAAGGGCACCTTCGTGATCTGACCGCGCGGGCGTACGCGATGTTCTCATCAGACCAGGCCGATCAGTCTGCTCACAGCAGACAGGCGGTCTCGGACCCTACTGGGCTCGCAGATCGATCCTGATCCCACCGGTCTCGCACCGGCCGCCCCAACCGATCAGGGCGTTCGTGCCGACGGGTTCGATCGGGCCGCAGTAGCCGTCGAGCGCCTCGCCCCTCGACCGATGGGTCAGGCCGGTGTCCGCGTCCCACACGCTGAGCTCACCGGTGCTGGTCGACACCACACCCAGCCCTTCCACGAACCCCATCTCCCCCGACAGCTCGGGATGGGAGACCGTGTGCACCGGCGGGCGGAAGGCACCGGCCTCGTGCACCGTCTCCGCCTGACCCCGTCCGTCGAGCTCGTACAGGCGCCCGCCGCGGCTCTCCCTGACCGCCAGGACCGCCTTGTCCCCCGGCAGCGAGACCAGCCCGACGTACGCCCCGGTCGGGTCCTCGACCTCTTCGAACTCGGACACGGACACGCCCTCGTCTCCCACTCGGAAACGTCCCGTGAGCATACGCTCGGCCGTGGCCCCGACCAGCACGACCGCGTCGTCGACGGCCACCAGATCGAGCACGCGGAACAACTCCCCGGCACCGGTCAGGGGAACGGTGTCCCAGGTGTCGTCCTTGAGCGAGTACACGAGGAGGTCGTCCTGGTAACCGCTTCCGCCGAAGACGACGTGGTCCCCCGCCACGGCCGCCGACGCCGACTCCCTCGCCTCCGGAGCGTCGGTGACCGGCTCCCAGGAGTCGGCTCCGGGGTCGTAGACCGCGCCGTCCCTGGCCATGAGTCCGTCCTCCTCTCCGGAGTGCGTGCCGGTGGCACCTCCCCAGACGAGCACCCGCCGGTCTTGGAGGAGCACGGTGGTGTGGCGGGGAC
>NZ_ANAZ01000044.1:0-32087 GCF_000340985.1 Nocardiopsis valliformis DSM 45023
CGCGCTTCCAGGTCCGGATCCGCGACCGTGTGCCAGGAGTCGGTGTCCGGGGAGTAGGCGGCGCCGTCGGCGTGGAAGCGCTGCTGCCCCTCGCTGCTCCCGCCCCAGACGAACAGTTCCGCACCGGTCCACACGAGGCTGTGGTCGACGCGTGTGCCGAAGGGGGCCGGGGACAACTCACCGACGGAGACGTCCACATCCCACTCCTCGGTTTCGACGACCGAGCAGCCGGTGACCGCCAGGGCGACCCCGGCAAGGCAGGTCGCGATGGGCCCTGGACGGCCGGTGAGGCGCATACGTTCACTCCGGTGCTCTGGGGGTTCGGGGGGTGAGGCGGGGGGGGAGAGTCAAGGACCCTGGATGCGCGGTGTCAACACGTCGAGGCGGTGCCGGGGAGGGCGACGTGCACGCGGTGGGGGCCGTTGTAGTGGTGCCCTTTCCCCACCTGGAGGAAGCCCAGCCGCGCGGCCAGGTTCAGACTCGGGGCGTTGTCCACGTGTACCAGGGCCCAGACCGAGGCGAGCCTCAGCCCGTCCAGTCCGTGGCGCAGCAGCGCCCACGCCGCCTCGGTCGCCAGACCGGCGCCACCGTACGAAGCGCCGAGGTACCAGCCGATCTCCGGCAGCCCTCCGGGGAGCTCCTTTGAAGGCCGCAGGTGAGCGAGGCCGACCACCTGATCCCCTCGAATGATCGCCCAGTGGCCGAGCTGGGGCGGTCCCTCGTAGGTGAGGCGGTTGTCGACCATCGTCCGGGCCAGCCCACCTTGGGAGAGGTCCGTGCCCAGGTAGGTGCTCATCACCGGGTCGGTGAACAGCCCCACCACGGCGTCGGCGTGCACGGGTTCCAGGGGCTCCAGTCGCAGCCGCGCAGTCTCGATGGTCGCCTGCTTCTCGGCCATAACGCCCTGGGATGCTCCCGCGCGATAGACCAACCGCATTGCCTCGTCCAACTCTCGGCGTTCATCCGCGCTCAGGAAGTCGTCGGCCCCTACCTCGACCGAGCTGCGGACTCCGGCGCTCTCCTCGGCTCCGGAGGTCACCGCGTCGAGCGCCGGGAACTCAATCTCTTTCGATCCGGGAGTGCTTCTGCTCTCGTCCACACCATCAACGTAGCCGTGAAAAGCGAGCGATCGCATGCCCTCCGTGCTTGAAGTAGACGAACCGTCTGCCGGGGCGCTGGCCCGAGTTCACTCCCGAGCCCCTGCCCGCGGAAAACGGCTCGCCCTCCCGGGCCGCGTGCGCGAGTATCGCGGCATGGACACGTGTGCACAGTGCGGAGCGGTGAGCGACACCCCTTGCGAGGAGTTGTTCCAGCGGCTGCTGGCGCTGGACCACTCCCGCCAGGAACCGTGGGGCCCGCTGCACGGCATCGCCGTCGCCTGTTACCGCCTCCAGCACCCGGCCTCCCTGGCTGAGGGCACACACGCCTTTCCGCTGGAACTGCTGCGGACCCACGTCACGGACGGCGCCGAGGCCTCCCGCAAGCTCACCGAGCGCGCCCGCCGCGCCAACTCTCACCGGGTCCGCCGACGAGAGAACACCACACCCGCTGCCCGGGCAGACGTCCCCAGCGGGTTCGCGTTCACCGTCGCCGAGGTCACCGTGGACGGTAGCTTCCCGGCCGGAGGCCACCCCGAACGCGTCCGTTCCTGGGCCCGGGCCACTCTGGCAGCCTGGTCCGCCTGACCTTCCGGATCAGTGCTTGAAGTGGACGAACAGTCTGCCGAAGTTCTTGGAGTCCTTCTCGACGCGGTGGTAGCGGGCCTTGACGTCCTTGCGGTCGAGGAAGCGCAGCACCCGCTTCTTCAGCTGGCCGGAACCCTTGCCAGGAATGATCTCGATGGTCTTGGCCTTCTTGCGCTCGGCCTCGTCCATGATGTCGTTCAGGGCCTGGTCGATGCTCCGGCCCTTGTTGAAAATGTCATGCAGATCGAGCTTGAGCCGCACTCTTCGTCCTCCTCCGGTTTCCCGGATGCTATACAACCTCCCGAGCGCGGTCCCACGCACGCACCTTGGTCCTCGCCCCGCTCATCCGCGATGATCTTGCTACCAGGAGCAAGTTCGGCGCCGATTTCGCTCCTGGTAGCAAGATCATTTGCAGGTGGGGGACCGAACCCGCCCCGGAGACCCTCACCCACGGAAGGCCTCAGAACGGCAGGCCCCAGGTCCCGGGGCCGGGCGCTGTCCAGAACAGGGGCCGCCGCTACCACCACCGTCGCCACCGCTACGGCTGCCGCCACTGTTCCGCAAGCGAGCGTGAAGGGCCACGGCACAGTCAGGATGGGAGCGCGGCCCCTTCTCGCCTGTCCTCCTGTGCTGGCTCCCGCTCGGACGGGGTGCGCAGGGCCCAGGCCAGGCCCAGTGCGGTCAACAGGACGAGGGCTCCGGCGACACCGAGGGTGAGGCCGTCGGGCGCGACCACGGACTGACCGCGCAGGGCCTGCCAGACGGTGAGCACTGTGAGGCCCGTGTAGGAGAGTCCGGCGACCACGATCAGACGGCGGCGGGTGTCGTCGTCGCTCAGGCGCGGGTACCGGGCAGCCAGGGCGACCAGGACCAGTGCGAGCAGGATCATGGCCTGGAGGCCGTGCATACCGATGAAGTGGCCCACACGGAGGTCTCCGCCGACGGTGCTCCAGCCGACGAGGGGCAGGCCCGGTCCACCATCGGCCAGGCCCACAGTGTGCGCTCCGACGACGTCCGCGTTTCCGTCGGCGAATCCCTCGATCTGGGCCGGGGTCGGGGCGATCATCAGCGGACCGACCGCCATACCCAGGAGCGCGACCGCCACCCCGATGCGGATCGCCCAGGTCGTGGAGCGTTCGCGGATGCGCTGGAACATCAGAATCACGCCGAGAACGAAGGTCGCGACCCACAGAGCGGTGATTATGCCGCCCATGGCCGCGTAGACGGCGGCGTCGAGCGGGGTCGCGGTGTTGAAGTGACTCATCTGCCCCCGGACGACCTGGGTGATGATCAGGACCATCTCGCCCACGAACATCGCGGCGATCACCGTGCCCAGCCACCAGCCGGTGCGCCGCCAGCGGGTGAGCAGGGAGAGCAGCCAGGCGATGGTGAGGTTGTAGACGATGATCGACACCGAGAACTTCGCTGGCTTCAACCAGGCCGCCTCGCCGTTGATCAGGCGGTCGTCGAGGGTCAGGCCGACCACACTGGCGGCAAGGAACAGGACGCACAGGTACACGGTCAGCATGAGCGGACGGTGCCAGGAGTAGGAGGTAGAGAGCGTTAACACGGGAAACCCCTCAAATGGATAGTTTGACTATCCGCTATAGATACCTTCACTATCCATAATGTGGCGCGCGGGCACAAGAGGCCCCGCGCTCGAAGGGACGGCATGCGCATCTCGGAACTGAGCCAGCGCTCAGGAGTACCCGTACCGAGCATCAAGTTCTACCTGCGGGAAGGCCTCCTACACCGGGGCGAACTCACCAGCCCCAACCAGGCCCGTTACGACGAGAGCCACCTGAACCGGCTCCGCCTCGTCAGCGCCCTCACCGAGGTCGGCGGACTCTCCGTGGCCGGAACCCGGGACGTGCTCCAGGCGATCGACAGCGACGAGGCCAACCTCAACGGCCTCATGGACATCACCCTCAGGGCCGTCCACCCCATCACCGGCGACCCCGAACCCACCGAGGCCGCACTCGCCGAGGTCGACGCCCTGGCCGAGCGGCACGGCTGGTACGTCCACCCGGGCTCACCCCTGCGCGAGGAACTGGCACGGGTGCTCTCCGCGCTGCACAGCGCGGGCCTCGTCCCGGACCAGGAGTGGATCGACGGCTACGCGCGCGCCGCCGACGACGTCGCCCACCGCGACCACTACTACATCGGGAATCTCGCCGAACTGGACGAAATCCTCAAGACCGTCTTGGTCGGTACCGTCCTGGGCGAACGCTTCCTGGCCGCCCTGCGCCGCATGGCCCAGGCCAGCGAGGCCCACCGGCGCTACGGGGTATGAGCACCCGGCCGACCCCGATCCCCGCGCTCAAAGCCGCAGTTCGAAGCACATCCGGTCCACACCGGGGCCGTCGTGGTCCGCGTGCGGTCCGGTCACGGTGAACCCGAGGGACCGGTGGAAGGCGATCGAACGGTCGTTGCCCGGTGAGGTGACCGCCCGGACCACCGAACGTCCGCTCCGCCTGGCGGCCTCCGTGAACCAGCGGTACATCTCCCGGCCCAGCCCCGCACCGCGAAAGTCCGGGGACACCGCCGTGAAGTGCACGTAGGCCTCGTCGGGGCGGGCCGGAGAGGGGAAGCCCACCAGGAAACCGGCCAGCTCGCCGTCGGCCTCGGCAATGAGGCTGGTGGTGTGGAAGTGGTCGAGGAAGAGCCGGGGCAGCAGGTTCGTGACCGGCTTGCCCCACCACTGGTCGCACACCCGCAGGATCCGCGCGTGGTCCTGCGGCACCGCGGCCCTGATCCTCATGTCGGTCATCCACTATCCCCCGTCGCCCGTTCTCCGTGCACGGTACCCACCTTTCGAGGCCCCACCGGGCCCCGCCCCGCCAAGGTCCCCGCCTCGGGTCAGCCGCCGAACTTCTCCTCGAAGGGCCGGCGCACCGCCTCGTCCCGGTCCAGGACGGCGAACACCACCCGCTCGAACACCCCCGCGAACTCCCCCTCCAGCAAGTGCCTGCCGAATGCCGCAGCCACCGCCGCCGGGCGGTTGCCGAAGACCCCGCAGCCCCAGGCCCCCAGCACCAGTCGCTCCGCGCCGTGGTGGGCCGCCACGGCCAGCACCGCGCGGGCCCGCCGGTCCAGGGTCTCCGGAACCAGGAGGCGGAGTTCGGGCTGGTTGCGTTCGATCATCCGCAGGTTGGGCGCGGCCGCGGTGAGGAAGTCCACCGCCACTGCCTCGGGCAGCCACCCGGCTCGGTCGTCGCGGTACACCGGGACGCTCGGCGACCAGATCACCCGGTCGGTGTAGAGCAGGCTCCGGTTGGCCACGTGGTGATCGTAGAACTCCGGGCAGCGGATCAGGGAGTCGTAGAGCGCGCCGGCTCTGGCCAGGCTCTCCTCCTGTGCCTTCGCCCCGTTGACCACACCGCCGCCGGGCTTGCGGGCGGAGGCGAAGTTCAGCGCCGCCACCCGGCCCGGCTCCTGCGCGACCAACCGCCGCGCCGCCGCCAGGGTGCTCTCACCGGTCACCTCGAACCGGGTGTCGCGCCTACCCGGGGGCGCGCCCAGCTCAGCAATCTCGTCGGGAAGGTGCAGCCGGGTGCCCTCCCGCATCGCCGCCAACGGCTCGGACAGGTCGACCTTCCGACCGTCCACGCGGTAGCTCTCGTGCTCGTAGGCCTCACGGGTCTGGTTCCAGACCTCACGCAACCGCTGGGACACAGGGGGCTCCTCTCTCGGGGCGGATTCTGGCAGAAACGCCCCAGGCGCACGAAGCTACCGCCCCGCGCCACCCGCTCCCAAGAGGATTTCGTACCTGTGCAGAACCCACTGGAACCCGACCCATTGGAACCCGACCCACGGAACCTTCCGCGGAGCCCCGTCCTCCCGCCGTGGAAAACCCCTGGAACACGCGGGCCCCGGGCAGGATCATCGGGGCCATGAACAACAAGGAGATCGTTCGCGCTTCCAAGTTCCTCTCCCTGGTCCTGCGCCACGATCCGGCCAGGGCCGGGATCCGGCTCGCCCCGCAGGGCTGGGTCGAGGTCGACGCCCTCGTCTCCGGATGCCGCCGCGCCGAAGTGCCCCTCACGCCCGAGGGGCTGCGGGAGATCATCGACACCAACGACAAGAAACGCTTCGCCCTCAGCCCGGACGGGCTGCGCGTGCGCGCGCAGCAGGGGCACTCGGTCCGGGTGGACCTGTCCCTGGAGCCGGCCGCACCGCCCCACCGGCTCTTCCACGGCACCGTGGGCCGGTTCCTGTCCGCGATCCACCGCGAAGGGCTGCGCCCGATGAACCGCCACCACGTACACCTGTCTCCGGACGAAGAGACCGCCCGCAAGGTGGGCGCGCGCCGGGGGTCGCCGGTGGTCCTCAGCGTGGACTCCGCGCGCATGCACGCCGACGGCCACGAATTCCGGGTCACCGGGAACGGAGTGTGGCTGGCCGAGTCCGTGCCGCCCGAGTACCTGATCGGCTGAACCCACCCCGCGGACCGGATCACGGTTCACCCCGTGAACCGGCTCGACGGACCGGCCCCAGCTACCCCGGTTTGACCGCTGAGAAAATCGCCGTCCCCGGGATCATCCGGCCGCGCACCGGCCCCCAGCCGCCCCACACCTGCTTGTTCCCCTCGGGCCACTCCGGCTCGACCAGGTCCTGGAGCAGCAGCCCCGCAGCCACGATCCCCCGCAGCCAGTCGCCCACCGTGTGGTGGTGTTCGACGTAGACCGCCCGGCCCGCGTCGTCCTCCTCCACGTAGGCCCGACGGTCGAAGTACGACTGCTTGACGGTCATCCCGCGCTTGCTGGGGTCGTCCGGGAAGCACCACCGGATCGGGTGGGTCACCGAGAACACGAACCGCCCGCCGGGCCTGAGTACGCGCCCCGCCTCGGCCAGCGCGGTCTCGGCCGCGGGCACGAACGGGAAGGCCCCGAAGGCGGAGAAGACCACGTCGAAGGAGCCGGTGGCGAACGGCATCCGCTGGGCGTCGGCCTGGACGGCGGGCAGCCGGTGCCCGGACTGTTCGTCGATCCGCCGCGAGTGCTGGAGCTGCCGCAGGGCCAGGTCGAACCCGACCACCTCGCGCACGCCCTCGGCGCGCAGCCAGCGGCCGCACTGGCCTGCCCCGCAGCCGACCTCCAGGATCCGCTTCCCGCTCACGTCGCCGAGCAGCCGCGCGTCGGCCTCGTCCACCCCCTCGGGCGACCAGATGAAACCGACATCGCGCAGGAAGTCTCCGTGCTCGGCCTGGTAGGCGTCGGCGGCACCGTCCCACCACAGGCGACCGGCCCGGGCACTCTCCGGGCCCGCCACAGCGCGCCGTTCCACCCGACCGGGCGCCGGATAGTCCATCTCGTCGTACACGCTGCTCCTAAGCCGGGCCGGGGAAGGGCGGGTTCGACGGCCACGCCCTAGTGGGTCTGCTGGACCCGCTCCGCGGATCCGTTCCCAGTCTCCCCGTTGGCGGGGCCGTTTCCGCCCCCCGCCTCGCCAGCACCGCCGTCGCCGTGCCCACCCTGGCCACCGCTGTCAGCGCTCTCCCCGCCGGACTCGCGGGCCTCGCGCAGCTCACGGCGGACGAGGACGACCCAGCCGACGACCACCACGATGGTGAACACCCACCACTGGAAGGCGTACGAGGCGCTCATCCCGATGTTCTCCTCGCGCAGGGCGACCCGCTCGGGGGCCTGCTCGGGCACGGGGTCCTGGGCGGTGAGCTCCACGTACCCGCCGTAGATCGGGTAGGGCAGTTCCGCGGCCAGCAGGTCCACGTCGACGAACATGATCTGGCCCTCGGGCATGCCGTCGCGGTTGCGCAGCCCGGTGTTCTCCTCGGTCTCGCCGAAGTGCAGGCGCCCGGTCACCTCGACCTCGCCCTCGGGGACCGGCGGCGCGTCGGGGGTGTCCTGGGCGTTCTCACCGCGCTCGATCCAACCGCGGTTGACCAGGACCGCGGTGCCGTCCTCGGTGACAAGCGGGGTGAGGACGTGGAAACCCACCCCGTGTCCCTGGGAGCTGTCCCGGTTGCGCAACAGCACCTCGTTGTCCTGGTCCCAGGTACCGGTGGCCTCGACCGTGCGCCAGCGGTCGGCCGGGGCGACGTCTGAGCCCACGGAGGCGAGTTGGTCGACGGCCACGGGTTCGGCGGCGACGTTGTCGCGCTGGAGGTTGACCGAGGCACTGCGCTGCTCGGCCCGGTCCAGCTGCCAGAACCCCAACCAGATGAAGGCGGGCACAAGAATCACGACCAACGCGTGGAAGGCCATCATGCGTGAGGAGAACAGGACTTTGAGCACGTCTCCGAGGTTATGAGACGTTCCCGGCCACCCCGCACCGCCCCCGCTTCGGCGCACTCCTCCGCGGCTCCGTCCTTACTTCTCCGCCCTACTCCCTCCTCCTCTGCCCGCCCCCGGACACGCGGACGGGGCCGCCGGTCTCCCCAGCGGCCCCGTGTCACGGACCTCTCACTCGCCCTGCCCGGGCGTTCTCGCACCCTGCCCGGGCATCACCGCGTCCTAGTCCTCGGCGGTGGCGGCAGCGGCCTTGCGCTTGCGGGCGAAGTACAGCCCGGCGCCACCGGCGCCGACGGCAGCCACCGCGGCGGCGATCAGACCGCCCAGAGCGCCACCGGTGACGGCGAGCTCCTCACTGGCCTGCTCCTTGGGGGCGGGCTTGTCGTCCTCTTCCTTCTCCTTGGGCTCCTCGGGCTTCTTCGGCTCCTCGGGGTCCTTGGGGTCCTTGGGGTCCTTGGGGTCCTTCGGGTCCTCGGGCTCCTCCTCGGGGTCCTTGGGGTCCTTGGGGTCCTTCGGGTCCTTGGGGTCCTCGGGGTCGCCGCCGTCGGAGATCTTCTCGACGCAGGAGGCCTCGGCGATGCCGAGCACGGAGACCGCGTTGCCGCAGATCTGCACGGCCGCGTCCACCGGGACCACGACCTGGTTGCCGCTGGCCACACCACCCGAACCGTCGGTGCTGGTGTCGCCCTGGTTGCCCTCGTTGTCCGGGGAGGCCTGGATGATGTTGATGATCGTGGTGCACTGGGCGCTGGAGGCGCCCAGGACGGCCACGGAGTTGCCGCAGATGTCGATGGCGGCGTCGACGGGGACAACGATCTGATTTCCGCTGGCCACACCGCCCGAGCCGTCGCTCATGGTGCTGGGGGCGTCCTCGGACTCCTCCTCCAGGGCCTCGACCACCTCCACGCACTCGGCCTGGGAGATCCCGGCCACGGCGACGGAGTTGCCGCAGGCGTCGATGGCGGCGTCGACGGGAAGGATGATCTGGTTTCCGCTGGCCACACCGCCCGAGCCGTCGGTGGTGGCGCCGCCGCCCTGGCCGCTGCTCTCGTAGAGCACCTCGCTGACCTGGGTGCACTTGGCCTGGGAGATACCGAGGACGGCCAGTGCGTTACCGCACAGGTTGGCTTCGACGTCGACGGGGACGACGATCTGGTTACCGCTGCCCACACCTCCGGAGCCGTCGGTCTCGGGGTTGGCGAACGCGGCGCTGAACGGCGCGAGCACCAGCCCCGCGGTCAGTGCGGTGGCGAAGGAGTAACGGAACGTGTTTCGCATGGTGCGGCTTGGACCTTTCACGAGGAACTGCCAGGGGATGCGCCGCATGGGGCGCGACTGCGTGTGACCGAAGCCGGCGCCGTCGGTGCGGTCGCCTCGGTGCACACGGTGAGCGGGCCCGTCCACGCGAGCTCTTCCACGAAGAGCGCCGGGACGGCGGGGTGGCCCGCACAAACAAACAAGGGTGACGGCTCGGCTCTTTCGGAGTTCTTTCCGGACCGAACTGCCAACGGACCGAAACGTTAGCAGCCCTGGAAGCCACGCAGGCCTTTTCCGGAAATGTTTACTCAGATCATGAACACGTTCTGCTTATGCATAATTACCGAGCGAAGTAATAGCTGATCATAGACTTACTTGCAAGCACAAAGAGTTCCAGGTCAGCAACTCCTAGTGTCAATAGGAAGCAAAAAGCACACGCGGAGACCGACCGAGAAAGACAACTAACGAACTTCGTAGATTAGTTCTACGAAACCACCTCGGCGCCTAATACCCTGCGCCCACAAGTAAACCGAACGCACTTTATGCCCGAATAGTTCCACTGTCGGACCGCCGCCCCTACCAGCCGGCCCGCGACGACGTGCCGTAACCGGTGAAATCAACAAAACAGCTGGTCAGGAGCGCATACTCTGATGCCTGTCGGGTCAACCCGAGGTCAGGGCCCCGCCAACACCGCACATCCGATCCACACTCCTCCCACGCCCCTCCCGAGCGCCACGAAGCGCGGAGGGTGAACGAAAGGTGACAGGTCAGGAGCCTGCCCCAGGCATCCATCCAGTCACGACGGCCAACCGGGATCAGCGGGACCGCGTCCAACAGGACGGACATGCCCTGCTGATTCCCCCCGCCCCACTGGAGCATGCATGAACCCCGAACGCCCACGCCCACGTACACGCAGGATCCTCGCGGCCGGTGCCGCGACCCTCGCGCTCACCCTCGTCGCCTCCTGTTCCACGGCCGACGATCCGGACCAGCTCGAGGAAGGGGCCATCGCCCCGGACACCGAGGAGAGCGAGGGGAACGTCGAGGTCCAGGCCTCGGCCGAGGCCGCCTCGGAGCCCCTCACCATCGCCTTCGGCGGTGACGTGATGTTCGAGGGCATGCTCCGCCCCCGGCTGGACGATCCCGCCACCGCCCTCGCCCCCATCTCCGAACAGCTCTCCGCCGCCGACCTCGCCATGGTCAACCTGGAGACCGCCGTCACCGAGGGCGGCACCCCCATCCCGGGCAAGGACTTCGTCTTCCGTGCGCCCGCCAGCGCGCTGGAGGCGCTGGACGCCGCCGGCGTGGACGTGGCCACCGTCGCCAACAACCACGGCATGGACTTCGGCGAGGACGGTCTGCTGGACACCCTCGACAACGGAGACGCCTCACCCGTTGCGCTCGTGGGTGCGGGCCGCGACATCGACCAGGCCTACGCGCCGCACGTGGCCGAGGTCAACGGCCAGAGCGTGGCCATGTTCGGCGCCACCGACGTGCTCGACGACCACCTCATCCCCGCGTGGACCGCGGGCGAGGGCAAGCCCGGTCTGGCCTCCACCAAGTTCGAGATGAAGGACCGCATGCTCCAGGCGGTCTCCCAAGCCGCTGACGAGCACGACAACGTCGTGGTGTTCCTGCACTGGGGGCTGGAGGGCGCGCACTGCCCGCTCCCGCACGCGCCCGAGCTGGCCGATGACCTCATCGCGGCGGGCGCCACCGCCGTGGTCGGCGGGCACGCGCACGTGCTCTCCCCCGGCGGCTTCCAGGGCAACGCCTACGTGCACTACGGCCTGAGCAACTTCGTGTTCTACAACTTCAACGGGCCGACCGCCGAGACCGGTGTGCTGACCCTGACCTTCGACCAGGGCCGCGTCCTGGAGGCCGACTGGGCCCCGGCGCAGATCCAGGGCGGTGTCCCGGTCCCCTACGAGGGAGAGGCCGCCGAGCAGGCCCACCAGACCTGGGTGGACATGCGCCAGGAGTGCGGTCTGCCGCTCGCCGACTCACCCGCCTAGGGCCTGTTTGGATAGTCAGAGCCATTCGTTGATGGCAGCGATCTGGACGGTGGCCTCGTAGCGAAGCGCGAGCTTGTCATAGCGCGTGGCCACCGCCCGATTGCGTTTGAGCCGGTTGATCCCGCACTCCACCGCGTGCCGAGCCCGATAATCGACCTTGTCGAAGGCTGGCGGGCGCCCACCCCACCTCCCTTTGCGCTTACGGTTACGCACCCGGTCAGCAGACTCGGGGATGGTCGCTCTGATCTTGCGTCTGCACAGGTAGGAACAGATTCCCTTAGAGCTGTAGGCCTTATCGGCACGCACCCGTACCGGACCGGTGCGCGCAGGCCCACCCCGACCACAACCGACGACCCGGATACGCTCCCTCACCGGCTCGAACTGCGGTGCGTCTCCTCGCTGACCGGTCGTGATCACCACCGCCAGGGGTTTTTGGCCCTGATCACAGGCCAGGTGGATCTTCGTGGTCCACCCACCGCGTGAGCGACCCAAGGCGTGATCGTCGGGCTCGACCCTTTCGTGACCTGGACCTTCCCCTTTTTCTGGGCCCCGGCAGCGTGCTGATGGGCACGCACGATGGTGGAGTCGACGTTGACCTGCCAGGTGATCAGGCCCGACGCGTCGGCCACCGACTGCAAAGAGGCTAGGATCTGCGCCCAGGTGCCGTTGCGGCTCCAGCGGCGAAAGAGGTCGTAGACGCTCTTCCAGGGGCCGTAGCGTTCGGGCATCTCCCGCCAGGGGGCTCCGACCCGGGTCCTCCAGCGGATGCCGTTGATCAGTTGGCGTTTGGACCGCGAGGGCGGGCGACCCGTGCTCGGGGTGGGCAAGTGTGGTTCCAGGAGCGCCCATTGGGCGTCGGTGAGGTCACCGCGCCCTGGTTTGGGCAGAGTCGCAGCGAAGCCTTCGGTGGGCTCGGTCTTCTTGGTCGTTGACTCCTCTACCGAAGGCTTCGCTTATGCGCTGGGCGACGCGCCCGTGGTTACCGTTTCCATGCCACTTGCCCTGTATCGACGTGTTTCCAAACAGGCCCTAGGCTTTTTGTTTAACCTGTTTGGTTCCTGTGCTCTGTCAGCGTCACAGCCCTTTTGACGGTTTTTCCGACCTCGTGCCGAGGCGCCCGGTTACGGTTCCTCACCCCGGACGGGCGACCAGGGCCGGGCCGGGAGGGTTTTGGCGCACTGGCCGGACAGACCACCCTCGCCCGGAGGTGGCGAAACCCCCGCCGTACCCGGGCCGGGGTGAGCCTGCCCGGCCTGGCCGCCCGCTCCCAAGGGCGGCGCAGGTCCTCAACGAGCGGGCGGGCCAACCGCAGCTGGGTGTGGGCGGCGATCACCAGCCACGTCCACCGATCGGCCGCCTCGGGCGAGCGGACCCGAGGAGTGGTCCAGCCCAGGGTCTGCTTGAACAGGCGGAAGGTGTGCTCCAGGTCGAAACGGCGCAGGAACGCCTGCCAGAGCCGGTCCACATGCTCGGCGTCCACCCCGGTGGCCGAG
Organism: Nocardiopsis valliformis DSM 45023; assembly: GCF_000340985.1. Classification (NCBI taxonomy): domain Bacteria; kingdom Bacillati; phylum Actinomycetota; class Actinomycetes; order Streptosporangiales; family Nocardiopsidaceae; genus Nocardiopsis; species Nocardiopsis valliformis. Next base: position 12,702 of record NZ_ANAZ01000044.1, read on the forward strand.
GACCACAGCCACACCGGCTTGGGGTCGCCATCGCCGGGCAGACGCTCGACCCGCAGGCGCACCAGGGTGCCCTCCACGATCGGGAGCTCACCCTCGTGGTCCAGCCAGGGACCCCGATGGGACAGGCGGGGGTGCATCCGCTCCCAGGCCATCACCTCAGCCTTGCCGTAGCGGGTGGTGTCGGTGATGGTGGCCTGGTCAGGGTTGTGCCAGCTGTCGGGCTTGGCCAGGGTGAAAGCGGGGCCGTGTTTGCGGGGCCTGCCCGCGCGGGGGCCGGGATGGTAGGGCGGCGCGGGCCCGAGCATGACGCGGTCCGAACGCAGGCGGCCCACCAGTTGCACGGGCAGGTCGGCCAAGACGAACGCCAGGCGGCACACGTCGTAGCCGCTGTCCATGACGATCAAGATGTCCCGGTCGTCTGGAGCCCAGTGCCCGGCGGTGATGATGCGGCCCACCACCTCGCGCAGCTGGGTCGCGGTGAGGGCGGTGGCGTCATCGGCCGGGCCCAGACGGATGGCGTCCAGGACCTGGGTCCAGGACGTGCGCCCGGTCTCCAGGGCGGCGACGAAGGAGTAGGGCCAGCCCGGGATGAGCTGGGCCTGGTTCTTCGCGCGGCCGTGGATGTGGCAGAACAGCCGGTCCGGGCTGGTGGGCGCGTCGGGGCGCAGCCAGGGCGAGACGTCCACGGCCAGCACGATGCGGCCGTCGGCGGCCCGGGGCAGCGGGAGCGCGGCCAGGGACCAGCGTAGTCGGCCGATATCGAGGCGGCCGTGGTTGAGGGCGTCGTACATCGCGCCGTGGCCGCGCTGGTGCTCAGCTGTCAGGGTCAGCTCGGGTAGGGAGGTGACGGGACTGTCCGAGCACAGCATCGCGTCGCACAGCTCGAACAGGGCGTCTGACCGGCGCGGCAGACAGCCGTGGAACTCGCTCCGGAACCGGGACAAGGCGGTCAACGACTCGACGTGGGCGGCGTCATCGGCAAGACTGTTCATAGCGGCCGTTCCTTCGTACTTCGTGACTCGACATCTCGAAGCATGGGGGACGGCCGTTGCTGTTGTCGGGGCAATGACAAAACCCGTGGCCGGAGGGGTGTCCGGGCCACGGGCCGAGGTTAAACAACAAGCTAGGAGCACGGCGCCCAGGACGAGTCCTCGGAAGTGGCCGCGCCGGTTCGGGAGCTCGCGCGGTGAGGACGGGTCCCAGGCCGTGGCGCGCCTGGAGCGTGCGGAGGGGGAGCGTTCCACGGCGACGATGCCGTACAGCGCCGCACCGAAGGTCTGCAGGGGCGGGGCGCCGTCCGTGAACAGGGCCGTGCACAGAAATCACGAACCAGAGCGGCACGAGCGTCGACAGCAGCGCCTTCAGCACGCGCACGTAGTCGAGGTAGAGATCCGGGCCGATCAGGAAGAGGGGCCGGTCCGCGTAACCGGAGGCCAGGCGCCTCGGTGCCCCGAGTTCGGTGAGGACCTCGCGTTCGGCGGTGACGGGGTCGGCCCCGGTCTTGCCCCGGTCCTCGACGCCGTCGGCGACGAGTGCGCGCAGCTCCGCCTCGATGTCCCCGCGCTGGCGTCGGGGCAGTCCGTGCAGGGTCTCGGCCACCTAGCGGCCGGTGAGAGTGGACGGCGTCGTCATGGAGTCCCCGCCAGGTTCTTGAATGCCGTGTCCAGGTCGTCCCATTCAAGGGTGAGCGCCTCGGCGATCGCCGACCCTTCGGAGCTGGTGGCGTAGAACTTGCGCGGACGGGACTGGTCCGTGTTCCACTCGCTGGTCAGCAGCCCCTGCTTCTCTAGGCGGCGCAGCAGGGGGTAGAGGGTGTTCGTGTCGACGTCGAACCCGGCGCCCTCCAGTGCCTTGAGGAGCGAGTAACCGTAGTTCGGCCGGGTGAGGAGCACCAGACAGGCGAGGACGACCGTCCCACGCCGGAGCTCCAGACGCAGGTTGGTGAGTGTTTCCTCGTCCACCCGCTCCCCGCCCGCTGGTTTCCCGTCTACCACTGCGGCACCTTCGCGGTCTCGGTGCGGGTCCAGGTCACCGCATAGCCGATGACGACGAGCAGCAGCGCGATCTCGATCACGGAGAAGAACACGTAGACCGGGGCCGGGGTCCCCTCGAGGAACAGCGTGGACACCTGCACGACGGCCATCACGGCCGCAGCGACGATGTTCGCCCAGCGGTTCACGCGTCGGCGCAGCACCCGCGACAGCAGGACCATCAGGATCGGGATCTGCATCAGCAGGCCGGCGCCCACGAGGAACCCCGGGGTGAACTCGATGCCCGCGACCACCCCCGAACGAATCGCTTCCAGGTGCTCGGGGTCGTGGAGTACGAGCACGTCGCAGTAGAGGTAGTTGAGCACCAGAACGATCCAGAGGGTCGACAGGACGACCCTGCGGTCGGGTGCGGTCTCGGTGAGGGCGGTCATGGCGGCACTTCCCTTCGAGAGGCCTGACATCACACTATGGTGTGCGGCACACTTCATGGTATGGCAACGTGCTAAAGAGCGGGCGGTGCGGAAGCAAAGACAAGGGCGGTAAGGGTCGCGGCCGCTTCGCCGCGCTCATCTCACGGTCGGACCAGGATGTTGCCGACCTTGTGCCCGGAGTCGACCCTGGTGTAGGCCGCCACGATCTCCCCGAGGCCCTCGGTCCTGTCGTTGACCGAGGTGAGGCCGCCGTCGGCCACCAGCCCCAGCAGGTACACGAAGTCCTCGGCCCGCTCGGGTGCGGAGCCGGTCCGGACGTTCCCGCGGGCCCGCACGATGTCCCACAGGCTGGCCGCGGCCAGTAGCAGCACGCCGCCGTCGTTGAGGAGCCTGCGGCCGGAGGCGGGGGAGAGGTTGCCGACCGTGTCGAGCACGACGTCGAACCGGTCGGTCAGGGAACCCAGCCCGGTGACCGTGTGGTCCACGGTCCGGTCGGCGCCCAGTTCGGTGACCAGCTCCAGGTTGCGTGTGCTCGTGACGGCGGTGATCGTCGCTCCGAAGTGCCGGGCCAGCTGTACGGCGTTGGTGCCGACCGCCCCCGAGGCCCCGTTGACGAGCACGGAGGCGCCCGCTTCCAGGTCCGCCTTGTCGCGCAGGAAGTGCAGGGCGGTGGTCCCGCCGAAGAGCACCCCGGCCGCGTCCTCGTGGGACACCCCGGCGGGTTTGCGCACAGCGCGCTCGGCCGCTACCACCACGTACTCCGCGTGCGCCCCCATCCTCATCCCGGTCATACCGCACACCTGGTCCCCGGTGGAGAGGCCGGTGACCCCCGCGCCGACCGCGTCGACGACGCCGGAGAACACGTTGCCCAGAACCCTGACCCGGGGACCCCTCACTCCGAACGCCAGCCTGGCCGCGGGCCCGAACCCCTTGGGGAACCGGGCGCCGCGAATCCTGGCGTCCCCCGCGGTGACGGCCGTGACGACGACCCGCACGCGGACCTCCCCGGGCCGTGGCTCCGGTGTGGGCAGCTCGGTGAGGCGGACGACCTCGGGTGCCCCGTACCTCTCAACGACCGCGGCCTTCATGAGCTCTCCCTTACGACTGTAAGTCTCTTGTTCCGGAACGATACTCTTACAGGTGTAAGTCCACAAGGTTCTGTGAGGTAGTGATGGTCGAACGCCCAGCTCTGGACCGCTCACGCGTGATCACGGCGGCGGTCGGCACCGCCGACCGCGGTGGGCTCGCCAAGGTGAGCATGCGCAACGTCGGTAGGGAGCTCGGGGTCGAGGCGATGTCGCTCTACCACCACGTCGCGGGCAAGGAGGACCTCCTCGACGGGCTGGCGGACTGGATCTTCGCCGGGATCGAACTGCCGACCCTCGACGACCCCTGGCGGCGGGCCATGACCGACCGGGCCGCCTCGGCCCGTGACGTGCTGTCCCAGCACCCGTGGGCCCTGGGGCTGATCGAGTCCCGAAGCTCCCCCGGCCCGGCGCTGTTGCGCCACCACGACACAGTGCTCGGGTGCCTGCGCCGCAACGGCTTCCCGGTTGCCCTGGCGGCGCACGCCTTCTCGGCGATCGACTCCTACGTCTACGGGTTCGTGCTGACCGAACTGAACCTGCCCTTCACCCCGGACGAGGGAGCGGAGGGGTTCGTGGCGGACTTCGTTCTGCCCGCCGACGAGTACCCCCACCTGGCGGAACTCGTCACCGAGCTGGTCGTGGGCAAGGAGTACGCCTACGGCGACGAGTTCACCTACGGGCTGGCACTGCTCCTCGACCAGCTGGAGCAGCGGCTCGCCGCCCAGCGGACCTAAGGCGGCACCGGCAGCCCATCACCGGGCCGAGCGCCGGGGCTCGAAGGTCCTGCCGGGGCCGATCCGTACGGGTCGGCCCCGGCTCATGTCTCCTGGGACCCCTGCTGCTCCCTTGGTTCCCCGCTCCCCGACGATCCTCCGGACTCAACCAGGGGCGCCAGGCCCTCGAGCAGATGCTCCATCCCGAGGGCGTAGGTCCGGTCGATATCGAACTCGGGCGGGGCGGAAACCTTGGACATGTTCGGGTAACGGCTCTGGTCGAACACGAGCTCGGCCCCCTTGCCCAACCAGAAGTCCAGGGAGTCCGCCCCCGTCTCGCGCTCCATCTCCTTGACCTGTGCGACCTGCAGCGCCATGCCAGAAATGTAGGCGCTGAGGATGGTGATGATCCGCAGCGCGTCATCGGGTGAGCAGCCCCGGTCGATAAGCAGCCCCATGATCCACTCGCCGTACGCCATGACCTTCTCGGACATGATCGGCCGGGTGACCGTGAGCAGCGTGGCGATCCACGGATGGGCACGGTAGACGACCCACTCCCGCTGTTGGAGCACTTCGACGGCCTGTCGCCAATCCGAGGGAACCGGGTCGGGCAGCTCCACCTCGGTGTAGACCTCGTCGAGCATCTCCCGCAGCAGTTCGTCCTTGTTGTCGATGTGGCGGTACAGCGCCATGGTGCTCACCCGGAGCTCGGTGGAGATCCTGCGCATGGACAGACCGCCGAGCCCTTCCGCGTCGGCGACGGCAATCGCCGCCCGGACGATGGCCGCACGGGTCAGAGCGGTGTCGGGTGCTGGACGGCCCTCACCTTCGACCGCCGAGTGCAGGCGGGCACGCATCGCCTCCGCTTCGGAGTGCCCCCGGTGCGGCGGCTGACTTGAGGAGCGCCGCGAGGGCTCAGGAGTCACCGGGGCGACCCCGGCGTCCCCGCGGACCACGGTGCCCACCCCGCGCACCGCTACCACCAGACCCTCCTGGCGTAGTGCGGAGAGCACCTTGGTGGCGGTGGCCATGGCCACCCCCCACTCCCGCGTGATCTCCCGGGTGGAGGGCACTCGGTCCCCCGGCTGCAGCTCTCCCCCAGCGATGCGCGCCCGGATGTCCGCGACAACCCGTGCGTACGGGGGGAGTTCCCCGCCCGTGTGCGATGCCATCCGTGCCCTCCGCTCCGAACCCGCCCGGAATTCTTGCACTCCGAAGGTTCAGCGTACTAGTGCACCCGCGCACACCGAAACCCCCAGCACCCCGACGACTGCACCCCCGGGAACGACCTAATCACCACCACACACTCCTAGTGCACTAGTGCTCAATCTCAAAAAGTACCAGCAAATAAGGGTTTTCAAGGCCCAGAATCTATGTTTATTCTGTACGCACGATCCGCATCACCCGAAAGCGCACCACCCGGGACTCAAGACGCGTACAACGTCTCACCCGTTCTTCGAACCCACGGCCCCGGAGGCCACTATGACCCACACCCCCACGACCGGGCCCCCACTCCGGCCACCGCGACCAGAGCGCTCCCGCTCAACCGCCGGTCCCTCGCACCCGACCTGGCCCGGGGTGTGATGCTCCTGTTCATCGCACTCGCGCACGCGCACGTCTTCAGCGTGATGATCGGCGGCGGGGAGGTCGTCCAGTCCACCGCAGACCGCATCGCCACCGCGGGCAACGTCATGTTCGTCGAGCTCCGCGCCTATCCCATGTTCGCGGCGCTCTTCGGCTACGGCCTCGCCCAGATCTACCGCCGCCGGACCGAACAGGGTCACGAATGGCCCTGGGTGCGCGCCCTGCTACGCCGCCGGAGCCGATGGCTGATCGTCTTCGGCGTGGTGCACGCGGCGCTGCTGTTCTTCGGCGACATCCTGGCCGTGTACGGACTGCTGGCGCTGATCTTCGTCGGGGTACTGCGGTTCCGTGACCGCACTCTCGTCATCCTGACCGTGATCTGGCTGCCCCTGGGCGCGACCCTCCAGGCACTGGTCGCCGCTGAACAGGCCACGACGGGTCAGAGCGTCTTCCCACCGATGGGCGACGGGTTCATGGAAGAACTCGTCATCCGCCTGACCATCTACGCGATGATCCTTCCGGTCATGGTCATCAGCACCGTCGTCCCCTTCCTCGTGGGGATCCTGGCCGCGCGCCACCGTGTGTTGGAGGAGCCGCGGCAGCACCTGACGCTGCTCCGCGGCGCCGCCTTCGTCGGCCTGCCCCTGGGGGTGCTGGGCGGTCTGCCCCTCGCCCTAATCAAGGCCGAGGCCTGGCCCGGATACTCCCCGCTGGATGCCCTGATCGCCGGCGGACTCCACCAGGTCACCGGTTACGCGGCCGGGTTCGGCTACGCGGCGCTGATCGCGCTGATCGCCGTGCGCCTGTCCGACCGACGGGGCCCGATCACCGACGCGCTGGAGGCGCTGGGGCAGCGGTCCCTGACCTTCTACCTGGCGCAGTCGGTGGTGTGGGCGGCGCTGTTCGCCTCCTACACGCTCCACTTCCAGCTCACCTCTCCGGCCCTGGCCGTGGGTATCGCAGTAGCCGTGTGGCTGACCACGGTGGTCCTCGCCGATCTCATGCGTCGCCGAAACATGCGAGGACCGGCCGAGGTCGCGCTGCGCCGTATCACCTACCGCTCGTAAGGCACCTACAGGTCGAAGCTCGCCTACGGGCCGACCACGCCTACAGGCCGTGCCGCGCGGCCACCGCGTCGATCTCGGCCAGCAGCTCACGACGGCGGGCCGCGCCCAGATAGGAGGCGTGCACACCGTTGCGGGCCAGCCGCACCAGCCCGTCCGACCCCACCAGGTCGTGCGCGATCTCGTACTCACCGGTCAGGTCGCTGCCGAACAGGGTGGGGTCGTCGCTGTTGAGGGTGACCAGCAGCCCCGAATCGAGCATGGCGGGCAGCGGGTGGTCCTCGATCCGGTCCACCACACGCGTGCAGATGTTGGAGGTGGGGCTGACATCCACCGGAACCTGCGCGTCCACCAGCCGATCCAACAGCTCGGGGTCCTTCATCGTGTCGATGCCGTGCCCGATCCGCTCTGCTCCCAGCAGGTCCAGCGCCTCCCGGACCCGTTCCGGCCCGGCCTGCTCACCCGCGTGCGGGAGGCTGGCCAGTCCGGCCGCCCGAGCCCGGCCGAACACCTCCGCATACTGCCCGAGCGGGGTCTCCACCCCGCCGACCCCGAACCCCACCACGCTCGGCGGGCCGTCCCGGAGCACCGCCTCGACCGTCTCTTCCGCAGTCTGGACTCCGAAGTCGGCGGGAAAGTCGGGGATCCACCTCAGCTGGATGCCGTGCTCACGTTCGGCCTCCCTGCGAGCCTGCTCGATCCCGTCGAAGACCACCTTCGCCGGGACCCCGCGCATCAGGTGGGTGTACAGGCTCACGTGCACCTCCGCGTAGCGCACGTTCTGGGCGACCAGCCGTTCGGCGACGACCGAGGTCAGCAGGGCGAAGTCGGCTTCGTCCCGGAGCGTGCGTACCGAGGCCAGGTAGACCTCGACGAAGTGCGGGAAGTCGGTGAAGGCGTACCATTCCCGGAGCTCCTCCAGGGTGTCCGGGATGCCCTCAACCCGGTGCCGTTTGGCCAGTTCGAAGAGGGTGTCGGCGGGCATTGAGCCCTCGAGGTGAACGTGCAGCTCGACCTTGGGCAGATCCCGGATGAGCTGGCCGGCGGGCGGAGCGACGAGCGGTCCGGCGGAGGCCTGGGAGTCGAGGGTCGGGAAGTTCTGGTTCATAGCGCCAACCTAAAAGCGCGGGGCGACCGGTGGCCACCGCAGGGGGTCCGAGGTGGGCAACCTGACGAAAGTTGGGGAACTCCGCCACGAGGTGCTGACCAAAGAGCATGGTGTGACCGGAGGCCTTCTCCATAGCTTGGGGATCACTAGCCCAGCGGCACGCCCCCCGAGACGAAGGCCCAGATCATGAACACCCAGCCCACCGCTCCCCGTCCCACCGGCTCCCAGATCCTCGGCGCCCGGACCCAGATCTACGCGCGGAGCAGCCCCGGTGGTTACGCCGTCCGCGGCGCGGCCCTGGCCGCTGCGGGCACCGTGTTGCTCGCCGCTACCGCCGCCTCGCCGTCCCTGGCCGTTCCGGGCAGCATTCCGGGTTGGACCCTGATCGGGATCCTGGGCGCGACGCTTGTCGGTGCCCTGCTGGTCGGGCTGCCCATGTACTTCCACGCGAGGGCACTGCCCGAGAGCGGGGAGACCGACCCGATCCGGTACGCCTCGGCCAAGCTCCAGGCCGCTTCCGGGGAACTCGGTCCGGACCCGGCCACCAACCGCCTGGCCCGCCGGCTGTCCGACCGGCTCGTGCACAGCAGCAACCCCGCATACTCCCTGACCGGACTGGTCGTCGGCCTGGCATTCGTCGCCCTCCTCCCCATGGCCGACGTCATCGGCCCCGGATTCGACCCCCGGAACCTGATCCAGCTCACGCCCGCCTTCGGGTTCCTCATCGTCTTCACCCTCGTCTACTCCCACGCCAAGACGCAGCACGCACGCTTCAAGGCGTTCCGTGAGAGCTACGACGCCGCGAACGGCTGAGCGCCCGGCCGGCCCGGCATCCGAGAACACCAGCCGACCAGGCCCGCAGGGACCGGAAGACTCACTCCGACGGCAGCCCGCCGTTGACCCTTCGGGGGACAGCAAGCGGGTTGCCGTCCCTCAGTTCCGGGGGCAGCAGCGGCTGCGGCACCGACTGGTAGGTGACCGGCCGCAGGAACCGGCGGATCGCGGTAGTGCCCACCGAGGTGTGCAGGGGCGCGGTCGTCGCCGGGTAGGGGCCCCCGTGGGTCATCGCGTGGGTGACCGCTACCCCGGTCGGCCAGCCGTTCCAGATCACCCGCCCCGCCAGCGAAGCGCCCAGGGCCAGCAGCGCCGGGGCCATCGGATCCTCCTCCTCGCCGTGGACGGTGACGGTGAGCTGGCCGTGCAGTACCCCGCCCACCTCCAGCAGACGGCGTTCGTCGGGGTAGGAGACCACGAGGGTGGCGGGCCCGAAGCACTCGGCCAGCAGGTCCTCGGAGTGCTCCAGCAGGGAGTCGAGATCGGTGCGCAGCAGGCTCGGTGACCAGCCCTCGGCACCCTCAACACCCTCGACGATCTGCCGGCCTCTGACCAGTACCTCCGTGGCCGGATGACCGCTCAGCGCCTTCAGCCCGCGGACGAACCCCTCACCCACCCGGTCGTTGAGCAGCGGGGCTGCGGCCCGGCCCTCGAAGTCGGCGACCAGCGCGTCTAGCTTGGCGCCCTCGGGGACGAACACCACCCCGGGCTTGGTACAGAACTGGCCTGAGCCCATCGTGGCCGAACCCGCGTAGCCCTCCAAGATCTCCCCGCCCCGGGCGGACATCGCCGCGCGGGTCACGAACACCGGGTTGACGCTGCCGAGCTCCCCGTAGAACGGGATGGGCTCCGGACGCGAGACCGCGAGGTCGTACAGGGCGCGCCCACCGGGGATAGAACCGGTGAAGCCCACCGCCCGCGTGAGCGGGTGTGTGACCGCGCGCTTGCCCGCCTCGAACCCGCTCACCAGTGCGAACACACCCTCAGGCGCTCCGGCGTCGGACAGTGCGGCCACCACCAGCTCAGTGGTCAGGCGGGCCAGCTCCGGGTGGCCGGGGTGGGCCTTGACCACCACCGGGCAGCCCGCGGCCAGGGCCGAGGCGGTGTCGCCGCCGGCCGTGGAGAAGGCGAAGGGGAAGTTGCTGGCCCCGAACACCACCACCGGGCCCAGCGGGACCAGCAGGCGCCGCACGTCCGGCCGCGGCGTGCCCCAGTCCGGGTCGGCCGGGTCGATCATCGCCTCCAGGTACTCGCCCTCCCCCAGGACGTCCGCGAACAGGCGGAGCTGGAAAGTGGTCCGGCCCAGCTCGCCCCGGCATCGCGCTTCGGGGTAGTGGGCCTCGGCCATCGCGACGGGGACGAGCCGGTCGGCCGCACCGTCCAGGGCGTCGGCCACGGTCCGCAGCGCGCTGGCGCGTTCGGCGGCGGGCAGGGCGGCGTAGAGCGGGGCCGCGGCGGCCGCGCGCTCCAGTACGGCGTCGAGTTCCTCGGGTGTGGTCTCGCGGAGCTCTTCCGCTGCGGCGTCAGGGGCCGAGGGGACGCGTGGGGTTTCGGTGGTCATGTCCAGAACCTCCTGGAGGGGTGCGTGCACTGCGTCGGGCACAGGCCCCACGATGCCATGGCCCCTTCTGTTCGGCACGGCACACCATTCAAAATGCGACTACTCGACTACCCACGGCGACACTGTGTGGCACCGAGCGACACAACAGACAAAAGACGCGACTCCGTCCCCGCGCCCCCACGCCGCCCTCACCTCGCAGAACGTCGGCCACACCGGCCGGGAGCGCGCTCCCCCGAGGATCCCGGGAACGAAACTGGAATTTCCCCGGAACCAGTTGATTCCGGAAAGGCATCATAGGTGGTGTGACGACTAATTCCCGAAGCTCAACGCCCCCGCGCGCGCGGCGGAACCCCGGTGCGAACAACGGGACCGCCGCTCCGCATGAGAGCCGTGGACCTGCAAGCGTCGCCAACGACGAACTCGCGTTCGCCCAGGCCCCCCTGCGCAGGCTCCCGGCCCAACAGCGCAGCATGGTCCGGGTCCAGCGCATGCTTGACTGCTGCGCCGACCTGCTCGACGAAGTCGGCTACGACAACCTCTCCACCACCCGCATCGCCGAACGCGCCGGGGTGGCCATCGGCTCCGTCTACCAGTTCTTCCCGGACAAGAAGGCGATCACCCAGGCCCTGGGACTGCGCTTCCTGGACCAGTTCAGCTCCCGGGTCACCGAACGCCTGGCGGACGCCTCGTTCACTCACTGGACCGTGGCCGTCGACGCGATCATCGACGAGTACATCGACATGCACCGCAACGTGCCGGGTTTCCGCAGCCTGCACTTCGGTGACATAGTCGACCCTCGGCTGCTCAGCGGCGGCAGCGACAACAACCGCGTCATCTCGGTGCGGCTGCGCAGGATCATCGTCTCCGTCACCGGGATCCCCGACGACGACGAACTCGACCGTGCTATCCACGTCGCCGTCGAAGCCGCGGACGCCGTCCTCAAACTCGCCTTCCGCGACAACCCCGACGGCGACCCCGCCCTCGTCTACGAGGCCAAGCGCCTGGTCAGCAGCTACCTTTCCCACTTCTCCGAACGCAACGGAGGCGATCATCCTTGGTAGTCGACACACCGTCCCTCTCCGCGCCCCTCACCGGCACCGCCGCGGGCGTGCCCTTCCTCGCCCTGCCCCCGGCCGCGGCCACCGACGTCCCGGCCCCGCTCGTGGTGGGCCTGCACGCCTTCGAACCACCGCGCAGTGAGTCGGCCCTGGCCGGAGCGGTCCCCATGGCCTCGCTCCCGGCCTGGCGGGTCTACCTCGGCCTCCCCCTGTTCGGCCACCGCCTGCCCGAGGGCGGTGTGGCCGAGATCAACCAGCGCGGTGAACGCGACTACCTCGTCGAGCTCTTCGGCCCGGTGGTCGAGGAGGCTGCTGCCGAACTGCGCCGGGTCGTCGACGAGCTGCGTTCGACCTTCCCCGTCGCCGACGTCCCGGTCGGCCTGGTGGGGGTGGGCGCCGGAGCCAGCGCCGTACTCCTGGCCCTGGCCGAGAACCGCCTGCCAGCGGGCGCGGCAGCGGTCATCAACCCGATCGTGGACCCCTCACTCCTCATGGCCGCCCGCGAACGCCGCACGGGCACCCCGTACCGCTGGGGCCCGCAGGCCCAGCAGACCCGGAGCTGGCTGGACTTCTCCGCCAGGGCCGCCGAGATCTCCGGCACCGCCACCCCCATGCTCGTGGTCAACGGCGGCCAGGACGAGGTCGCCCCGCCCGAACACGGCCGCGCCTTCCACGACGTCCTCACCCGGCAGAGCGCGGATCAGGGCCTTCAGCAGGACGCCCGGCATGCGCTCCGTCACATCGTGGTGCCCGACCTGGCACATGCGATCGGCCCAGAGCCCGGCCTCGAACCGGGCCCGCTCACCCCGGCCGGGGTGCTCACCGACCGAGCCCTCACCGAGTGGTTCCACCTGCACCTGACCACTTCCACGCAGGTCCAGGCGCCCGCGGACTCCTAGGTCCCTGCCTCCCCCGGTCCCGGTCACGCGTCCCGAACACGGCAACGGCCGACGTTCACCCATAGCACCCCGCGGCATTCCCCCGTGGCTGTTTCCCGGACGCCACCGCGACAGTCAGTACACGTTCCATGGGATCATCCAGGGGCGACCGCGTCAGCGGTCCCACCTGATCCGTTTCGACTCATCCACCAGGAAGGGCGAACCACGTGACGGAACCGGCACCGGTCTTTGCCAGCGGGGTCGACAACGAGAGACTGAACGCGCAGCTGCGCTTCATCCTCGAAGTGGACAAACTCAAGCGGGTCCTGCGGCAGAACCTGCTGGTGGACGGCTCCCGGCGGGAGAACTCCGCGGAGCACTCCTGGCACCTGGCACTGTCCGCCCGCACCTTCGCCGAGCACGCGCCCGAGGGCACCGACATCGATCGTGTCACCGAGATGCTCCTGATCCACGACATCGTGGAGATCGACGCGGGCGACACCTTCCTGTTCGACCAGGTCAACACCGAGACGCAGGCGGAGCGCGAGCGCGCCGCCGCCGACCGCCTCTTCCCGCTCCTGCCCGAGGACCAGGCCGTCCGGGCCCGTGAGCTGTGGGAGGAGTTCGAGGCGCGGCTGACCCCGGAGGCGCGGTTCGCCCGCGCGGTCGACCGCCTCGCCCCGATGCTCGCCAACTGGCACAACGAGGGCGGCGCGTGGGTGCGCTTCGGCGTCACCCGGGCACAGGTCATGGAGAAGGTGAAGATGATCTCCGAGGGATCCGAGGCCCTGGGGTCGTACGCCACCGCCCTGATCGACGACGCGGACCGGCGCGGCTACTTCCGCCGCTGAGCGGCCGGGCGGGTAGGACCGGGTCAGACCCGGCCCATGATCAGCTGGACCGCGGCGGTCAGACCGACGATGACCAGCACCGCGCGCAGGGCGGTCGGACTGAGCTTGCGGCCGAAGTTGGCGCCCAGGTAGCCGCCGACGATGGTGCCGACCGCGAGCAGGGCCACCACGGGCCACGCGGGTGAGGCCAGCACGATGTAGAACACCGCGGCGGTGCTGTTGGCGATGGTGGCCAGCGCGTTCTTCAGGGCGTTGAGCCGCTGGAGGTCGTCGTCCAGGGTCGCGCCGAGCAGGCTGATCAGGATGATCCCCTGCGCGGCAGCGAAGTACCCGCCGTAGGTCCCGGCCCCGTAGGCGCCCACCGGCATCCAGACGCCGCCGTTCTGCGAGGCGGGCTTGCGCGAGCGGGCCCACTTGGTGATGCGGGGCTGGAAGATGATCAGCAGGCAGGCACCGCCGATCATGAACGGCACCACGGACTCGAAGACACCCGAGGGCAGGTAGATCAGCAGCATGGCGCCGGTGACGGCGCCGAGGAAGGACATGGTGCCGAAGCGGATCAGCCGTTCCTTCTGCCCGGCCAGCTCGCGCCGGTAGGCGATGGTTCCGCTGAGTGTCCCGGGGGCCAGGCCGACGCTGTTGGAGATGGTCGCGGTGATCGGCGGGTAGCCGAGCGCGAGCAGCACCGGGAAGGTGAAGAGCGTCCCCGATCCGGCGATGGCGTTGATCCCGCCAGCGGCCACACCGGCGATCAGAATGGCCAGGGCCTCCCAGAGTTCCATCCCACCGGCCTTCCGAACCACGCCCCCGACCCTCGAGGGCCAGAACAGACTACGAGACCCGGTCATCGGATCATCAGGCCGGGGCCGGGCAAACACGAGGCCCCGCCGCACCGGTTCGGGTACCGCGGGGCCTCACGAAGAATCAGGTCAGGTCGGGATCTTCACGACCTCTTTCTGGATGCGCTCGAAGGCGCTGCTGACGCCCTGGAGCGCCTGGCCCATCTCCGCCGGGACGATCCACACCTTGTTGGCGTCGCCCTTGGCGATCTCCGGGAGCTTCTGAAGGTACTGGTAAGCGAGCACGTCCGGGTCGACCCGACTCGTGTGCAGGGCCTTGAACACCATGTGGATGGCGTCGGCCTCACCGCGGGCCCGCAGGGTCTGAGCGTCCGCGTCGGCCTTGGCCGTGAGCATCTGCGCCTCGGCGTTACCCTTCGCCTTCAGCACGGACGAGGAGCGTTCACCCTCGGCCCGCAGAACCAAGGCCTGCTTCTCACCCTCGGCACTGAGCAGCTGGGCGCGCTTCTCGCGGTCCGCGCGCATCTGCATCTCCATCGCCTCCTGCACGGAGGACGGCGGCTCGATGCCCTTGAGCTCGATCCGGCTGATCTCGATACCCCAGTCGCGCGTGGCCTCGTCCAGTACGGACTTGAGCTCGCGGTTGATCTGGTCCCGGGAGGTGAGCGTGCCCTCCAGGTTCATGCCACCGATCACGTTGCGCAGGGTGGCGAGAGTGAGCTGCTCGACCGCCTGGATGAAGTTGGCGACCTCGTAGGTGGCGCGGTAGGCGTCCACGACCCGGATGTAGACCGCGGAGTCGACCTCGACCGCCAGGTTGTCCTCGGTGATGGCCGACTGCGGCGGGAAGCTGACCACCTGCACACGGCGGTCGATACGTTCCCGGACCTGGTCAACACCGGGAATCACGATGTTGAAACCGGAACTGAGCGTTCGGTGGAACTTACCGAAACGCTCGACCACGTCCTCCATCGAGTGCGGCACGATACGCACACTTCGCCAGAAGATGATCAACAGGACGGCGACGAAAAGTACGACGACGATGATGCTCGTAGCCATGGGTTAGCGAACCTTCCCGACGTCGAACCGGGTAACGGTGTTCAACAGCGGCATCTGCGGCAGCTCCGGATCTCCTGACGGGGGTGACAGGCAGCGTGGAAGCGGACCGCACCCTCGCAGCCCGCCGGGGATGATCATAAAGCGCGCCGAAATAGAGCGATCCGCTCACTGAACGTTGACGCTACCCCATACCCCTCCGGGACGACCACATCCGGACGGAAATAGGATTTACGGACAATACATTCCCGGCATATAAACGTCCCCTATTTCACGGGAACAGCCACGTCAAGGCAGGCAGTCAACCTTAGAGAGACGAGGGCGACCCTAGGGCGTGTTCCACGGACACGCTCTAGACAGCCCTGGCCGTCCAACGTCCCCCGTCGCGCTCCACCTTCAATGGCAGCCCGAAGGTCTCGCTGAGGTGCTCGGCGGTCATCACCTCGTCCAGCGGTCCGGCCTGCACCACGCCCCCGTCCCGGATCAGCAACCCGTGTGTGAAGCCGGGCGGGATCTCCTCGACGTGGTGGGAGACCACCACCAGCGCCGGCGCCATCTCGTTGGCGGCCAGCTTGCCCAGACGGCGCAGCAGGTCCTCACGGCCGCCCAGGTCCAGCCCGGCCGCGGGCTCGTCCAGGAGCAGCAGCTCGGGGTCGGACATCAGCGCGCGGGCGATCAGCACCCGTTTGCGCTCGCCCTCGGAAAGAGTGTGGAAGTCGCGGTCGGCGAAGTCGGCCACGCCCCAGTGGCCCAGCAGCGCACGTGCCCGGCCGTAATCGGGGGTGCCGTACTCCTCGCGGAAGCGTCCCAGATACCCGTAGGCGGCGCTGACCACCAGATCGAGAACAGGCGTGCCCTCCTCGATCCGGTTGGACACCGAGGCGCCCGCGTAGCCGATCAGCGGCCGCAGCTCGAACACGTCGACACCGCCGAGGTGCTCCCCGAGGATCTCGACCTTGCCCGCGGTGGGGTACAGCTGGCTGGAAGCCACGTTCAGCAGGGTGGTCTTGCCCGCCCCGTTGGGACCGAGCACGACCCAGCGCTCGCCCTCCAGCACCGACCAGTCGGCGCCGTCGAGCAGGTTCTCGCCGCCGCGCCGTACCGTGACCCCGTTCAGGCCCAGAACACGCCCGTCCATCATCCTCCTATCGTCACGTCCCACGCCGGTGCACGGGCCGCCCTACCCTGAAGTAATGCATCTGACGTCCGCACCGCTCGTCGCCTGGGGCAACGCCTGGCTGTCCGGCCACGTCGGGTTGGACGACGCCGTCGACGCCGTGGAACGCCGGAGCGGCCCCAACCTGATCGGGACAGTACCGCTAGGCGACCTGCCGTTCGACAGTGACGTACCGCTGCGTACCGCACTGGTACGCCTTCGTGGCCTGGGGTTGTCCGCGTTCCGGTTGGCGCTGCCCGCCTGGGGTGATCCGTTCGGGCTGGTGGGCCCGGCGGAGCTCAACCAGGCCGCCATCGAGGCTCAGGAGGGGGTGCTGGTGCAGCTCGCCGAACGGCAGGTGGGCCTGGTGCCCGCCGCCGACCGGCGTGGTTCATCCTACGTGGGCGTTTCGTGGGCTCCGTATCCGGCAAACGACGCCATCCCCCAAACACCCGACCTGCCCGAGGCCGAGCGGCAACTCAAGCTCACGCTGCTCCAGGTCGCCGAACAACTCCAGGGCGTGGACGACGTCGCGGGGTTCGCCCCGGCCGTGCACAGGGCCCTCGGTGACCTGGGTGACTCGGGTGTCCCGCTGTTGGCCCACGGCTATCCTCACCGCGCGCACAGGGTGGCGGCTCAGGCCGAGCGGCTGGCAAAAGTGGTGGAACTGGCCGAGCCCACCTCCGGAAGGGGCCTCAGCGCCTACCAGACACAGCTCCGCCGGGACGCCCTCCACCAGCTCGACGCGGCCGTGCGTAGAGCCCTGGTGGCGGCGCACGCCGCGATAGAGCTGCCGTAGACGGGTATGGAACCCTGGGAGTGGTGTCGGGAATTCTCGGGGTGAAGCCAGGGGATTCACCTGATCCGCACGTGAAGCGGTCACCCCGATACTTGGGTGAGAGCAGCACAGGGTGAGAGGCCGCCCGTGGCCGACCCGCATAAGGAGGAGAGCCGTCATCATGCAACCCGAGCACATCCGAGCTTCGGACGCGGACCGGGACCAGGTTGCCGAACGGCTCCGTGATGCCCTCGCGGAGGGGCGGCTCAGCCCGGTCGAACACGAGGAGCGCCTCGACACTCTCTACAAGGCCAAAACCATCGGGGAGCTGTCCCCGATCATCTCCGACCTCCCCGGCTCCGGAACCTCCGTGCCGTACGGCTACACCGCCACGGACGGCGGGCTCGACAACGGCATGGAGGTCCTCGGCAGCGAAGCCCGGGACCTGGCCGGACAGAGCAAGGGCTCGGAGAACCTCGTCGCAGTCTTCGGCGGCTGCGAGCGCCGCGGTCGCTGGCTGGTGGAGCCCCGAACCAACGTCTCCGTGCTCTGCGGCGGGGTGGAACTGGACCTGCGCGAAGCGGTGCTGAGCCAGCCCGAGGTGACCATCCAGCTCGCCGTGATCATGGGCGGGGTCGACATCACCGTGCCCCACGGGGTGCGGGTGATCAACAACACGTCAGCGATTCTGGGCGGGACAGACCTGCACGGAACGGACCAGGTCACGGACCCGAACGCCCCCGTCGTACACCTGACCGGCACCTGCATGCTGGGCGGAGTGGACGTCAAGGCCAAGAAGGCGAAGAAGAAGCGCAAGGGCCGCCGCGACAAATAGTGTCCACATAGTGAACTAGCTGCGAAAACCCCAGCCCCTGCCCGTCACTCCCGCCCCACGGCCGAGTACCGTGGAGATCGCCATGAGTGATGAATCCACGTTGTTGGTCACGGTGACCGGACGCGACCGTCCGGGCATCAGCGCACGCCTTCTGAGCACCCTCTCCGTCTTCCCCGTCACCATCGTCGACCTCGAGCAGGTCGTCCTGGGCGGGCGACTGGTCCTGGGCGCCATTCTGGAGGTCGACGAACGGGTCGCCCCTGGGGTGAGCCGCCAGCGGGTCTTTGAGGAGATCCGCTCCGCCCTGGACAAGACCGCCATCGACCTCGACATGGAGGTCGAGTACGCCGACGGCAACAACCGCGTGAACGAGGTCGCTTCCGAGCGGCTCCATGTCACCGTCCTCGCCGCACCCCTACGCCCCGGCGCCCTGGGAGCGATCACGTCCTGTGTGGCCCGTTCCGGAGCCAACATCGACCGCATAGAGCGGCTCTCCGGCTACCCGGTCACCTCCGTGGAGATGGAGATCTCTGGAGGTAACCCGGACCAGCTCCGCGCCGAACTCGCCATGGAGTCCGCCACCCAGGGTGTAGACGTCGCCGTCCAAGCCAGCGGCCTGCACCGCCGCGGCAAGCACCTCATCGTCATGGACGTCGATTCGACCCTCATCCAGGGCGAAGTCATCGAACTCCTCGCGGCCCACGCGAACTGCCTCGACGAGGTAGCCAAGGTCACCGAAGAAGCGATGCGCGGCGAACTCGACTTCGAGGAGTCCCTCCGCCGACGCGTGTCCCTCCTCAAGGGCCTGGACGCCTCCGCGATCGACAGGGTCCGCGAAGAAATCCAGCTGACCCCGGGTGCCCGCACTCTCGTCCGCACACTCAAGCGCCTCGGCTACGAGTGCGGCATCGTCAGCGGCGGCTTCACCCAGATCACCGACGTCCTGGTAGAGAACCTCGGCCTGGACTACTCCGCGGCGAACACCCTGGAAATCCTCGACGGCAAACTCACCGGTAACCTGGTCGGCCCCATCATCGACCGCAAGGGCAAGGCCACCACCCTCCAGCGCTTCGCCGAAGAAGCCGGGGTCCCCCTCGAACAAACCGTGGCCGTAGGCGACGGCGCCAACGACCTCGACATGCTCCAAACCGCAGGCCTGGGCGTCGCCTTCAACGCCAAGCCGGTCGTCCGCCAGCAGGCCGACACCTCGGTGAACGTGCCTTACCTGGACACCATCGCCTTCATCCTCGGCATCACCCGCGAAGAAATCGAAGCCGCCGACCTCGTAACAGCACCCCAGGACTAACCAAGCGTCAGAGGGGACTCCGCATGTGCGGAGTCCCCTCTGACGTACCCCGGGGGTGAACCTGTGCGTTCCCCTCCCCTTCCGTGATCTTGCTACCAGGAGCGAGTTCGGCGCCCAACTTGCTCCTGGTAGCAAGATCACGGAAGAACCCGACACACACAACGAAGCCCCCCCCCACGAGTCACAACCCCCACCCCACCATTCACATGTTCACAAACCCAAGCAACAAAAAAGGAGGAGGCCCGTCCCGAAGAACGAACCCCCTCCCCTCAAGAAAAACCGTGGCGGCGACCT
>NZ_ANAZ01000045.1:0-56472 GCF_000340985.1 Nocardiopsis valliformis DSM 45023
TGCAGGTCTTCCACCTCCACTCGATCTCGTGGCGCCTCGTGGCGCACTGCTTCCCCGAACCACAGCACGAGCTGCGGGTTGTCCGCCTGGATCTCAGCGGCGATCCGGTGTTCCTTCGCGAATTCGCACCGCTGCCCGCCCAACATCGGCAGCTTCGTCGCGCGCAGCGCCCGACAGCTCTGATGTACGCACGAGCCACAGAACGGCCCGGACGGGGAACGGGTTCCGGAGATAAGATGCATCACTGATCCTGCTTTCTAACATTTCGCAGTGTGGAATTCGGGATTCTGTGTGGGGCCCGGGAAGCGTTGCCGCGCTTTCCTGGGCCCTCTCTCCTTTTCGGAGTGCTGCTAGTCGGCCAGCTCGGGCCAGACGCTGTCCTCCAGGTCATAGGCCAGGAAGAACCACACCACGCGGTGCCCCGGACGGCCGTTGTCTCCCCAGTCCGTGGCCAACGCGTCCACCAGGGCCAGCCCCCGCCCGGAATCGCTGTCGGGGTCCAACCCACCCGGGTCGGCGCTCAGGTACCGGCGATCGTGCACGCTCGTGGTGGGGTCGTCGGCGATGCCGTCGTCCCGGCAGATGAGACGGAGTCCGTTCCGTTTGCGCTCGCACAACAGCGTGTAGTTGTGCCCGGGCAGCCCCGAACGCGAGTGCTTGAGCGCGTTGGAAGCGAGCTCGCTACCGATCAGCGTGAAGAGGTAGCGGTAGTCGGTGCTGTGCTCAGCCGCACAGGTGTCCAGAAAGGCTCGCACCAGCGGGAGGAGCAGGGGAGAGGAGCCGAAGTCGTAACGGCGGGAGGAGTAGTAGGGACGGTCGGGCCGTCCGTTGAAGTAGTAGCGGAGGGAGTAGGGGACCAGCTCGTTGAGAGCGATGGTCACTTCGGGCATCGGGGGCACGGGGGCAAGCTTGGACGCCATAGACGGAACCTCTTCCAGTCGTAGGAGTTCGGCGGGCGGATCCCGGCATCCCACATGTGTCTCGCCTTGGGGCCGGGGCATTGCAGCCACCTTCAGAAAACACCTCGCGGACGCCTTTGGGAAGCTAGAAGGGCGAAGCTGAGGATTCTTGATAATTCACATAAGATTCTTGAGGCTTTCTGAGGGTTGCTCTACAGTGGAAGTGTGCCAAATGATAAGAAGCCCCCAGATGGAAGAAACCCCTCGGATGTCCGTTTTGGTGCGGCGCTGATGCGTCAGCGTAAGAAGCAAGGCCGCACGCAGAAGTGGCTTGCCGACCAGCTTGGATGCAGTCCAGAACACATAGGAAACGTTGAAAACGGTCGTTGCCCCCTGAACGTTGCACGGGTAGACAAGGCCGACTATTTTCTTCAGGCTCGGAGCGCTCTGGCCCGACAGTATGCTGAGCTCTACCAGCCTGAGACGGTGGACTGGTTGGATGAGTTCCACAGCTTGCAGAAGAGTGCACATTTCATCCGTGAGTACCATTCAACTCTCGTGCCAGCAGCGTTCCAGAACGCTGATTATGCGCGCGCAGTCATCAAGGCGAGCGCACCCTGGTTCAGCTCGGCGACAGTTGATGAAAGAGTGGAGCTGCGAGAGTCGCAAGGCCGAGAAGTCCTCAAGGACGACACCCCGCATTACCATGTGGTTCTTGATGACGCGGTGGTGCTTCGATCCGTCGCTTTCCCCAAGGTAATGGCGGATCAGTTCGTGAGGCTGGCGGAACTGATGGAATCGGGCCGGATCATGCTTCAGGTGTACTCCTGGGAGCGGCTTCCACAGCTCGGTCTCGGAGGTCCGTTCTCGTTGCTGTCCAGCGGGAATGCTCCAGACGTGCTCTACGCGGAGTCGCTGTACCTCGGGCAAACCACTGACGATCCCGGTCGCGTTCGTCAGTATGGGATGCTGTTCAGTGAGTTGCAGGCCAGGGCCCGTTCTCCGGGTGCGACGATTGACCTGCTGAGGAAGAAGGCTGAGGAATTCCGATGATGGACTGGCACAAGTCCTCCTACAGCAACGCAGCCGAGAACTGTGTGGAGGTTGCGGAGGGTTCCGAAACACGAGTGCGTGACACCCAGAACCGTGAGGCTGGGCATCTGTCTTTCTCCGGCGCTGAGTGGTCTGCCCTGCTGGGGGCCGCCGTCACTGAGTAGACGGGTGTAATAAAGACGGGCCCCGCCAGTCGAAGTGGCGGGGCCCGTTGTTGTATGCCCGTCCAGGGTACAACGGTGACAGGGTGACGTCCCAGGACCAACTCCCCGACTGTCAGTCGTTCCGGATGAAGGGCTTGAGATGAGCGAAGCGCGCGTCTGGCGCAAGAGCAGCTACAGCGATGGCCGTGGCGGCAACTGCGTAGAGGTCGCCGAGCTTCCCTGCGGTGCCGCGCTCCGGGACTCGAAGCACCCTGCCAAGGGGCGCCTCCCCTTCGCCTCCTCCGAGTGGACAGCCTTCCTCCACTCCGCCCGCGACAGCCGCCGCTGAACCCGCCTCTGTTCAGCGCTTTCAGGCACTAAAACCAGGTGCCCCCTCCCGGGGTTCCAAGTAGCGTGTGCCGATGGCATCGGAACTGAAACGCCCCCCGCTCCAAGCGGACGAACGCACCGCGCTCATCGGCTGGCTGGACCTTCAACGGCAGATCCTGCGCTGGAAATGCGAAGGGCTGAACGACGGGGACGCCCACCGCTCGATCATCCCCACCTCACCGGCCATGACGATGGCCGGTCTCATCTCCCACATGCGCTGGACCGAGCACACGTGGCTGGAAGTGCTGTTCCTCGGTGGCGACCAGAAGCAGAACCCCTCGTTCGACCAGTCGAACGAAGACGCCGACTGGCACACGGACGGCCGCCCCCTCACCGAACTCCTCGCGGAGTACGAGGCCCAGTGCGCCCGCAGCAACGAGATCATCCACGCGGCCTCCCTGGACGACACCGGCCGCCACCCCGACTTCCGCGCCGGCAGCGCTAACCTCCGCTGGATGCTGATCCACCTCGTCGAGGAGACAGGCAGGCACGCCGGGCACGCGGACATCATCCGCGAACTGCTCGACGGCAAGAAGGGCTATTACTAGAGGCGGCCGGGATCTGTTCTGTGAGGGCCGTGCTGAGCAGGCGAGCGACGCCGGGTCGGCATGGCGGATCTCCCCTTGCCGGGCATGCCATGTGCTCTGGTAGTGCCGGGCTCCCTACGTTCGTTCCCCCGTTTCCCGCCGCGTGAGTGTGGCCGTCTCCGCTGCGCGCGTCAAGGTCGTCGCCGTCGCGGCTTCGCCGGATCAGGGCGCTCCACCTTGACCCGCTTCGCTACGACGGCGGTTGGCGGCTGTCGGGAAACGGGGGAGGAGCGGTCGGGGCGGCAGACGGGCCCCTTCGGGCCCAACTACCTCGGCCTTCGGCCGGTGCCCTCCGCGCCCCGGCGCGGATCGGCGGGACGTGTCGCGGCCGGTCAAGGTAGGCGACGAACAAGCGGCAGCGAGGGCAGTGGTGGTGTGGGGGCCGGGTGCCTGTTTCGGTCCTCTGTTTGAAGATGATCTTGCTACCAGGGGCGAGTTCGGCGCCGATTTCGCTCCTGGTAGCAAGATCATCGGGGATACGGGGGTTTCGGAAGCAGCGGACAGTCTCAGGTGCGGGTTTCGGGTGCCACGCACCCACTCTGAAAACCGGCCCCACTCGCCCTGTCTGCCCGGCCTGCCCCACTCGCCCGGCCTGCCCTGCCTGCTCTCGCCCGGGGGAGGTGGCCCGTGCCCCCATGGGGCCTGTCCGCACAGCCCCGGGTGACTCCGTCCCACCGCCGCGACACGCGGCCCGGTGAACGCCGGGCCCGGCCCCCTGTCCGCCCTCGCTGCCGCTGTTCCGTCGCTGGGAATGAGCGGCCGCGACACGGGCACCGGTTCGCGCAGGGCTGGGGAGACTGCCCCCGTCGCACCTTCCTCGCCGGGCGCTTCCCCGCGCTGCTGGAGGAGCGGACCGGGCTCCAGGACCAACGCGAAGGGTCCCGGCCGGAGACCGACCGGGACCCGCAGGAAACAGGCAAGCAGAACTAGCGGAGCTCTCCTGAGAAGACCTCGGCGATGGCCTGGGCCCCGGCGAGGTTGGTGTGGATGTCCGGGCCCTGCGCCACGTTGCACATCCACGTGAGGTTGCAGATCTGCTGGAGGTTGACCGGCATCTGGGTGTCGCTGTCGGCGGGCACCTCGGTGTTGGCGCCGTCGAAGACGGTGTCCACGTCGGCCACGTCGATCCCGGCGGCTTCGTAGGAGGCGGTCAGTGAGTCGTTGACCTCACTCAGGATCTCCACGGTCCGAGCGGCCAGGCCCTCGTCGGCGTCTTCGGCGGGCACTGCCTCCGCGCTCTCCTCTGCGCCCTCCTCGGCTGCCGCGTCCTCCGAAGCCTCGTCCTCGTCCTCCGTGGCCTCGGCCTCCGGCTCCTCCAGCAGAGCCAGCGCCAGGAACGGGTTGTAGTAGGTCATCGCGATGATCTGGGTGTCCGGGCCCGCGGCCTCGGTCAGCCGTTCGGCGATCAGCGGGACCTCGGTCTCCAGCCGCTCCAGGCCGTCCGCCACGCACTCCTCGTTCACACCGATGTCCTCGATGTCGAGTTCGTCCTGCCCGCCGACGCCGTCCACGCAGTTGGTGAAGTTGTTGCCGCCGATAGTGAGGGTGACCAGGTCGACCTGGTCACCGTGCTCCCGAAGGAACTCCTCGGCCTGTTCGAGCTGGGACCCCGCCTCGTAGCGGGTGTCACAGTTGGCGATGCCGCCCTCGATGAAGGTCGTGGTGTCCTCGCCGCCGCAGCCCATGCGCTCGTGCTGGAGCGTGGAGTCGGCGTCCTTCAGCTCGCGGTACAGGACGTCCGTGTACCCCTCGGCGGTCTCCTGCGCCTGGCCGTCCTCGTCGGGCTGTACGCCCACCGTCAGGGAGTCGCCCAGGGACAGGTAGAAGCTCTGCGTCGTGGTCGGTTCCTCGTCGCCGCCTCCGGAGCAGCCCGCGACCACCACGGCCGCGGCGACCGCGGCCATCCACCGGATTCTCAAAGTGCTCTCCAACCAAGACCCTTACTGGAAAATGAATCGCGCCCAGCTGGCGGGTCCCGGTGAGCAGACGGATACCGCCGGGTAACTACCCTTGCGGACCCGAGGGGCCCTTGTCGAGGGGCGCCAGAAGGCATCTCAGTAACGATGCCAGCTGCTCGCGCTCGGCGGCCGGCATCGGGGCCAGAAGGGTCTCCTCGTAGCTCAGCAGCGAGGCCAGGGCGGCGTCGATGCGCTCGGCCCCCTGGTCGGTGAGCCGGACCAGGACACCGCGTTTGTCGGCGGGGTCGGGACGACGGCGCACGAGCTCGGCGGCGGCCAGCCGGTCCACCCGGTTGGTCATGGTCCCGGAGGTGACCAGGGTGGCGCGCAGCAGGCGCCCGGGGCTCAGCTCGTACGGCGGCCCGGACCGGCGCAGCTCGGCCAGGACGTCGAACTCCCAGGGTTCCAGCGCGTGCTCGGTGAAGACGGTGCGGCGGGCACGGTCCAGGTGGCGGGCGAGCCGGGACACCCGGCTGAACACCTCCAGGGGTGTCACGTCAACGTCCGGCCGTTCGGATCGCCACGCCTCGATCAGCCCATCCACCTCATCGCGCATGGCACCACCATATCTCTTGACATCAAGATAGTGGGGCGGGTATGCGTTGCATACCCGCCCCACCAATGACCAGGGACGACATCCCCTCCTGTGGGCAGTGCCACACGCGGCACCGCCGGAGGGGCGAAGTCAGCCGGAACGCCGCTTGCGCGTGTCCAGCTTCGGTTTGGCCTCCAGGGCCGAGAGCCCGTTCCAGGCCAGGTTGACCAGGTGGGCCGCGACCACCTCGCGCTTGGGCTTGCGGACCTCCAGCCACCACTGGCCGGTCAGTGCCCACATGCCTACCAGGGCCTGCGCGTACATGGGGGCGAGTCCCGGGTCGTAACCCCGTTCGGCGAACTCGTCGGCCATGATGTGCTCGACCTGGCTGGCGATGTCGTTGATCAGACTCGCGAAGCTGCCGGTTCCGGACGCCACGTGCGAGTCACGGGTGAGAACCCGGAACCCGACGCTGTCCTCCTCGACGTAGCGCAGCAGGGCCAGAGCTGCCTTCTCGATCTTGCTTCGGGCGTGGTCGGCGGTGAGGGCCTCGCCCATCATGTCCAGGAGAGTGCGCATCTCCCGGTCCACGACGACGGCGTAGATGCCTTCCTTCCCGCCGAAGTGTTCGTAGACCACGGGCTTGGACACCCCGGCCCGTGCGGCGATCTCCTCAACGGAGGTCGCGTCGAACCCTCGTTCGGCGAACAGCTCCCGGCCGATCTCCAACAGCTGTTGCCGACGCTCCTTGCCCGTCATGCGCTTGCGGCGCACGCGGGTCCTCTGCTCGCTGTCGGCTGCTCCCATATGGATTCTGATCCTAGACCTTGACTCGCTTGGCGGCGAGTCGTTCGTTGTTGGGCCAGCGGACCTTGGTGGCCCAGCCGAACTTCTCGAAGATCCAGATGAGTCGGGCGGAGATGTCGATCTGCCCCTTGAGCACACCGTGGCGGGCGCAGGTCGGGTCGGCGTGGTGCAGGTTGTGCCAGGACTCACCGAAGGACGGGATGGCCAGCCACCACACGTTGCGGGAGCGGTCGCGCACCTCGAAGTTCTCCTCGCCGATGGTGTGGCAGATGGAGTTGATCGACCAGGTGACGTGGTGCAGTAGCGCCACGCGGACCAGGCTCGCCCAGAAGAACGCGGTGACCGCGCCCCACCAGGACATGGTGATCAGACCGCCGATGGCGGCGGGGGCGAACAGCGAGAACATCACGATCGGCAGGAACAGCTTGTCGACGAGGACGACGTCCTTGTCCTTGAGCAGGTCCGGGGTGAAGCGGCGCGGCGAGGTCTTCTTGTCGTCCAGGTACATCCACGCCATGTGCGCGTAGTACATGCCCTTGGCCACGGACTTCCAGTCGTCGCCGAAGCGCCACGGCGAGTGCGGGTCGCCCTCGGCGTCCGCGTACTTGTGGTGGCGGCGGTGGTCGGCCACCCACTTGATGACGCTGCCCTCGATGGCCATGGAACCGGCGATCGCCAGCGCGATCCGCAGCGGGCGCTTGGCCTTGAAGGAGCCGTGGGTGAAGTGGCGGTGGAAGCCGACGGTGATGCCCAGGCCGCTGATCACGTAGAAGACCGTCGCGATGGCGATGTCGACCAGCGACAGGCCCCAGCCCCAGAAGAAGGGCACCGAGGCGAGCAGCGCGATCAGCGGGATGAACACGAACGCGAAGACGGTGTAGCGCTCGGCCTTGCCTCTCAGCTCGGGCTCGTACTCGGGGATCACCTCGCGCTTGGGCGCGGCGGTGGTCTCTGCGGCTTTGACGATGCCTTCGGTCGGCACCTCAGGGGCAGCTGTCATGGGTCTTGCACACCTCGTCATGGAGAACGTCGTCACCGGTCAGGACGGCGTCACCGGTGCCAGGGCACCCGTCGAGACGGCCCAACCTATTCCTACGTAACCGTAACCTACGACCCCGTAGGTTTGGCAACCCCCCGGGTGAAGGCGCTATGTTGGTGTCGATCGTTCGGGCGGGCCCGCCCGAATCGTTCCCGGATGATGTAATCGGCAGCATGTGGGGTTTTGGTCCCCATCGTCCAGGTTCGAGCCCTGGTCCGGGAGCAAGCCACTTCCGCCGCCCGCCCCTCCACAGGGCCCCGGGCGCGCCCGCGTAACGCAGGTCACGTGACTGATGGTTGCCCGTGACGCGCATGTATCCTTCCCATGTCGGCCGCTGGTCATCCGACGGCCGCCCGCGCGGCATGCGGGTCGCGCCGCCGCAGGGTGAGCCGACGTTCATATGCCAGCTATCTCGAGGGGTCTCCTCCAGTGAGCGTGAACCGTCCGGCTGCCGCGATCATCCTCGCGGCGGGTGAAGGCACCCGCATGAAGTCCAAACTTCCCAAGGTGCTCCACGAACTCAACGGTCGCAGCATGCTCGGCCACGTGCTCTACGCATCCCGAGAACTCGACCCCCAAAACACGGTCGTGGTCGTCGGCCACGCCCGTGACCAGGTGCGATCCCACCTGGAAGACGTCGCCCCCGAGGCGGTCACCGCGGTGCAGGAAGAACAGAACGGCACCGGCCACGCCGTGCGCATGGCGGTCGAGGACCTCGCCGCCAAGGGCATCGAGCTGTCCGGCACCGTCGTCCTCACCTGCGGCGACACCCCCCTCCTGCGCGGCGGAACCCTCGCCGCGCTGGTCGCGGCGCACGAGAAGGAGGGCAATGCGGTCACCGTGCTGTCCGCCCGCGTGCCCGACCCCCACGGCTATGGGCGCATCGTCCGCGACGCCCACGGCAGCTTCACCGAGATCGTCGAACACGCCGACGCCACGCCCGAGCAGCACCGCGTCGACGAGATCAACTCCGGCATGTACGCCTTCGACGGCGCCCTCCTGAGCCAGGTCGTCCAGCGACTGTCCACGGACAACGCCAAGGGTGAGGAGTACATCACCGACGCCGTCGCGCTGCTGCGCGGCGACGGGCACCGGGTGGACGCCTGGAGCGCCGAGGACTGGAACGAGGTCCAGGGCGTCAACAACCGCGTCCAGCTCTCCGAGGCCCGGCGGATCCTCAACGACCGCCTGCTCACCGAGCACATGCTCTCCGGTGTCACCATCGTCGACCCCGCGACGACCTGGGTGGACGCCCAGGTCAGCATCGGCGCCGACACCGTGCTCCACCCCAACAGCCGCCTCCACGGCACCACCAAGATCGGCGAGGACGCGGAGGTCGGCCCTGGCGCCGACCTGCGCGACACCCTTGTCGGTGACGGCGCGAAGGTTCGCGAGACCACCGCGGATGGGGCCGAGATCGGCCCCGGGGCCACTGTCGGCCCCTACACCTACCTGCGGCCGGGCACCCGCCTGGCCGAGCGGACCAAGGCCGGAGCCTTCGTCGAGGTCAAGAACTCGAATGTCGGAACCGGCTCCAAGATCCCGCACCTGACCTACGTCGGGGACGCGGACATCGGTGTGGGCAGCAACATCGGCTGCTCCTCGGTGTTCGTCAACTACGACGGGGTCAACAAGTCCCGGAGCACCATCGGCGACCACGTCCGCATCGGCAGCGACAACACCATCGTCGCTCCCGTGCAGGTCGGTGACGGCGCCTACTCCGGGGCCGGGACCGTGGTCCGTGACGACGTCCCGCCGGGGGCCCTCGCCGTGTCCGAGGGAAACCGGCAGCGTAACGTCGAGGGCTGGACGCAGCGCAAGCGTCCGGGAACTCCGTCCGCGGAAGCGGCGGAGCAGGCGGAGCGGCACAGAGCCGACGACGCGAAAAAGCAGTGACTGTGGGGGAGAAACACGTGACCGGCATGAAGGCCACCGGCCAGAAACAACTGATGCTGTTCTCGGGGCGTACGCACCCGGCACTGGCCGAGGAGGTCGCGAAGGAGCTGGGGATCGAGGTGTGCCCCACTCGGTTCGACACCTTCGCCAACGGCGAGATCTTCATGCGGTACCTGGAGTCGGTGCGCGGCAGTGACGCGTTCGTCATCCAGAGCCACGCCGACCCGGTCAACGAGTCGATCATGGAGCAGCTGATCATGGTGGACGCGCTCAAGCGCGCCTCGGCCAAGCGGATCACCGTGGTGACACCGATCCTGGGTTACGCCCGCCAGGACAAGAAGCACCGCGGCCGCGAGCCCATCTCCTCGCGCCTGGTGACCGACCTGTTCCGGACCGCGGGCGCGGACCGGATGATGGCGGTGGACCTGCACACCGACCAGATCCAGGGCTTCTTCGACGGCCCGGTGGACCACCTCTTCGCGCTGCCGATCCTGGCCGACCACGTCGCCAGCCAGGTCGACCACTCCGAGATCACGGTGGTCTCCCCGGACGCCGGCCGCGTGCGCACCGCCGACCGCTGGGCCGACCGCCTGGGCGCGCCCCTGGCGATCATCCACAAGCGCCGTGATCCGGACGTCGCTAACGAGGTGAAGGTCCACGAGGTCGTCGGTGAGGTCAAGGGCCGCGTGTGCGTCCTGGTCGACGACATGATCGATACCGGCGGCACCATCGTGAAGGCCTCCGAGGCCCTCTTCGAGCAGGGCGCCAAGAAGGTCATCGTCGCTGCCACGCACGGTGTGCTTTCCGGCCCCGCGGCCGAGCGCCTGCAGAACTCGCGGATCTCCGAGGTGGTCATCACCAACACGCTGCCGGTGCCGGAGGAGCGCTCCTTCGAGAAGCTCACGCAGCTCTCGATCGCCCCGCTGGTCGCCCGCGCGATCAACGAGGTCTTCACTGACGGCTCGGTCACGAGCCTGTTCGACTAGCTTCACCGGTTTCATCAGCTTCACCAGCCGTATCAGCAGTACCTCCGGCCCGGCCGGAGCACGCTGAGGTCCCCCCTCAGCAGCCCCCGGCGCCGTGTGTGTCCACCGGCGGGACCCGAGCGGGTCCCGCCGGTGGGGCATGTACGGAGTCGTCACCAGAGCCAGTAGACTTGACCGAGTGTCCCCGTGCCCGGGTGGATTCCTGCTGTGTATCCGCCTGGAAACAACACGGGCAGGGGTGCGCGACGAGCGTTCCCGGGCCGAACCGGTCCGGTGACGGCTCGCCGGGCACGCCTGGAACCAGGGCGGTCGAGTCCCCGGCAAGCTGGGTGACCCCGCCGTCATTCTCCGCCGAAGGCGAGAATCGTTCGTACTACTGGAGTCGTGTTCCCCGTGCTGCGGGGTTGAACCCGAGGAGTTTTGTCGTGTCCGAGGTACGTATCGCTGCCGAGCCCCGCACGGAATTCGGCAAGGGCGCCTCCCGTCGCGCCCGCCGCGCGGGTAAGGTGCCGGCCGTCCTCTACGGCCACGGCACCGAGCCCCGCCACCTGAACCTGCCGGGCCACGATCTCATGCTCGCCCTGAAGACCCCGAACGTCCTGATTCGCCTCGAAGGCCTGGACAAGGACAACCTTGCCCTGCCCAAGAGCGTGCAGCGCGACGCCATCAAGGGCTTCCTGGAGCACATCGACCTGTTGGTCGTCTCCAAGGGTGAGAAGGTCGAGGTCGAGATCAACGTCTCCCTCACCGGTGAGGTCAAGGCTCCCGGCGTGCTCAACCAGGAGCTCGTCACCGTGACCGTCGAGGCTGAGGCCACCCACATTCCGAACGGTGTCGAGTTCGACATCAACGGTCTGGAGATCGGCGCCAACCCGACCGCCGCCGACCTGAAGCTGCCCGAGGGTGTCACCCTGGTGACCGACCCCGAGTCGCTCCTGCTCACCGTCTCCGCGCCGCGCGTGGAGGAGGAGCCGTCGACCAGCGGCGAGGCTTCCGAGGGCGCTGAGCCTGCCGCTGCCGAGTAAGGCGCGGTGCCACACCACACATCACCGAGCGCGCGGTTCCCGTTTCCAGGGGCCGCGCGCTCGGCGTGTGCGGGGTCGCTGGCTCGATAGTGTCGGTCGGCATGTGGAGTTTTCTGAGCAGGTTGGGATTCCGGAAGAGCTCGGGTTCCGGTGAGAGCCCGGGTTTCAGGGAGAGCAGGGACGAGGACATGGCTGAGGCCGAGCGCTGGCTGGTCGTGGGGCTGGGCAACCCCGGCCCCAAGTACGCGGGCAACCGGCACAACGCCGGGTTCATGGTGGTGGACGCTATAGCCGCGGACAAGGGCGAGCGTTGGAAGGTGCACAAGGCGCACGCCGAGGTCGCCGAGACCCGGATCGACGGCGTCTCGGTGGTCCTGGCCAAGCCGCGCACCTTCATGAACCTGTCCGGCGGGCCGATCGCCGGGCTGGCCCGGTTCTACAAGGTGCCCATGGAGCGGATCATCGTCGTGCACGACGAGATGGACATCGACTTCGGGGCCCTCAAGCTCAAGAAGGGCGGCGGCTCCGGCGGCCACAACGGGCTGAAGTCGGCCACCGCTTCCCTTTCCGGCCCCGACTACCTGCGGGTCCGCTTCGGTGTGGGCCGTCCCCCCGGGCGGATGGACCCGGCCGCCTACGTGCTGCGCGACTTCTCCTCGACCGAGAGCCCCGAGCTGGACCTGAACGTGGGGCGTGCCGCCGACGCGGTCCGCACCATCCTCACCGACGGTCTGGGCAAGGCGCAGAACATCTTCCACACCGCGGCCTGACCCGCCCCGGGCCCGGACGTGAGCATCCGGGCCCAGGCCGGATCCGTCAGCAGGGATCAGGACGCCGCCAGGAGGGTCTCCCGGAGTGCGTCGTAGGCGGGCTTGGTGGCGTAGTCGTCCCAGTAGATGGTCGCGCCGCCCTCACCCGGGAAAGTGTTGGGCACCCAGGAGTAGCGGTCGGGGAAGCCCCAGACGGTGAACGATTCGCAGCCGCTGACGTTCAGGCAGGCCTCCAGGGCGCGCGCGTAGTAGTCGGCCTGCTCCTCCAACTGCTGCTCGGTGGGCTCGCTGCCGTCGGGCAGCTGCATGCGCACGTCCACCTCGGTCAGGGCCGTGGCCAGGCCGAGGGCCTCGAAGCGCTCCAGGTTCTGCTGGAGACTGGACGGGAATCCGTACTGGAGAGCGAGGTGGGTCTGCGCGGAGAAGCCGTGTACCGGCACACCCTCCGCCAGCAGTTCCTGGGTCAGCTCGTAGTAGGCGTTGCTCTTGGCGTTGACGTCCTCGACGTTGTAGTCGTTGAAGTAGAGCTCCGCCGAGGGATCGGCCGCGTGCGCCCAGCGGAACGCGTCGCCGACGATCTCCACCCCCAGCTCGCGGATCCAGATGTTGTCCCCGGTGCGCAGGTTGCCGCCGTCGTCGAAGATCTCGTTGGCCACGTCCCACTGCTGGATCTGTCCCGCGTAGCGGCCGACCACGGTCTCGACGTGGTCCTGGAGGATCGCGCGCAGTTCCTCGGGGGAGTAGTTCCCGTTCTCCAACCAGTCGGGGTTCTGGCTGTGCCACAGGAGGGTGTGCCCGCGTACGTCCTGCCCGTTGGCCTGTGCGAACTCGACGATGGCGTCGGCGTCCTCGAAGGCGTACTCGTCCGGGCTCGGGCGCAGGTGGTCCCACTTCATCTGGTTCTCTGCGGACAGCGAGCTGAACTCCTGGGCCAGGAGCTGGCGGTAGGCCTGGTCCCCGGTGAAGGGGTCGGGGTAGTCCTCGTCCTGGTGGTGTCCGCCGCCCGCGACGGCGCTGCCGATCACGAAGCCGCTGGGGGCTGCGTCGCGGAGGGTGGTGTCCTGTCGGTGGGCGGTTTCCGGCCGGATGTCGGCCGACGCGACGCCGGTCGCGGGGAGGGTCAGAGCCAATGCGGTGAGCACGGCTGCGGAGAGTCGAATCTGTCTCATAGCGGGGGCTCCAGACTCAGTTTTCCGATCAAGTTCCGGAAACTTCCGAAACTTGTTGGAAATGGACAGTAAATTCTGCCGGCGGGAGCGTCAAGACCCCTTGTCGCGAAGATCTCGTAGTCTGGTGCGGGACCAAGGAGGTTCAGTGGGCGCTACCCCCTCACGAGAGGTCACCATCTCCGTCATCGCGGCGGAGGCGGGCGTCTCCGCGCCGACGGTCTCGCGCGTTCTCAACGGCCGGGGCGACGTCGCACCGGCCACCCGGGAGCGGATCGAGACCCTGCTGCGCACGCACGGCTACCGCCGCCGCGGTTCCCGTCCCAAGGAACGGGTCGGCCTGCTCGACCTGGTCTTCAACGATCTGGACAGTCCGTGGGCGGTCGAGATCATCCGGGGCGTGGAGGACGCCGCCCACCAGTCGGGTACCGGGGTGGTGGTCTCGGCCATACACAACCGACCCAAGGCGGCCCGCCAGTGGCTGGACAACGTCCGCGCACGGGTCAGCGACGGCGCGATCCTGGTTACCACCGACCTGGACCCCAAACTCAACGGCCAGCTGCGCGACCTGGACGTGCCCGCGGTGGTGATCGACGCGGTGGGCGTCCCCGAACTGGTCACGCCGACGGTCGGCGCCACCAACTGGGCCGGTGGCCTCAGCGCCACCGAGTACCTGATCCAGCTCGGCCACCGGCGCATCGGTTTCGTGGAGGGCCGGCCCGAGCTCTGGTGCAGCCGGGCCAGACTCGACGGCTACCGCGCGGGCCTGGAGACGGCGGGTCTGAGCGTGGACCCGGCTCTGGTCGCCCCGGCCGAGTTCACCTACGAGTCCGGCTTCCGGGCCGGTCAGCGCCTCTTCGCGGGGGAGGACCACCCCACCGCTGTGTTCGTCTCCAGCGACCAGATGGCTTTGGGCGTCTACGAGGCGTTGCGTCAGCGGGGCCTGCGCGTGCCTGACGACGTCAGCGTCGTCGGTTTCGACGACCTTCCGGAAGCCCGCTGGTCCTCACCGCCGCTGACCACGGTGCGTCAGCCGCTGGCCGACATGGGCCGTCTCGCGGTGCGCACGGTGCACAGGCTCGTCCAGAACGAGACCATCGAGAGCTCCCGGGTGGAACTGGCCACCGAACTCATCGTCCGCCACAGCACCGCTCCGCCGCCCTAACGCCCGGGGACCAGCAGGCGCCAGGCGGCATGGGCGTGGTCCGCTGGGGCCCTGTCCTCGGTGCAGGCGATGGCGACCACCCCGACCAGGG
This sequence comes from Nocardiopsis valliformis DSM 45023, assembly GCF_000340985.1. NCBI lineage: Bacteria > Bacillati > Actinomycetota > Actinomycetes > Streptosporangiales > Nocardiopsidaceae > Nocardiopsis > Nocardiopsis valliformis. Next base: position 14,511 of record NZ_ANAZ01000045.1, read on the forward strand.
CGCCCGCGAGATAGGCAGCGTGGGTGGTGACCGGGACGTCGTCGAAGCCGGGTGGCCTGGCGCCGGTGCTGAAGCGGTCGGCGAGGGCCTCGGTGAGCCGTTGGCGCAGCAGGTTCGAGAAGCGGGCGCTGCCCTGCGCGGAGAGCATCCGCTGGTAGAGCACAGCGTTGGCCGCGACGTGGGTGAACAGGTCGACCAACGGCTCGGGGGCCCGGTTCCGGGGTTGGTCGAGCGGGCCCCGGGGCTGGTCGAGCGGGCAGAGGGCGGCGCAGCGGGCCACGTGGGTGACGGCGCCGTCCATCGCGTCGGCGACCAGGGCGTCCAGGTCGGCGTAGTGCTGGTAGGCGGTGGCCCGGTTGATCCCGGCCTGCCTGGCCACGGCGGCCATGGTCACGGAGCCGAGCTCCTGTTCGGCGGCGAGGAAGAGCAGGGCGGCGCGCAGCCGGTCGCGGGTGCGTTGGACTCGGGGGTCATCGGGATTCACGGGACCAGGGTACGACATCTGTCGCTTAAGCAACACATGTTGATTAAGCGACAGGTGTCGTTTATTCTGCTCGCATGAGGATCGAGATCTGGGCGGACGTGGTCTGCCCCTGGATGTACATCGGTAAGCGACGCTTGGAGCGCGCGCTGGCCGGGCGGTCCGGCGAGCCGGTCGAGGTCGTGTGGCGGCCCTACCGGATCGACCCCACGGCGCCCGCCGTGTCCGAGCCGGTCGAGGAGTTCCTGCGCGACCCCTTCGTCGAGGTCGCTCTGGAGGCCTGCGGTCCCGTCCAGGGCGGGGACGGCGAGCTGGTCCAGATGTCGGAGCTGGCCGCCGCCGAAGGGCTCGGCGACCGTTGGGGCGCCGCCTGGCGGGCCGACAGCCACGACGCCCACCGGCTGCTCGCCCTGGCCGAGGCCGAGGGGCCCGCGGTCCAGGACGCCGTGGCCGAAGGCGTACTGCGCGCCCACTTCGTGGAAGGCCGTGACATCGCCGACTCCGAGGTGCTGGCGGGCATCGCCGCCGAGGCCGGGTTCGCCCGGGGCGGTGAGCTACTGGCCGGGGGCGGCGGCGTGGAGCGGGTCCGTGAACTCCTGCTGTGGGGGCAGGCCGAGGGCGTACGTACCTCGCCGACCTTCGTGGCCAACGGCATGGCGCTCACCGGGGCCCAGTCGCCCGAGCTGATCGCCGAGTTCCTGGCCGAGGCGGCCGGGCGGGAGCCGAGGCGGCTCCCGGAGGAGGTGGAGCGGTTGCGGCGGGCCGAGGCGCTGCTTGAGCTCGCCAACCCGCTGGGCGCGCTCGAACTGCTCGGGCCGCTGGCCGAGACCCACGCCGACGACCGCAACGTGCGTTTCCTGGCTGCCCGTGCCTACTACCGCTCCGCCCAGCTGAACCGGGCACGGAGCACTCTGGAGGCGCTGCTCGAGGAGAGTGCGGACGACGCCTACGCCCACCTGCTGCTGGGGCGCACACTCCAGCGCCAGGGAGAGCGGGGACTGGCCGAGCCCCACCTGCGGCTCGCGGCGGTCATGGACCCCTCGCTGGCCTGACGCTCTGGGTGCCGCCCCGGCGCTTCGCGTGCTGGGTCTGGGCCGCGTCACGTTTCGTGCGGGGTTTCGGTCCAGGCGCTATTTGGCCGGATCCTGTCCCTAAGGGGTAGGGTCCGGCCGGTCTCAGGAAAGACACGTTCTCGGCTGGATCGGGACTTCTTCCCCAACAGGCCGCAACCTACGGCGACTTTTCCACTACTTTTGGTTACTGTTCGGGTTGGCGGTACGAGTTCCGCCCCCCGAAGCGCGCCCCGCTCACACCCTCCGCGTGAGTCCCATGACGCCAGGGGCGATTACTCATAGTGAGCACAGGAATCCGTACGTGGTCTTGGGGGATACGTGGTGACAACCAGCGGGACCGTCCAGGGGAAACCCGCCGCGCATCGGCAGGAGCGTCCGAAAAGGGCGGAAGGAGCACCCGCCCACCCGCCCCGGCGGGTCCTGGTGAACACCGGCCCCCGGGCCGACACCTGGTTGCGCCCCTACGTCCTCGGACTGGTCGGGCTGGACCTGGCCGGTGCCCTCACCGCGACCCTGGCCGGGACCGCGGTCCGCTTCCACGGCTCCCTGGCCGCGGCCACAACCGTCCCCTACCTGGTCATCTCCCTGATCCTGCCATTGGCCTGGGTCGTCTTCGTCTGCCTCGGCGGCGGCTACGAACGCCGCTTCCTCGGGGTGGGCACCGAGGAGTACCGCCGGGTCGCGGTCGCCGGAGCGGTCCTGGCCGCCACCGTCGCGGTCGGCGCCTACGCCGTCAAGTTCGACCTCGCCCGCGGCTACGTGCTGGTCGCGCTGCCCCTGATCGTCCTGCTCAGCCTCGGCCTGCGTTACGCGCGACGCAAGGCGCTGCACCGACGCCGCCGTTCGGGGGCGTGCATGAGCGGGGTCGTGGTCGTCGGCTACGGCGTGGCCGCGAGTGACCTCATCCGGCGTTTCCGCGACGAGATCTACCACGGCATGCGCGTGGTGGGCGTCTGCCTGCCCGAACACGAGGCCCACACGGCCGAGATCGAGGGCGTTCCGGTCCTGGGCAGCTTCACCGACGCCGCCGACGCCGCCGCCCTGGTCGGTGCGGACACCGTCGCCGTCCTGGCCTGCCCCGAGATGGACGGTGTGGAGCTGCGCCGCCTGGCCTGGCAGCTGGAGAAGACCGGTACCGATCTCACCGTCGCCTCCGCCCTCATGGAGGTCGCCGGTCCGCGCACCACGATCCGCCCGGTGGCGGGCCTGCCCCTGCTGCACGTGGAGCATCCCGAGCTCGTCGGCGCCCGCCGCCTGGTCAAGGGCGCCTTCGACCGCTGCGCCGCCGCGCTCGCCCTGGTCCTGCTCTCGCCCCTCTTCCTGGTCCTGTGCCTGCTCATCCGATCCGAGGGCGGCGGACCCGCTTTTTTCCGGCAAACGCGTGTTGGCCGGGGTGGGGCCGAGTTCACGGTTTACAAGTTTCGTACGATGGTGGTCGGGGCGGAGGCGCTGAAGAGTCTTCTCCGGCCCCGCAACGAGCACGACGGTGTGCTCTTCAAGATGCGTCGGGATCCCAGGGTCACGCCCGTGGGGGCGTGGCTGCGCCGCTACTCGCTTGACGAGCTTCCCCAGCTCATCAACGTGGTGCGCGGAGAGATGTCGCTCGTCGGCCCCAGGCCGCCGCTGCCGGAGGAGGTCGCCCAGTACGGGCACGACGTCCGCCGCAGGCTGGTGGTCAAACCGGGGTTGACGGGTCTGTGGCAGGTCAGCGGCCGATCCGACCTCTCTTGGGAGGAATCGGTCCGTCTGGATCTGCGGTACGTGGAAAACTGGTCGCTGACGCTGGACATCCAGATTCTGTGGAAGACGTGGTCAGCGGTGATCCGTGGGGCGGGAGCATACTAGCCGGTGAAGAGCATCCGAAACGATCATGAGGTGGCCCGGGACCTGGCGAGCGAGGCCGGGCAGCTGCTGCTGCGCCTGCGCGCCCGCCACGGCTTCGACGAGCCCGAGGTCCTGCGCACCCTGGGGGACCGTACCTCGCACGAGTTCCTCTTCTCCGCGCTCGGGCGGCTGCGGCCCAGCGACGCGGTGCTGTCCGAGGAGGGCGCGGACGACCCGGCGCGGCTGAAGGCCCGGCGGGTGTGGATCATCGACCCGCTCGACGGGACCCGGGAGTTCTCCGAGCCCGGCCGCACCGACTGGGCCGTGCACGTGGCGCTCTGGGAGAACGGAGACCTGGTCGCCGGTGCGGTGGCGCTACCCGCCCAGGGCAGCTGCCTGTCCACGGTCGACCCGCCGTGGCTACCGGAGGAGCGCCCCGAGGGTCAGCGGCTGCGTATCACCGCGAGCCGCACCCGACCGCCCGCGTTCGTGCAGCGCATGGCGACCCAGCTCGGTGCCGAGGTGGTCCCGATGGGGTCGGCCGGCGCGAAGATCTGCGCCGTGCTGCTCGGTATCGCCGACATCTACGTGCACGCGGGTGGGCAGTACGAGTGGGACAGTGCCGCTCCGGTGGCGGTCGCGCGCGCCTCTGGCCTGCACACTTCCCGGATCGACGGCTCCGAGCTGCAATACAACGTAGCCGACCCGCTACTCCCCGATGTCCTTGTATGCCGATCGGAATTGTCGGGTATGTTGTTGGCAAGCATCCGCGACGGCGCGGACCTTGACAGCGCCGGTCCGCACGCGGGGGCCTGAACCGAAGGACCCCTCCGCGGTGGAACCGGTCGTGTGTGTCGGTATTTCTAAGGCGGATTCCATGGGTCAGGCGAGTCAGCAGGCGCTCGGGCGTTACCAGCTCTCCCAGCTGGACGTCCTCGAGGCCGAGGCGATCTTCATCATGCGCGAGGTGGCGGCGGAGTTCGAGCGCCCCGTGCTCCTCTTCTCCGGTGGCAAGGACTCCATCGTCATGCTGCGCCTGGCGGAGAAGGCCTTCTGGCCCGGCCCGATCCCGTTCCCCGTCATGCACGTGGACACCGGACACAACTTCGACGAGGTCATCGAGTTCCGGGACCGCCGGGTGGCCCAGGCCGGGGTGCGACTGGTCGTCGCCTCGGTCCAGGAGCAGATCGATGCGGGCAAGGTCACCGAGCCCACCGGCCGCTGGGCCAGCCGCAACCGGCTGCAGACCTCGGCGCTGCTGGAGGCCATCGAGGACAACGGCTTCGACGCCGCGTTCGGCGGCGCCCGCCGCGACGAGGAGAAGGCCCGCGCCAAGGAGCGGGTCTTCTCCTTCCGCGACGAGTTCGGCCAGTGGGACCCCAAGAACCAGCGCCCCGAGCTCTGGAACGTGTTCAACACCCGGATCAACCGGGACGAGCACATCCGGGTCTTCCCGATCTCCAACTGGACCGAGCTCGACGTGTGGGGCTACATCCAGCGGGAGGAGCTGGAGCTGCCCTCGATCTACTTCGCCCACGAGCGGAGCGTGTTCGAGCGTGACGGCATCCTGCTCGCCGACTCCCCGCTGATTCAGCGCGAAGAGACCGAGGTGCCCTTCACCGAGACCGTGCGCTACCGCACCGTCGGTGACCTGACCTGCACCGGTGCGGTCAAGTCCACGGCCGTGGAGCTGGACGACATCATCGCCGAGATCGCCGCGACCCGGATCACCGAGCGCGGTCAGACCCGCGCCGACGACCGGGCCAGCGAGGCCGCGATGGAGGACCGCAAGCGCGAGGGCTATTTCTAACAGCCGCGCCGCCGCCTCCCCACTCTTCACTCGCGGCTCCCCGGCCGTCTCATACTTCGCACATTGGACCAGGCATCATGAGCAACGACATCCTGCGGTTCGCCACGGCGGGCTCTGTGGACGACGGCAAGAGCACCCTGATCGGCCGCCTGCTGTACGACTCCAAGTCCATCTTCGAGGACCAGCTCGACGCCGTGGAGCGCACCAGCGTCGCTCGCGGCGAGGAGCAGACCAACCTCGCCCTGCTCACCGACGGCCTGCGCGCCGAGCGTGAGCAGGGCATCACCATCGACGTGGCGTACCGCTACTTCGCCACCCCCAAGCGCACCTTCATCATTGCGGACACCCCCGGGCACATCCAGTACACCCGGAACATGGTCACCGGCGCCTCCACCGCCGATCTGGCGATCATCCTGGTGGACGCCCGCAAGGGTCTGCAGGAGCAGAGCCGCCGCCACGCCTTCCTCACCACCCTGCTCCAGGTGCCGCACCTGGTGCTCGCGGTGAACAAGATGGACCTGGTCGATTACTCCCAGGACCGGTTCGAGGAGATCAAGGCCGAGTTCGCTGAGTTCGCCGCCAAGCTGGACGCGCGCGACCTCACGTTCGTGCCGATCTCCGCCCTGCACGGCGACAACGTGGTGAGCCAATCCGAGAACATGCCCTGGTACACGGGCGGTTCCCTGCTGCACCACCTGGAGAACGTGCACATCGCCTCGGACCGTAACCTGATCGACGCGCGCTTCCCGGTGCAGTACGTGATCCGGCCGCACAAGTCCGACGACCCGGAGCTGCACGACTACCGGGGCTACGCGGGCCAGCTCGCGGGCGGGGTCCTCAAGCCCGGCGACGAGGTCACGCACCTGCCCTCGGGGCTGTCCACGCGCATCGCCAAGATCCTCACCGCGGACGGGGAGGTGGCGGAGGCGTTCTCGCCGATGTCGGTCACCCTGCTGCTGGAGGACGAGATCGACATCTCCCGGGGCGACATGATCTGCCGCCCCAACAACACCCCGGCGGTGTCCCAGGACATCGAGGCGATGGTGTGCTGGATGACGGACGCCCGCAAGCTCACGCCGCGCTCTAAGCTCCTGGTCAAGCACACGACCCGCACCGCGAAGGTCATGGTCAAGGACCTGCGCTACCGGTTGGACGTGAACTCGCTGCACCGCGACGAGAGCGCGGACCACCTGGCGCTCAACGAGATCGGCCGGGTCCGGCTGCGCTCCACCCAGCCGCTCTTCGTGGACGAGTACACGAAGAACCGGCAGACGGGCGGGTTCATCCTCATCGACGAGGCCACCAACACCACGGTGGGCGCAGGAATGGTCGTCAAAGCCGACTAGTGGTACCCGGTAAAAGCCCAAACATTCCGAGCGGGGCCGCTTTTGGCGGCCCCGTTTCGTGTGTTATCGACTGGGGTGCCCGGCTGGGCCGGTCCAGGCCGGTCCAGGCCGGTCCAGGGCTGTTTCTTGCGCTGATATTTCCTGAAGTAAAGGCTTGACCAGCTTTTTTCTGGGCCTCGGTGCCAATGGGAATCGGGTGGAAGGCGGTTCTCGGGGGCTTGGAAGTTACCCGGCGTTAGGGGCGTATGTAGGCGTTCAGACCAAACAGATTGTCACCCCGAAGCAAGGGAACCTGGCGCATTGGCTAGTGATGCGAAGGGTGATCGTTCAGAAAAATTCGCTCATCCTCTGGCATTCACGGGTCATATCTGTCTAAAGTGTGCGAATCGCGTACGGGTTAGCAATCGATCCAATACGCACGGTTATGTCCTGTCGCGTACTCCCACTATGAATACCCCCACAAGGAGGAACCGCGTGAAGAAGCAGCCCACTCGCAGGGTCGCGTTCAGCGCTGTCGCGGTCAGCGCACTCACCATTCCCCTGGCGCTCTCCGGCGCCACCACCGCTGGCGCCCAGGAACTCGCGCCGGTGTACACGACCTCTTCCGCCGCGGGCGGTGACTGGTTCGTCGTCCTCGAGGACACCATCACCACCACGTCCGTCTCCGCGTCGGCCTTCGGCATCTCCGCCGACCAGGTCAACCACGTCTACGAGGAGACCATCAACGGCTACTCGGCCACGCTGAGCGCGGCCGAGGTCGAGAAGCTGCGCGCCCAGGACGGCGTCGCCTACATCGAGCAGGTCGGCGAGGCCCACACCCTGGTCCCGTGGGGCCTGGACCGGATCGACCAGGAGGACCTGCCCCTGGACGGGTCCTACACGACTGAGTCCGACGGCAGCGGCACCTCCGTCTACGTCATCGACACCGGGATCGACGACTCCCACCCCGAGTTCGGTGACCGCGCCTCGGTCGGTTTCGACGCCACCGGCGGTGACGGCGGCGACCGTCAAGGCCACGGCACGCACGTGGCGGGCACCGTGGGTGCGGACAGCTACGGTGTGGCTTCGGGTGCCGACCTGATCGGCGTCAAGGTACTCGGCGACGACGGCTCGGGTTCCTACGACGACGTCATCGCGGGCATCGAGTGGGTGGCCGAGAACTCCGCGGACAACGCGGTCGCCAACCTGTCCCTGGGCGGCCCGGCCTCGCAGGCCGTGGACGACGCGGTCAACGCTCTGGCCGACTCTGGTGTGTTCGTGGCCGTCGCTGCGGGCAACGAGGGCCAGGACACGGGCAACGTCTCCCCGGGCGGTGCCGAGGGTGTGGTCGCAGTCGGTGCCTCCGACCGGAACGACGCCACCGCCTCCTTCTCCAACCACGGTCCGGCCGTTGACATCTACGCTCCCGGCGTGGCCGTCGAGTCCACCATCCCTGGTGGCGGCACGGACAGCTTCAGCGGTACCTCGATGGCCAGCCCGCACGTGGCCGGTGCCGCCGCACTGTACAAGAGCACCTTTGGCGATGACGAGCAGGGCGTCATCCTCGACTGGCTGATCGCGAACGGCGGCGAGGACAAGCTCAGCGGCGTGCCCGGCAACACAGTCAACCTGCTGCTGAACGTCGAGGGTCTGTAGGACCGTCCAGGCTGTGGAGTCCCCGCGCGTCCACATCCTGACGGACTGACCGTCGACCGCGAGTGAAACGGCCCCGGGCCGGGAGTGAACCTCCCGCCCGGGGTTGTCCCTGTTCCCGGGCCGTCGACACGGAGCAATATCACGTTCCGCTAATTCTCAATGACTTCAGGTAATAGCCTGGGTCCGTGGATGGATATCGTCTGGTGTTCGTCGGCGGGATGGGTCGTTCCGGTTCCACCCTGATCGAGCGCCTTCTTGGTGAGCTGCCCGGGTTCTGCTCCGTCGGTGAGATCGTGCACCTGTGGCAGCGGGGTCTGGTGGAGAACGAGCGCTGCGGCTGCGGTCTGGCCTTCGCCGACTGCGGATTCTGGGCGGAGGTGGGCAAGCGGGCGTTCGGCGGCTGGGAATGCCTGGACGTCCAGCGGGTGCTACGGCTCAAGGACGGCGTCGACCGGACCCGTTACCTGCCGGCGCTGCTCAACGGGTCGGCGGGGGAGGGCGCCCTCGCGGCCCGCACTGCGCGCTACACGGACCTCTATCACCGGCTCTACTCGGCGGTCGCGCAGGTCAGCGGTGCCCGGGTGATCGTGGACGCCAGTAAGCACGCCTCCCTGGCGGCCTGCTTGCGCTGGCGGTACGGGGCTCGGATGCGCCTGCTGCACGTGGTGCGCGACCCCCGGGCGGTGGCGCACTCCTGGGGCAAGCGGGTGGCACGCCCGGACGCGTCGCCGGGAAGTTCCGAGCCGGAGATGGCGCGCTACTCGGCAGGTCGTTCGGCGGTGCAGTGGATGACCCAGAACTCCACGCTGGACGCGCTGGCCCGGCGGGGGGTCCCGACCCTGCGGGTGCGCTACGAAGATTTCGTGGCCGACCCGGAGGCCGAGTTCGGGCGCGTGGCCGCCTTCGCCGGGCACACCGGAGCGCCGCTCACCCTGGGTGAGGGCGGGGTGAAGCTGTCCGAGGGCCACGCGGTCTCCGGCAATCCGATGCGCTTCAGGACCGGTCCGGTGGGTGTCCGGGCCGATCACGCCTGGCGTGAGGGGATGGCCCCGTGGCGCCGTGGCCTGGTTGCCGCAGTCACCTCTCCCACGCGCGGACGCTACGGCTACTGAGGGCACGGGTCTGCTGAGAGCTGTGCGTACTCATGTCCGCTCAGCGAACGACAGGGTGTTGCGTGCGTAAAATATGACGTATGGTCATCACGTGAACACTCTGTGTCGTATTCGGGTGAGCTAGGGGGCGGTTGGCCGTGGACAGCGGACCGGTACGGGGGATGGCGGTGGCGGGGGCTCTGCTCCTCGCCCTGGGGCTCGCGGGGGTGGGCGACGCGCCCTCCGACGCCGCGACACCGGCGGAGAGCCAGCCGCCCGAGAGCCAGCCGGCCCACCGGTCGGCACCGCTTCTCGGGATGCCCTCCTCCCGGGAGATCCACTGCACCGTCTCCGACATCCTCGAACCCTCCTGCGGGGTCTGGTGGGGGGCCAGCCCCTACGGCGACGACGTGCGCGCGCTGGAGTCCGCGGTGGGCCGGGACATGGACATCGTCTACACCTGGCGCGGCATCGACCAGCCGAACGTCCCCGGCGACCGCGAACTTCGGATGATCGCCGAGGGCCGCTTCGTGCACACCAACATCGAGGCCCGCCGCTTCACCCGGCCCGGGCACCCGGACATCTCCTACCGCAGCATCATCAACGGCGAGTTCGACTCCTCGCTGCGCTCCCAGGCGCGAGCCATCGCGGAGCTGGATGTGCCCTACTTCGTCACCTTCGACCACGAGGCCGACGGCAAGAACCGCTACAACAAGCGCGGTACCCCCGCCCAGTTCGTGCGCTCCTGGCAGCACATCGTCGACCTGTACCGCTCCGAGGGCGCGGACAACGTCATCTGGGTGTGGAACGTGACCGGCTGGCCCGGCAACATGAACCGCCTCCCCGGCCTGTGGCCCGGCAACAACTACGTTGACTGGATCAGCTGGGAGGCGTACAACATGACCGGCTGCGACAAGATGAACAACTGGACCCACGTCGACTCCTTCGAGGACGCGCTCGCCCCCACCTACGAATGGATCCAGGAGGAGGGGCCCAAACACGGTATCGACCCGACCAAACCGGTCATGATCGGCGAGATGGGCACCACCAACATCGGCCCCCGGGAGACCCTGAAGTGGTACACGGACGTCCCGGACGTCCTCAAACGCTACGAGCGCGTGCGCGCGGTGAAGCTGTGGGACAGCAAGGTCGGCGACGGCTGCGACTTCCGGATCCAGGCCAACGAGTACGCCCGGCGCGGCTTCGAACTGGCCGGACAGGACCCCTACGTGAACCTGCCCGAGCGGGTCCGCCGCCTCGCCGAGTACGCCGCCACCCGCGACTGAGCGCCTGCTCCAGGGCAGGACTCCGATCCCGGGACGGTTCTGATCAGCCGCCCGCCGGCCTGTGCATCGACCAGGTGCGCGGACCGCCGTCGGGCAGGTCGTACTCGGCGGTGACCCGGAAACCCAGCGACTCGTACAGCCGGACGTTCCCCGGCGAGGAGGTCTCCAGGAACGCAGGCACGCCCGCCGCGTCCGCCTCGCGCAGCCCGGCGCCGACCACGGCGCGGCCCAGTCCCCGGCCCTGTGCCTCAGGACGGACCCCCACGGTGCCCAGGAACCAGACCGGTTCTGTGGGCCGGTGCCCTTCCATGGCCCCCTCCGCCGAGGCGTAGGCGTCCGCGCGGTCGCCCGCGAGGTTCACCAGCGTGGGCAGCAGCTCCGTCATGACCGCCTCGGCCCCGCCGGATTCGGGTGTGGACCACACGGCGACCGCGTCCAGCCCCTCGCTCACCCACACCCGTCCGTGCGGCAGGCCGATCTCGGCCAGGAAGATCCGTTGGAACTCGCGGAGCCGCGCGAGGTGGTCGTCGGCGGAGATCGTGTGCCGGGTGAAGGGATAGTTCCGGAATGCCTCGGTGAGTGTGTCCGCGGCCTCCGCCACGTCCTCGGCGCCGGCTTCCCTGATCACATGCTCCCTGTACAAGCGTCCCCCTGTTCGGTCGTGTGCGGTGTCGAGATTATCGGCCGCACCCGGCTGGCGCCTCCCCGTTTCCGACCGCCGTCGTTGACCTTCGACCACGCGTTCAGAAGAGGGTGGAACGTTCGTCCGGGCCGGTTCGCCGCGCGGGGGTCGGCGGACCGGCCCGGCACCTACACCCCCTTGCCGCGCAGGTGCAGCAGGCGCAGGATCCACCCCGCAGGGACCCCGCACACCACCAGGACGGCCAGGTACGCCCGGCCCTCCAGCGGCCGGTTGCGCAGAGTCCGCCCGATCCACCGCAGCGCCTGCCCGCGCCGCTTGGCGGCCGCCTCGGCGAAGGCGATCTGGCCCGCGATCCTCGCGTAGCCGCGCGGTACCAGGGCGAACTCCGGGTAGCGCTCCAGCAGCCAGCGCAGCGCGGTGGAGATGGTGTGCCAGCGCTCCGAGAAGAAGGACTTGCGGTGCCACAGCACCCGCACGCCGGGTTCGGGGATGTTGCGGATCGGGGCGCGCCTGGCCAGCCGCAGCAGCAGTTCGTAGTCCTCGGCGTAGCTGCCGGGGATCTCCTCGCTCACCGTCCCGCAGCCGTCGATCATGGCCGACCGGCGGATCAGGAAGGTGGACGGGTGCAGCTCGGTCAGCCGTGACTTCAGCAGGTCGGCGAAGGTGACGCTGGTCCGGTCCAGGATCCGCTCGGACTCGACCCGGTCGTAGACCACCTGGATGCCGCAGCACACCATGTCGGTGCCGGGTTCGGCGCGCATGATCTCCACCTGGGTGCGGAGCTTCTCGGGCAGCCAGGTGTCGTCGTCGTCGCAGAAGGCCACGAGCTCGGTATCGGCACCCAGCACACCGGTGTTGCGCGCCCCTGCCAGCCCCGGGGTGAGCGTGTTGGTCACCACCCGGACCGGGCGGTCGCCCTCGGCGTGGGCGAGCGAGGGGTCGGGCTGATCGTTGTCGTAGACCACGATGGTGGTGATCCGCCCGGGGTAGTCCTGCTCGACGATCGCCCGCAGGGTGCGGCGCAGCAGCTCGGGCCGGTCACGGGTGGGCACGACCACCGTCACGGCCGGCCAGGTGTCGTTCGGTGTCCTGGTCGCCGCGGTGGTCTCGGCCCCCGTCGCGGAGCCCTCCCGGGCACTGTCCACCGGGGCCTCGTCCGTCTCGTGGGTGAGCAGGTCGATGAGCTGACCGGCGCGCAGGGCCGCGCGTTCGGTCCCGTCGTCGGCGCCCGAGTCCACCCGGAAGTCCTCGGGTGAGGCCAGGGCCTTGTCGATGAACGCGTGCAGCTGCTGGGCGGTGGTGCAGGCGCGCACCCGGCCCGCCTCCTCCACCCGCTTGACGAACAGCAGCTGGTGGTTGTCCACGTGCTCGCCCAGCTCGGGGTCCCGGGCGACCACGACCGGCAGGTGCCCGGCGGCCCGCGCCTGTGTGATGGTCCCGGGGCCGCCGTGCGTGACCACGACGGTGGCCGAGCGCATCGCTTCGGAGAGCTCCTCCCCGGGCAGGAACGGGGTGCCCGAGGCCCTGGCCGGGGCCTGGCTGTGCCCGTGCTGCACCAGTACCCGCAGGTCCGGGTGGCGGCGGGCGTAGTCGTCGGTCCAGCGCACCAGACGGTCGAAGGCGTGGTGGTCGGTGCCGAGGCTGACGACCACGTCGGGGTGGTCGCTGCCGTCGGGGCGGCGCGTGGGGCGTGTGGTCTGTTCAGTCACAGGAGCGGTCCTACGGTGATGGCGGTCGGCATGAACGAGCGCTGCTCCTCCCACTGGGCGAGGAACAGGCGGGTGAAGGGCTTGCAGAGCCGGGCGGTGAGGGTGGGGGTGTCGATGCGGTCGTAGACCTCGATGTAGACGGTGGGTATCCGCATCAGCCAGGCCAGGACGAAGAACGGCAGGGCCACCCCGGCACCGGTGCTGACCACGGCGGCGGGGCGCCGTGCGCGCATCACCCGCAGGGCCAGGACCGTGTTGCGCAGCAGGTTGCCGACGTGGCGCGTGGTGGGGTGGTGGGCCCAGCGCACCGACTCGTCGGCCAGCGAGGACTCGGCGTCGGGGGTGCGGAAGGTGACCCACACACGTTCCCTGCCCTGCCACCAGGGGCGCAGGGAGCGGAGCTGGGTGAGGTGGCCCCCGCTGGAGGCCACCAGGAGAACCGGTCGGTCAGACATTCAGTCATCAGTCCATTGCTCTGGGTGTTCAATCGTGAGCGCGGGGAGCCCGGCGGGGAAGGCGACGCGCGGTGACGGCCGGAGTTCGGTCACCTCCGGAGTTGAAGGTGCGCGCGTGTGCGCCAGACCGTGTACAGGTGCCCGCCCGCGCCCGCCAGTACGGCGGCGGCCAGGACCGGGAGCCCGCCGCCGGTCACCGCGTCCAGCAGTAGCGGCAGGGCGCCGAACCACACCAGCGCGCTGCCGGTCGCGATCAGCACGGGACTGCTGAAGGGGTGCAGCAGGACCAGGGAACGCAGCTGCCACAGGGGGAGGAGCTTGCGGACCAGGACGGCGGCCACCAGGGCCACCGCCGCGCCCGCCGCGCCGTGCGAGGGCACCAGCAGTACGCACACCGCCACGTTGGCCAGCAGTGACATCACGTTGTTGAGCAGGTTCAGCCCGGTGCGCCCGGTCATGGTGAGGATGAGGTCGCCCATCCCCAGCACCTGGGCGGCCAGCTGGCCCGTGCACACGATGACCAGTGCCATCGCCCCGGTCGAGTACTCGGCCCCGAACAGCTTCATCACCTCGGGCGCGAACACCAGCGCGGACAGGTACAGCGGCCAGGTCAGGCAGACCAGCCAGGACGTCCCCGCCTGGTAGAGCGCGCGCACGGCCGCGTGATCGCGGGCGGCCAGGAGCTCGGCGAACCGAGGCTGGGCCGCGTAGAGCACGGCCTGGGTGCCGAACTGCCCGACGACCATGATCCGGGTGGCCGCGGTGAAGACAGCCGCGCCGGTCAGCCCGTTGAGCAGGGCCACCATCACCACACCGCCGCGCTGCACACCCATCTGGGCGACCCCGCCCAGGGCGCGGGGCAGCGAGAACGACCAGAACCCGGCCGGGGTGACCCGCTCCTCCTCGGCGAGAGTACCGGCGGGCGCGGTCACGGGCGCGTCAGCGGATTCGCGCGGCTCCTCGGGGGCCGCCCGGCGCACGATCCGGCCCAGCCAGAACCAGGCCAGCACCGCGGCGGGCAGGTAGGGCCCGGCCCAGGCCAGGGCGAGCAGCCCGGCCGAACCGCTGAGCGCGATCATCGCCACCAGGCCCAGCTGCGCCAGCGGGCGGCCCACCTTGTCGATCAGGACGGTCACCGACATGTCGTGGTGGGCGCGGGTGGCCGCCAACGCGGAGTCCGTGAGCACCGCGAACGGTAGGAAGAGCGCCAGGATCCGCAGGTAGGTGGTGGCTTCCTCCGGGCCCAGGGCGTCCGCCAGAGGTCGGGCGAAGACCACCAACAGCACCGAGACCAGGCAGGCCGCCAGCACGGCGGGGCCCAGCGCCAGCCGCAGCAGCGCCGGGACCCCGCCGTGGCGGCCGAAGACCCGCATCCGGGCGATGAAGTACACCAGCCCGTCCGGGGCGCCGAGGTTGGCCACCGCCGCCATGATCAGGAACACCGACGTCGCCGAGAACAGCAGCCCGGCTGTCTCCTGCGAGAACGCCCGGGTGATCGCGATGATCAGCGCGAGGTTGAGCGCCGCGCTCACCACTGCGCCCGCCATGTTGACCACCCCGCCGCGTAGGACCCGGCGCAGGCCGCTGTCCGGTCGGGCCTCGGTCGGGGTCACTGGCACCACGAGGGGGTGCGGCCCCACCAGGCGGCGAGGCGGGCGTCGCTGTCCGCGAACCGCGAGGTGAGTTCGGCGCGCAGGGACTCCGGTAGCACCGAGCGCTTACGGGCGTTGTGCCGCCCCAGGGTGGTCCGCGGGTCCGGCGGCAGGTCGAGGAAGCGCATGATCCCCTCCAGCGCCGCGGGGCCGCCGCCGAACAGGTCCGCGTAGTCCACCACGTGCATGCGCTCGCGTCCCACGGCCCGCTCCATCCGGACCAGCTGGTCGACGTAGCGCCCCCGGGCCACGTAGCCGTGGTGCTGGTGGGAGTGCGAGTGGTGGGCGGGGTCCGCCACCAGCCGTTCCTCGGTCCCGGACAGCCGTTTGTCCTCCAGGTCGAGCGCACGCCCGAACGGTTCGGTCTCGAAACCCCGCGCGGTCTCGTGGGCGTGCGCGGAGTAGGCCCGCTCGACTGGGTCGCGCAGGATCACCACGATCCGCGCCTGGGGCAGCTCTCGGGCGATCCGCTCGGCGGCCAGCGGGTGGAACAGGTAGTAGGGGCTGGACTCGAAGACCCGGACCCGGGGCCGTCCCCACCGCGCGCGCAGGGTGGCACGCAGCGGGAAGTGCGAGCGGTACCAGGTGAGCCCGTGCTGGTACCCGGTGTCGAAGTAGTGGACCCCCTTGCGCAGCACCGGGCCGGTCGCCGCCGGGTGCTGGGACAGGGCCTTGAACAGCGAGGTGGTGCCGGAGCGCTGGGCCCCGCAGATGAGGAAGTCGGGCAGGGCGCGGGCGGAGCTGGTCAGCCCGCCCAGGCCGTCGGCGAGGGGGAGCAGGGCACGCCTGGCCGGGACGGCCAGACGGTTCAGGGGCGAGGTGGCCCGGGGCATCGCGAGCTCCTTCGAAGTGCGTCGGCGGGATCCCCTTCGTGGCGGGGGTCCGGTGGGTTGCGGATCCCCTTCGTGGTGGGGACCCGATGGGCTGCGGGATCCCCTTCGTGGCGGGGACCCGGCGGTGTGCGGCGGGACGGCCCGGCGCGGTGGGGTGCGGTACGGCGGTGCGGCGTTCAGCCGGTGATGTGGGTGGCCTCGTGGGCCGCTCTCTCCTGAAGCCCTTCCAGCGCGGGCAGCAGCCAGTCGTCGACGGCGGCGAAACCGCCGCCGTTCTCGGCCTGGCGGTCCTGGAGGTAGCGGGTGGCGAGGTCGATCAGGTACAGCGCCATCACGGTGGAGACGACGTGCTCCCGCAGACCGCTCTCGGCCATCAGCGGGTCGCGCAGCAGTCGGGAACCGCTGTCCAGCCAGCGGTGCACGCCCGGGTGGACCCCGGCCTGCACGGCCTCGTTGAGGTCGTAGTGCAGGGCGTCGAACCCCGCGGGCGCGTCCATGGCGAGCCGCTCCCAGTCCCACACGAAGGCCCTGCGCGCGGTGCTGGCGATGTTCCACCTGGTCAGGTCCCCGTGCCAGGCCCCGAAGGGCAGCGACACGTCCGGGAGGCGGTGCAGTGCGGCACGCAGCGGAGCGGCCTCGGGGCGGGCGCCGAGCTTGGCGATGCGCTCGTCCAGGGATCTGCGGTAGGGGCTCGCCGAGAGTCTGCGCTCGCGCACCCGCGCCAGTCCCACGATCTGGGTGACGCAGCGCAGCAGCTGGTGCCGGGTGGGCCGGTCCGTCTGGTCACCGACCGGCAGCGCCTCCTGTACGAGCAGCGGGTGGCCGTTCCATTCGCCGTCGTAGAGCAGCCGCGGCACGGTCACGTCCCGCAGCCGGGCCCCGGCGAGGTGGCGCAGCGCCCGGGTCTCGGCGTGGACCAGACGGGAGGTGAGATCGTTGATGGCGACCTTGGCGTAGCCGATGGTGCGCCCGCCCGGAGTGAGCAGCAGCAGGACCGGCTTGCGGTTAGCGCGCGGCGGTCCCACGTGGATCGCGATGGACAGTTCGCGGTCCAGTGCGGTGGCGAGCGCGTGCTCGATCCCCGGTCCCGCGCCCACGTACAGCCGGTCGCGCAGCAGCAGCGGAGCGATCCCGGTGGCGAACGCGCCGGTCAGCAGCAGGGTTCGCAGCCGCTCGCGTAGGGAGTGGCCCTGGGCGAAAGAGGTGATGCCGCGGGTGGCCGCCGAGCGGTTGTGCGCGGGCAGGATCACCCTCGGGTTGTGCGCGTTGGGCACCGGAAGGTACTGGTTGCCCCGGTTGCGTCGGGCGGTCCGCCGCAACGCCCCGTCGCCGGGCCCGAGCAGGCCCCCGCAGGGCCACAGCACGGCCGCGAGGTCGGTCAGATAGGTGGTCTCGCTGTTCACCAGGCACCCCCGCCGGTGCGCGCGGTCACCCGACGGCCGAGCACCGGTTCCTCGACGCGCCAGAGCAGGGCGACGGCGATCATGGTGACGGCGAGGGGGGACATCAGCGCGACGTAGAAGAACATGTACCAGAACAGAAGCAGGACGGTCAGCAGGGCGCCCTGCCCGACCGCCGTCGACGCGGACCGGTAGCGCCAGGCCACCGCCGCGAAGAACGCGAAGAGCAGGAAGGTGCCGACCCAACCGCTCGAGATGAGGGTGATCCACAGCTGACCGGCGTTGCCGATCACGTGCTGTCCGCAGCCCGGGCACTCGGCTGTGGGACCGATCGCGATGGAGTCGGAGCTGCCCAGCGACTCCCGGGTGGTGCCCCAGCCGTTGACTGGGGACAGGTTCGCGGCCTCGACGGAGGCGGAGTTGGTCGCCGCCCGCCCGTCGTCGCTGTGCGGGTTGTCCGCTCGGGCCTGCACGACGTCGGCCAGCGGTGACAGCACCAGCGCGATCAGTACCACCACCACGGCCAGCGCTCCGGTACTGACCAGGACCACCCGGCCCCGGCGCAGCGCCTGGGCCGCACCGAAGGCCAGCGACAGCGCCAGTCCGGCCCACAGCGCGCGGTTCAGCGAGTACACGACCGGGACCACGGACAGCGCGACCGCGGCCAGGGCGCCCAGACGGATCCAGCCCGAACCCTGGACCGCCCAGCCCACCACCACCCAGATCAGCAGCAGGGACAGCATGTAGCCCCAGACGTTGGTGTACTCCCAGGGGGCCTTGGGCCGGGCCGAGTCGATCCCGCCGAAGACGTCCATGATCTGCGCGGACGCCGGATGGATCAGGGTGTGCATGTAGGGGTCGTCGGCCAGGGAACCCGGGACCAGGTACTCCAGCGGTGCGGTGAACTCGAACCGGGGCGCGAACATCCCGAGGTAGCCCCCGGCCACCGTGACCAGGCACAGCACCGCCAGGGCCCACACCACCAGCCGGACCGGCAGCTCCCGCTCGGTCAGGTTGCCGACGTACAGCAGCAGCACGGTCAGCACCAGGTAGTTGACCACCCGCAGCAGCGCGCCCGCGTAGCCGCCGCTGTCCGGGACCGTCCCGGGCATCTCCAGCGGGACCAGGGCCAGGCCCAGGACCGTCCAGACGACGAACAGCCCCCACAGCCAGAAGTAGGGCGGCACCCGCAGCCCCGTTGTCCGGTGGCGGCGCACCAGCTCGGCCAGCATGGGCACGGCGAACAGCCAGTAGGCGAACTGCCCCATGCCCAGCGCCCACCACAGCGGGTATCCGGCCAGCAGCCAGATCAGCGGACTGCCGGTGACCGCGGCCCCTTGCCTGGGCGTGGTCGCCCAGGAGCCGTCTGCCACGTGCCAACCCCGCGGGGAGGTACCCCGGAAGGCCTTCCCCGGGCCGGTCAACGCCGCGACCCGGCGGGCACCTCGGCGTGGTTCGGCTTCGAGGTCCTCCCGGCACCGGAGTCGGACCCGGCCTCGGCCTCACTGGGGAGCCGGGGCGCGGGCGGCACGGGCAGCGGGGCCGACGGGGCGGGGCCGGGGTCCGGCTGGCGCGGGACGGTGATCGCCCCCGGAACGGTGACCCCGAAGCGCTCCCCGGCGGTGACCGTCCCGGTCAGGTCCGCGCGGCGGCTCAGGCCCAGTTCCACCACGGGCAGCAGGACGTCGGCGGAGGCGGCCAGGGCGTGGGCGTCGGCGCGCTCGTTGACGGCGGCGGCGGCGATCACCACGAACTCCGCGTGCGGGCGCAGCAACTCCACCAGTTCGGCGGCGCCGCCCTGGATCGGGGCGGCGGTACCGGGCTTCCCGTGGCGCAGCACCCGCAGGCGGGGGACGTCGGCGGGGCGGACCTCCAGCTGGGTGGGGTCCTCACCGTCCACCAAGACCTCGGCCAGGCCCGGGCCCTCGGTCAGCCCGAGGAGTTCGGCGGCGGTGCCGGTGCGCGGGTCCGCGCAGACCAACAGGGTCTCGGAGCCGGTCCGGGCCAGTGCGGCGGCCAGGTTCACGGCGGCGGCGGTGCCCGCACGCCCCGGGGTGGTCCCGGCGACCACGATCACGTGGCCGGGGCCGGGCTCGTCGGGGTCGGCTTCACCGGCAGGGGCGCTGCCGGGGGCCGTGGCCGGGGGCTGGTCGGCCAGGCGTGCGCGGACCAGGTGCGCGAATCCGTTGGCGCGCTGGCCGTCGGGCTCGGTGTCGGTGAGCAGACCGGGGGAGCGGTCAGGAGAGCGACCGGTGCGCTTACTCGGCGCGGACAGGTCCAGCAGTACCGGCACCGTGCCGATCCGGGCGGTGTCCTCGGTGTCGTGCAGGCGCGGGTCCAGGCGGTCGCGGACCAGGGCGGCCAGGAGCCCGGCGATCAGGCCGAGGGTCGCGCCCGCGACCAGCCACAGCGGAGGAAGCGGGGATGAGGGGGATCCGGGCAGGCCGGCGGGGGTGATGACCTGGCCGGGGGAGACCGTCTCGTGGAGTGCGCTCAGCGGGCTGATGCCGTTACCCAGGTCACCGATCTCCTGGCGCAGCGCGTCGGCCTGGGCATCGGCGCTGATCCGCTCCGCCCCCTGCGCGGCGGCGTTCTCAGCGGCCAGGTCGGACAGCCGTTCGTAGAGCCCTTCCTGTTCCTCGCGCAGGGCCGCCAACCGGCCGCTGATGACGGCCCGGGCCTGCTCGCCCCGGTTCTCCAAGTAGGAGGCGGCGAGGGCGTCGGCGCCCTCCTGGGCCGCCTCGGGGGAGCGGGCGGAGTAGTGGAGTTCGAGGATGTTGCTGTTGGAGGGGACGGTGACGTCGATCCGCTCGCGCAGGTCGGCGGGGGCGGGGTCGCCCGGGAGCGCCTCAGCCATTTGGGCGGTGACCCGTTCGGAGAGCACCACCTGGGCCTCGCTGTCGAGGTTGACGTCGCCGGTCAGGCGCCCGGACCGCTCCCCGGTGAACTCGGCCATCCCGGTCGGATGGACCTGCACGGCCGCGACGGACGTGTAGGTCGACGGAACGGCGAGCACCCCGGCGGTGGCGAGAACCAACCCGCCGAGCACCCCGGCGCCCACCAGACGCCAGCGGCGCCTCAGCAGCGCGGTGTACTCCTTCAGTTCCGGTCCGGACGAGCCGGGGACGTCGATGTCCATCGGGTCCTCTCCACGCAGACATGACAGCACTTTTAGTGAACGATTGCATACTAAGTGTAATCCCTTTGGCTGTGCCTGGTGGTTTGAGAAACAACCCTTTTCCCCGGGAGGGCTGTCCGGAAACCGGCGATGACGGCTGAGGCCGTACCGGGCACGCCGAAGGGGGCGGCGGGATCCCTCCCGCCACCCCCTCACTCAGCGTGTCGAAGCTCCTGTGCCGGCTCGGGCCGACCGGTTGGCTCCTCGGCTCCCGTGCGGCCTCTAGGCTCCGATGACCACCGGGGGCAGGCCGGTGCCCGACTCCCAGGCGGTGTCGCACTCCTTCTGGGTGGACACCGTGTGCGCTCTCGCGGAGCAGTCGCGGAACTCGGTGACCTCGTCCTGGTAGGCGAACAGCACCGTGATCATGATCGACGACACCACGATCCCGATCACGCCCAGGGCCACGCTCAGCAGCGCGCCCGGAGCCTGTGAACGGTGCGTACGGGCGGCGCGTCGGGCGCGGAAACCCTGGACCACGCCGAACACGGACAGCACGACACCGTAGGGCGGGAACAACAGGCCCGCCAGGCCGAGGAACAGTCCCCACAGGCCTCCTCGTTCGACCTTGGGCGGCTGGCCGTCGGCACGGGGCTCCGGGCTGTTGTCGGTCACAGGTTCACTCCTTCGGGGACGCCCTCGCACGGTGGGGCGCCGTGGTCCGCTCTGCCTGGAGCGGAACGGGTGGTGTTGGTGACGCGGGGCCGCACCCTCCTGGCGAAGCCTTCTGGGGGAGGCGGGCAAGGTCCGGTCCGCGTGAGGTAGACGCTACCCGGCCCGATAGGGTGGGAACGCGGACGGGCCGAGTAGGCCCAGGCCTGGCGTCTGTACCAGGCGTACGCGAAACCCGGATGCTGCGCCGTCCCCCGGCGCCCCCGGGAGTGGGGACCCAAATCCCCGCACCGTTCTTCTACACATGAGGGAGAAGCACGCTTTGTCCGCGCGAGTGGTGGTTCTCATATCGGGGACGGGCAGCAACATGGCCGCCCTGATGGAAGCCGCGAAGGACCCCGGCTACGGGGCCGAGATCGTCGCAGTGGGAACGGACCGCGAGGGAACTCGCGGTGTCGAGGTCGCCCGGGCGGCCGGTGTACCCACGTTCGTCGTACCTTTCCGTTCCTTCTCCGACAGGTCGGCCTGGGACACTGCCATGTCCGACCGGATCGCCGAACACGAACCCGACCTGGTGGTCTCCGCCGGGTTCATGCGCATCCTCGGACCCGCGGTGATCGGCCGCCACCAGGCGGTCAACATCCACCCGGCGCTGCTGCCCTCGTTCCCCGGCGCGCACGCCGTGCGTGACGCGCTCGCCCACGGTGTCCGCATCACCGGCACCACCATCCACTTCCTCGACGAGGGCGTCGACTCCGGTCCGATCATCGACCAGGTTGCGGTACCCGTCGAGGACGGCGACGACGAGTCCAGCCTCCACGAGCGGATCAAGGTCGTGGAGCGGCGAATGCTGGTCGACACGGTCGGCCGCCTCGCCCGCGAGGGCTGGAGCATCGACGGCAGGCATGTGCGGTTCGGCCGCACCGACATGAAGGAGAACCGGTGACCCAGCAGGGCATCAGGCGTGCGTTGATCAGCGTGTACGACAAGACCGGCCTGGAGGCGCTGGGCATCGGCCTGGCCGAGGCCGGGGTGGAGATCGTCTCCACCGGCTCCACCGCGGCCCGCCTCACCGAGGCCGGGATCCCGGTCACTCCCGTCGAGGACGTTACGGGCTTCCCTGAGATCATGGAGGGTCGGGTCAAGACCCTTCACCCCTCCGTACACGCGGGTCTGCTTGCCGACCGCAACAACCCTGACCACGTCGCCAAGATCGACGAGCTGGGCATCGCCCCCTTCGACCTGGTCGTGGTCAACCTCTACCCCTTCTCCGACACCGTCGCCTCCGGTGCCTCCGAGGCCGACTGCATCGAGAAGATCGACATCGGCGGCCCCGCGATGGTGCGCGCCTCGGCCAAGAACCACGGCAGCGTGGCGATCGTGGTCGACCCCGCCGGTTACGACGCCACCCTCGAGGCCGTCCGGGACGGCGGCTTCACCCTGGAGCAGCGCAAGCGCCTGGCCGGGCTGGCCTTCCAGCACACCGCCGCCTACGACGCCGCTGTGGCGGACTGGTTCGCCGGCGCCTACGCCCCCGACGCCGAGGCCGAGTCCACCGGCTGGCCCGCCTTCCGCGCCTCCGTGCACGACCGCGAGGCCGCGCTCCGTTACGGCGAGAACCCGCACCAGAAGGCCGCGCTGTACACCGAAGCGGGCTCGGCAGGCGGCGGCCTGGCCGGTGCCGAGCAGCTGCACGGCAAGGCCATGTCCTACAACAACTACGTCGACTCCGATGCCGCCCTGCGCGCGGCCTACGACTTCGACGAGCCGTGCGTGGCCATCATCAAGCACGCCAACCCGTGCGGTATCGCCGTGGGTGCGGACAACGCCGAGGCCCACCGCAAGGCGCACGCCAGCGATCCGGTCTCCGCGTTCGGCGGCGTGATCGCCACCAACCGCGAGGTCGGCGCCGAGTTGGCCGTGCAGATCGCTGAGATCTTCACCGAGGTCGTCGTCGCCCCCGGCTTCACCGCCGAAGCAGTCGAGACGCTCGCCAAGAAGAAGAACATCCGCCTGCTGGTCGTCACCGACCCGGCTCAGGGCCCGCGCGTGGAGACCCGCCAGATCAGCGGTGGCCTCCTGGTCCAGGAGACTGACGTCATCGACGCCGAGGGCGATGACCCCGCCACCTGGACGTTGGCCACCGGCGAGGCTGCCGACGAGGCCGTCCTCGCCGACCTGGCCTTCGCCTGGAAGGCCGTGCGCGCGGTCAAGTCCAACGCCATCCTGCTGGCCGCCGACGGCGCCACCGTGGGCGTGGGCATGGGCCAGGTCAACCGGGTTGACTCCGCCGGACTCGCGGTCTCCCGCGCCGGTGAGCGGGTCAAGGGCTCGGTGGCCGCCAGCGACGCCTTCTTCCCGTTCGCCGACGGCCTGGAGATCCTGACCAAGGCCGGGGTGCGCGCCGTCGTTCAGCCCGGTGGTTCGGTCCGCGACGCCGAGGTCATCGCCGCCGCCGAGGCCGCCGGGGTCACTATGTACCTCACCGGCACCCGCCACTTCTTCCACTGATCTGGCTTCCATCAACCCCTGCCAGCGAGGAGCAACGCATGAGCGCGATCGTTCTGGACGGAAAGGCCACCGCCAAGGCCATCAAGGAAGAACTGGCGGAGCGGGTGGCCAAGCTGCAGGCCAAGGGGATCACCCCGGGTCTGGGCACCGTCCTGGTCGGTGACGACCCGGGCAGCCACACCTACGTGCGCGGCAAGCACCGCGACTGCGCCCAGGTGGGCATCGCGAGCATCCGCCGCGACCTGCCCGCCGACGCCACCCAGGAGCAGGTGGAGCAGGCCGTCCACGAGCTCAACGAGGACCCGGCCTGCACCGGCTACATCGTGCAGCTGCCGCTGCCCAAGGGCATGGACGAGAACCGGGTGCTCGGGCTGATCGATCCGGACAAGGACGCCGACGGCCTCCAGCCGGTCAACCTGGGCAAGCTCGTCCTGATGGAGAAGGCCCCGCTGCCGTGCACCCCGCGCGGCATCGTGGAGCTGCTCAACCGCTACGACGTGCCGATCAAGGGCGCGGAGGTCGTCGTCGTCGGTCGCGGTGTCACCGTGGGCCGTCCCCTCGGCCTGCTGCTGACTCGCCGCTCGGAGAACGCCACCGTCACCCTGTGCCACACCGGCACCCGTGACCTGGCCGAGCACACCCGCAAGGCCGACATCATCGTCGCCGGTGCGGGCGTGCCGGGCCTGATCACCAAGGACATGGTCAAGCCGGGCGCCGCGGTGCTGGACGTGGGTGTGTCGCGCACTGACGACGGCCTGGTCGGCGACGTCGCCCTGGACGTCCCCGAGGTCGCGGGACACATGTCCCCCAACCCCGGCGGCGTGGGCCCGATGACCCGGGCCATGCTCCTGGTCAACGTGGTCGAGGCAGCCGAACGCCAGGCCGGTCTGCTGGTCTGACCGCCTGATCCCCTCGGTGCCCGGGTCCGCTCCTCGACGAGCGGACCCGGGCACCGGGCGTCTTCGGGGAAGGTGTGGGACCCCGGTCGGGGTCGGGCTACCGCCGTTTCCACCACGGGCGGTCTGCCTCGTCCCTCTCCCGCTGCTCCTTGGCCTCGCGGGCCTTGCGGACGGCGTCGAGCGCCGACTCGCTTCCGCTGGAGTGCCCGGACCCCCGGTTCGGGGGTGCGGGCGAGGGATTCCGAGGCTGATTGCCGGCCCCATCGGGACCGAGGAGGCCGCCGAACAGGGACGAGAGCGAGGGAGGCTCCGCCGCCGGTCGGGGTTGATCGGAGGGCGGGGTCGGCCGCTGATCCTGGCCGGGCGGCTGGGGCCAGGCCGAGGGCGCGGCCGACTGGACTCCTACGTTCGCCGGTGTCCCCTGATCCGAGCTCGGGGGCTGCGGCCATGCGGCGGGTGCGGCCGTGGAGGTTTCCGTCAGCGCCGGGAACTGCTGCCCCTGCGGCGGCTGGGGCCAGTCGGTCGGCGCGGTTGACGGGGTTCCCGTCGAGGCGGGTGCCTGCTGTTCCTGGCTCGGTGGCTGGGGCCAGTCCGTCGGTGCGGCCGCCGGGGGCTGCTGGTTCTGCGGTGGTTGGGGCCAGTCCGTCGGCGCGGCTGCCGGGGTCCCGACGGTTACCGGGGGCTGCGGCCACCCGGTGGGCGCAGCCGTCCGGGTACCCGCCGGTGCCGGTGTCTCCTGACCCTTCCTGCCGGCTCCCAACCTGCCTGGCGGGCGGTACCGTTCGATGCTTTCGGTGTCGTCTGGGGTCAGGTCTTTCACCTGTGGGCTCCTTCAGGAGAGGGGCGTCGCTCCGGGGGTGGGAGCGGGCGCACTCGAGGCACACTCGGTGTCCACCCAACCACGTGCGAGCCCGCGCGAAACCGTCCCGGGGGCGGCTGACCGCCCTTGGCCGTTCCGTCGGGTGCGGCTGGCGCGCGGCGGGTTCAGCTGGCGCGACGGGAGGAGCCGGTGACGGGCATGGGGCGGACCAGGCCCAGGGCGACCACTTCGTTGGCCAGGCGGGTGCGGCGGTTCTGCCCCTCGGGGATGCGGAACTTCTGGTAGAGCCGCAGCAGGTGCTGTTTGACCGCTGCTTCGGTGACCACCAGGGCCTCGGCGATGTCGCGGGCGGTGGCGGGTGCGACGAAGGCCTCTTCGGACAGGGCGGGCTGGCACAGGGCGGTGAGCACGTCCAGTTCTCGGCGGGTGAGTTCGGGAGCGGCGCCGCGGCGGAGCTCGATGTCCGGGCTGAGCTGCTCGCTGGGCAGGCCGCCGATTCGACAGCGCGCGTTGCCGAAGCTCATGACGTCGCCCTCCTCGAGCACGCGGCGGGCGATGGGGCGGCCGTTGACGCGGGTGCCGTTGCGGGACAGGCCCAGGTCCACCACGTAGACGTAGGGTCCGCGGCGGACCAGTTCGGCGTGCAGCTGGGACACGCTGGGGTCGTTCAGCCGTATGTCGGCGCCCTCACCGCGGCCGATCGTGGTGATTTCTTCGGGGAGCGGGCGGACGTCCCCGGTCTCCTCCAGCCGTAGATAGGGACCGTCCACGGAGACTCCTCCCGGGCTGGTGGGGCGCGGTCGGTGGGGGTGCGTTCGGCGGTGGGGGAGGTGCGGCTGTCGGGGGGTGGCCGTTCGGTCGACACGTCGAGTGGGCTTCATGGGGGTGGTCCTCGCTCACCGGTGCACTCATCTCCACTTTGGTTACCCGGCTGATACGTGTTCTACGCGCTTACTTCGGAGTTAGGCGGATAAGACGTGGAAATACGGCTCTGTGACCGAACCGGAAGTAGGAAACGGTCACGGGTGTCCCCCAGGGAGACAAGTCCGTTTCCGTGAGCCCTGGGGCTTCGGCTGTGCCGTTCACTACAATGAGCGGGGTCTCTCCAGGATGAAGGTGCCCCTGTTCGTGCGGGGCGGCCGGAGCCACCAGGAACATGAGCCACACTGGAGTGCTGTTCGGTTTCGGACAGCGCTCTCCCGACTGGTGGCCGGTCTGTGCCAGACGCCCGGGGAGAGGCCGTCAGAACGAGCCGCGCGGCGGCCAAGCAATTCGGAAGCGAACAGGTCGGGACGCGGTGGACGACGCGGAGCAGGCTGAGGTGGCGGAGTCGGACGGGAAGAACCCGGACGGTGACCCGGAGAAGCCGGAGAAGGCATCGGGCAGTGTGCCCGAAGGTCGCAGGAGAGTGCCGTACTGGCTTTCCCAGGTGCCCTATGCCCTGGTGCTGTCAGCGCTGGCGGCGGGGATCGTGGTCGTGGCCGCGGCCTACTTCAAGCGCGGTCCGGCGATCATCGCGGGCGCGCTGCTGCTCGCGGCCACCTTCAGGTTGTTCCTGCCCAAGGACTGGATCGGCCTGCTGGCGGTACGTCGGCGCTGGGTCGATCTGCTCACTCTGGTGTCCCTCGCACTCCTCCTGATCGTGTTGGCCTGGGTGGCGCCGCAACTCTCCGCCTAGGCGTCGAATAAGCTTGATGTCGAGATACTGCGACACCGACAAGCACCGCCTCCCCGGGCAGCACGGACACCGGGCGGGATCAGGGGATTGCCGCGCGCGCGGAGACTGGACCGGCCACGAACCGGCCCCGGTTCTCCGCCGCACGAGGCGGTAGCGAAGACTGAAGGGACAGCCACACAGCCATGGCCAAGATCAAGGTCGAAAACCCCGTAGTCGAGCTCGACGGCGACGAGATGACCCGGATCATCTGGTCCTTCATCAAGGACCGTTTGATCCTTCCGTACCTCGACATCGACCTCAAGTACTACGACCTGGGTATCGAAGAGCGCGACCGCACCGATGACCAGGTCACCATTGACGCCGCGCACGCCATCAAGAAGTACGGCGTCGGCGTCAAGTGCGCCACCATCACCCCCGACGAGGCCCGTGTCGAGGAGTTCGGCCTCAAGAAGATGTGGCGGTCGCCCAACGGCACCATCCGCAACATCCTCGGCGGCGTCGTCTTCCGTGAGCCCATCATCTGTGAGAACGTGCCGCGGCTGGTGCCGGGCTGGACCAAGCCGGTCATCATCGGCCGTCACGCCCACGGCGACCAGTACAAGGCCACCGACTTCAAGGTGCCCGGCCCCGGTACGGTCACCATGACCTACACCCCGGCCGACGGCAGCCAGCCGGTCGAGTTCGAGGTCGCGGAGTTCCCCGAAGAGGGCGGCGTCGCGATGGGCATGTACAACTACCGCAAGTCCATCGAGGACTTCGCGCGGGCCAGCCTGAACTACGGCCTGGACCGGAACTACCCGGTCTATATGTCCACCAAGAACACCATCCTCAAGGCCTACGACGGCATGTTCAAGGACGTGTTCGAGGAGATCTTCGAGGCCGAGTTCAAGGAGAAGTTCGCCGCCGCGGGCATCACCTACGAGCACCGCCTGATCGACGACATGGTCGCCGCCGCGCTCAAGTGGGACGGCGGCTACGTCTGGGCCTGCAAGAACTACGACGGTGACGTCCAGTCCGACACCGTCGCGCAGGGCTACGGCTCGCTCGGTCTGATGACCTCGGTCCTGCGTACCGCGGATGGCAGCACCGTCGAGGCCGAGGCCGCCCACGGCACCGTGACCCGTCACTACCGCCAGCACCAGCAGGGCAAGCCCACCTCGACCAACCCGATCGCCTCCATCTACGCGTGGACCCGCGGTCTGGAGCACCGGGGCAAGCTGGACAACACCCCGGCGGTCGTCGAGTTCGCGCAGACCCTCGAGGACGTCGTCATCAAGACCGTCGAGGGCGGTCAGATGACCAAGGATCTCGCTCTGCTGGTCGGCTCCGAGCAGGAGTGGCTGACCACGGAGGAGTTCCTCGCCGCTCTGGACGAGAACCTGAGCAAGCGTCTGGCCTAGGTCCTCGCGCCCGGCCGGGGTCCTCGAACCCTGGCCGGGGGCTCGCCCCGGCGGTCATGAGCCGACAGCCGAGGTGAGACCTTGACCACGCCCGGGCGTCCCCGTGAGGGGCGCCCGGGTTCTTTCGTCTCCGGGGGTCGCTGACCGGGGTGAGAAGCGCGAAAGGCGCTGTTCGCGGGGGTTCGGGGCTTCGGTCCGGCAGAAGTTCCTCGGCGTGTTTCTCGTGTTCGGCCCCCATCGGAGGGTCAGCGGTGGGAGGATGGCAGAGCCGGAGAGGGTCCTTCCGGGATGGGTGCGACGTAGGACACGTGAACACGATTCGCACCTTTCGCGAACTTTGACCTATTGTGGAGACACGCCGGTGAGAACCGGCAGGCCAGAGCGGGTTTCGAGCCCCTCGGCCACCACGAGCCGACGTGCCGGCCGTGCGCCCGCTGGGGGGTAGGCGCGCACAGTACGGAACGTCACGAAGAAGGGCCCGTCACTCCGGTGACGGGCCCTTCGCTCTTGCCAGGGGGCTCCAGGGTCTCGGGGACTGTCCGAGGGATCTCGGGAGAGATCAGTCCTGCATGGCTTCCTCGGGGATAGGCTCGCCCTCGCGCATGGCCGCGAACATCTGCTCCGACCTGGCCTCGTCCCACACCACGACTGAACCCACGCCGTCGAGTGTCGGAGTGCTCCCGACCGGCACGGCGGTGGTCGCGGTGCCGCCGCGCATCGCCATCAGCATGCTGGCCAGGTGACGCAGCTTGTCGCCCTCGTCGACCATGAACGTGTCGGTGCCCGCGACCACCAGCGGCACGGACTTGAAGGGGTTGAACATCGTGGAGGGGGCGCTGGCCTCCTGGATCAGCGCGGAGAAGAACTCGCGCTGGCGCTGGATGCGGTCCAGGTCCGCGCGCGGGGTGGCGCGGGTGCGCACGTAGCCCAGCGCGGTGCCGCCGTCCATCTCCTGGCAGCCCGCCTCGATGTCCAGGCCCGCCTTCGGGTCCACCATCGGCTCCTCCGGGCACAGCTCCACGCCGCCGACCGCGTCGACCAGGTCGACGAAGCCGCCCATGCCGATCTCCACGTAGTGGTCGATCCGCACGCCCGAGGCCTGCTCGAAGCTCTGCACGAGCGGGCCCGGACCGCCGCAGACCTCCTCGCCGTCCTCGCCGGTGCCGCACACGGAGTCGGCGAAGGCGGTGTTGATCTTGTTGTCCGCGTAGCCGGGGATCGCCATGGGGACGTAGGAGTCACGCGGCACGCTGACGATCGTGGGGTCGCCGTCGCGGGGCATGTACAGCACCATGATCGTGTCGGTGCGGCGGCCCTCGGCGCGGCCGGTGGCCAGCTCCCGGATCTGGTCGTCGTCCAGGCCCTCACGGCTGTCGGAGCCGACGATCATGTAGGTGGTCCCGGGCTGTCGGTCCGGGCGTCCCTCGTAGTCCTGGAGGGCGTCGACCCGCTCCAGCCGCGAGTCCGCCCAGAGGTAGAAGCCGCCGGGGATCACCAGGAGCAGGACCAGCGCGATGATCAGCGCGTTCCGGGCCGTCTTCCTACGGCGCTGCTGCGCGCGGCGCTGGTGGCCGCGGCCGTCGTACTCCCGCCCGGCGCTGTGGGTGCGGCGCTTCTGGGGACGGTGCGGGGGCACCTGGTCGGCCGGGGGGATCCGCCGGGTCTCGCCCACGACCCGCTGCTCGGACTCACGGGAGCGGTAGAGCTTCTCGAACTCGTCCGGCTTGCCGGGGCCGCCGCCGCGGCGGAACACACCCCCTCTGTTGTGTTCACCGGTCGAGCCGGGCTCTCCCCGGTGCCGTCGATCAGCCATCGAATCGCCTATCTGCTCCGCGCCGCGTGTCCTGTGCGTGTGTCTTATGTCCCTTGTGATCGCTGACAGAGTAGTCGGGTTCGCTCCGATCTCCTCCGGCGCCCGTGGGCCGTCACCCCGGAAGCCTGCGGGCCAGGGGTTCTCGGTGGTGGCTCAGAGGTGGGGAGGCGAGGGGAGGGGCCTCAGCGCAGGCGGGACGCTCCGCCGGACGGCAGCGCGGCCCGCATGCGGGGCTCGGGCCACCCCTTCGCCGCGAACGCGCTCCGTACCGCCGCGGTCAGGTCGTCCGCCCGGTCCTCGGCGACCAGTGCGAAGGCGGTCCCCGCCCACCCGGTCATCCGACTGCCCCGGGCCCCGGCGAGCGCCGCGGTCTCCACCGCCAGGTCGACGGAGGGCAGCGCAAGGCCGAAGCGGCGCAGGGACAGGTGTGAGGCGGACAGGATCGGCCCAGTCTCCGCCGTCCGCTCCGTGCGCAGCAGACCGACCGCGGCGTTGAGCCGGTGCACCTCGGTGACGGCGTACTCCACCCGGCTGCGCAGGACGGGGTTCTGCAGGCGGCGCAGCGCCCCGGGCAGATCCTGGACGGCGCGCAGCGGGCCCAGGACGTCCTGGGCCCGGTCCAGCTCGGCGGCGCGGACCGGGCGCGGGTCCCGCCGGGGGAGCGCCCCGGTCTCCAGCACGACCAACCGCAGTTCCGCCGCCGCGAGGTCGAACGGCAGCACGGTGGTCCGGCCGCTGGCCAGGTTCACCCGGACGGCGTGCCCGGCGCGGGCGTCCAGGGCCACGCTCTGGTCGACGGTGCTCCCGGTGGGGCGGTCGGCCCCGGCAAGATCGGCCAGCGCCAGGGACACCGCCGCGCCGACCGCAGCCGAGTGGCCCAGGGAGGCGTGTTCGGGCAGGTCGGAGCCGAGCACCACCCGAAGACCGCTCCCCGCGCCCAGGAGGCCCTTCTCGCGCGCGTGGGCCACGGCCCCGGCCACCGCGAGGGCTGGCCGGCCCCGATCGCTCAGCGGGCCGCTGGGCGTCGCCACGCGCACGTGTCCGTCCGCCGTGGTGCCGGCCGCCGCCGTCACCCCCCAGGGCAGCGCCGCGTACAGGGCCGCTCCGCCGCTGGCCGCGGTGTGCTCGCCCATGAGTGCGAGCCGCCCCGGCGCGTGCCACAGGCCCTCGGGTACTGCCCCGAAGAGTCCCGCGTACGCCGAGCGCAGGGCTTCGTCGTCGGGCGCCTCCGGCCAGTCCCCGACTGGCCCCCCGGTCCGTGTCCCCAGCACCGCGCGCACCCGCGCCCCGATGACCCCCACGTGCCGTCCCCTGTCTTCTCGCGGTCTCCCCGGTGAACACCGATCTCAAGTTTGCCGTCACTTCGGTACCGGCCGGGCGTGGGGTTTTCCTCAGGTGGGATCGGCGAAGCTAGGGTTACGGACTCATTGGTGTGACGGGGGTTGGTTATGGCCGGAGTGCTTGACCGGGCCAAGGACGCGGCCCAGCACTACCAGAACGTGGCGATGGATGGCTTCTGGGAGCTGCGGCGCCGCCGCCCGTTCTTCGACCACCTGGTGCGGGCCGGTGAGCGTTACTCGGACCGCAACGGCAGTCAGTTGGCGGGGGCGGTCACCTACTTCGCGTTCCTGTCCTTCTTCCCACTGCTGGCGCTGGCCTTCGCGGTCGTCGGCTTCTTGGCAGCCAGGCAAGTGGAGCTCACCACCTACCTGGAGGAGGCGCTGGACGAGGTGCTGCCCGGGCTCTCCCAGCAGCTGCCCATGGATCAGATCGCGGACGCCCGGGTGGGCGCGAGCGTGCTGGGCCTGCTGGGTCTGCTGTACGCGGGCCTGAACTCGGTCTCGGCGCTGCGCGAGGCCCTGCACACGATCTGGTTGAAGAGCCTCAAACAGGGCCCCAACTTCGTGCTGCGCAAACTGGTCGACCTGCTGGTCATGATCGGCCTGGGGTCGGCCCTGCTGTTCACCGTCACCTTCACCAGCGTCATGCAGACCGCCACGGTCTGGCTGCTGTCCCTGGTGGGCCTTGAGGGGTCCTTGGTGGCCAACCTGTCGCTGCGCGCCCTGGCCCTGGTGATCGCCATCGCCGTGAACATGTGCCTGTTCCTGCTGGTCTTCGCGCTGTTGTCGGGGGCGGGGCGGCCGACGGGCATGATGTGGAAGGGAGCGCTGCTGGGCGCGGTGGGATTCGAGATCCTCAAGAACCTCGCCGCGCAGCTGCTGGCGGGCACGCTCACCAACCCGGTCTACGCGTCCTTCGCGGTGCTGGTGGGCCTGCTGGTGTGGATCAACCTGGTGATGCGCGTGGTCATGTTCAGCGCCGCCTGGACGGCCACCTGGCTGCCGGTGCTGCCGCCCTACACCGGGACTCTGCCGCTGCCGGAGCAGAACGGGATGGACTGGACACGTCCGACCCCCGTGCTGCGCCCGCGCGAGGAGGACCTGGCCGAGCAGCGCCTGGCCCGCCGGGTGCTCGCCCTGGGGTTGTCACTGGTGGGGGCGGTGATCGCGGCGGCGGGCGCGGCGTTCGCCCTCCGGAACCGGTCGAAATCCCGAAGGGCCGGCTGACAGACCAGCCAACCGTCGAAGTGAAAAGCGGCCGGAAAGAATTCGTTTTTTACTGAGGGTTCCTTCCGTATGCGCGCGGTGTGGGGTGGGTAGTCCTCCCCTGTCCCGGATGGCCGGTTTCGCCGGGGCAGCGGTGCGTCGGCCACAACGGCCGTCCCATACCTGGAGGGCAGATGGGAATCGCATTCACAACGTCCGAACGAGCGACGCTCGGGGTCGAGTGGGAACTCCAACTCGTCGACCGCGGCAGTCGCCATCTCCGGCAGGAGGCGCGGCAACTCCTCGCCGCACTCCCCGATCTCAGCAGTGAGGCGGCGGTCCCCCCGCTGCGGCACGAACTGATGCAGTCCCAGGTGGAGGTGGTGACCGGGATCTGCGAGACGGTGGAGGAGGCCAAGGGTGATCTCGGTCGCAGCGTCGCCCGGATGCGCGAGGTGCTCGAACCCCGCGGCACCACCCTGACCTGTTCGGGAACCCACCCGATAGACGACTGGCGTGACCAGGAGCTCAGCCCCGGAAAGCGCTACGGCGAGCTGGTCGACCAGATGCAGTGGCTGGCCCGACGCATCCTGACCTGCGGCGTTCACGTCCACGTGGGGGTGCGCGGCCAGGAGAAGGCCATTCCGATTGTGAACGCGCTCGCGAACTATCTGCCACATTTTCTGGCTTTGAGTGCTTCTAGCCCATTTTGGGGTGGTCACGACACCGGGCTGGCCTCCGCGCGCTCGATTGTCTTCGGTGCGCTCCCTACCTCGGGGCCGCCGCCGAACCTGTCAGGTTGGACCGCTTTCGAGGAATACCTCGAAACCCTTCTCCGGGCAGGTACCATCGCCTCTATCAAGGAAGTGTGGTGGGACATCCGTCCGCACCCGGATTTCGGCACCATAGAGATCCGGATGTTTGACGGCATTCCCACCTTGCGCGAGGTGGGAATGGCCGCCGCTCTCTCCCAGAGTCTGGTGGAGATGTTCGATCACCAGCTCGACCGCGGGTACAGCTTGCCCAGCCCGCCGTCCTGGGTGGTGAAGGACAACAAGTGGCGGGCCACCCGCTACGGACTCGACGCTCGAGTCATCACGGACTCGCACGGAACCACAGTTCCGATCCGTGACGACCTCTACGAGCTGGTCCGCGAGCTGGCTCCGGTCGCGGCCCGCCTGGGCTGCGCGGAGGACCTGGACCTGATCTCCGAGATCCTGGACAAGGGCGCCTCCTACGAGCGCCAGCGGGCGGTCGTCGCCGAAGGCGGATCGCTCGAAGACGTCGTGGACATGCTCTCCGCCGAGTTCGAAGGCGATTCCACCCGCGCGACGGTCGGCGTCGGCGATGGAGCCGGTGCGCGGTAAGACGTGTAACGAAGAGGGGACCCTCGCATGCAGGGACGTGACCTGCCGGAACAGTTGACCGCTTTTCTGGCGCGCCATGAGCGGGAGCTCACGGGCTTTCGACGGGACCTGCACATGCACCCGGAGCTCGCCTTCGCCGAGCACCGCACCACGGGCCGGCTGACCGAACGGCTACGCCAGGTCGGACTGCAACCCCGCACCCTCCCCCAGGGCACCGGTCTGATCTGCGACATCGGCGACGGCCCCGGCCCCACGGTCGCCCTGCGCGCCGACATCGACGCGCTCCCCCTCACCGACGAGAAAGACGTCCCCTACCGTTCCACCGTCCCCGGCGTCGCGCACGCCTGCGGACACGACGTGCACACCACGGTCCTGCTGGCCACGGGGATCTTCCTCGCCCAGCAGGACCGCGCCGGTGCCCTGCCGGGCCGCGTCCGGCTCCTCTTTCAGCCCGCCGAGGAGCTTCCCGGCGGGGCGGTGGAGGTCGTCAAGGCCGGCGGCATGGACGGCGTGGACCGCATCTTCGCCCTGCACTGCGACCCCCGCCAGGTCGTGGGCAAGGTGGGCCTGCGCACCGGCGGCATCACCGCCGCCTGCGACCAGATCATGGTGCGCCTGTCCGGGCCGGGCGGGCACACCGCCCGCCCGCACCTGACCTCCGACCTCGTCTACGCGCTCGGCAAGATCGTCACCGAACTACCCGCCGCGCTCTCCCGCCGTATCGACCCCCGGGCCGGGTTCAGCCTGGTGTGGGGCCGGATCAGCGCGGGCTCGGCACCCAACGTCATTCCGGACGACGCCGTCGCCGAGGGCACCGTGCGCTGCCTGGACGACGAGGCCTGGCACGCCGCCCCGGACATCCTCAAGGGACTGGTGGAGTCGGTCGCCTCCGCCTACGGCGCCGATGCCGAGGTCACCTACCGCCGGGGTGTTCCGCCCACCATCAACGAGGCGCGCAGCGTGGACATCATGCGGGAGGCCGCCACATCGGCCCTGGGGGCCGACGCCGTCGGGCCGACCCCGCAGAGCCTGGGCGGGGAGGACTTCGCCTGGTACCTGGAGCACGCACCCGGTGCGCTGGCCCGGCTGGGAACCCACTCCCCGGACTGGAGCGGGCCCATGCTGGACCTGCACCGGGGCAGCTTCGACGTGGACGAGCGCGCGATCGGGGTAGGCACCCGCCTGATGGCGACCACCGCTCTCACTGCGCTGTGGGAGCACACCCCCGAGGGCATGCGGGTGGACAGCGAGGCACTGGCCTGATCACGACCCCGGCCTGACCGCGGTTCCAGCCCGATCGTCCACATGGATGGGGCCCGACGCTGACCGGCGGCTTCTGCCGGATTTTCGGTAACTTCGTGTCGCCGTGTCGGGGGCCCTCACCACCCGGTGGCATTCTGGGTAGATGAACCAGCCACTCACAGTCGAACAGATCCGGCGGGCGCCGAAGGTGCTCCTGCACGACCACCTCGACGGCGGCCTGCGCCCGTCCACGGTCGTCGAACTGGCCCAGGAAGCCGGGTACAAGGGCCTGCCCACCTACGACCCGGCCGAGCTCGGGCGTTGGTTCCGCGACGCCTCGGACTCCGGGTCGCTGGAGCGCTACCTGGAGACCTTCGCGCACACCACTGCCGTCATGCAGAGCCGTGACGCCCTGGTGCGGGTCGCCGCCGAGGCCGCCGAGGACCTGGCCGCCGACGGTGTGGTCTACGCCGAGCAGCGCTACGCCCCCGAACAGCACTTGGAGGGCGGGCTCACCCTGGAGGAGGTCGTCGAGGCCGTCCAGGAAGGGCTCGAACTGGGGGAGAAGCGCGCGGCGGACTCCGGCCGCAGCATCCGCACCGGGCAGCTGGTGACCGCCATGCGGCACGCGGCCCGCTCCTCGGAGATCGCCGAGCTCGCTGTCCGCTACCGCGACGCCGGGGTGTCCGGATTCGACATCGCCGGCGCGGAGGCGGGCAACCCGCCCACCCGCCACCTGGACGCCTTCGAGTACTTGCGCCGGGAGAACTTCCACTTCACCATCCACGCCGGTGAGGCCTTCGGACTGCCCTCCATCTGGGAGGCGCTCCAGTGGTGCGGCTGCGACCGCCTCGGCCACGGCGTGCGCATCGTCGACGACATCACCACCAACGAGAACGGCGTGCCGCAGCTGGGCCGCCTCGCCCAGTACGTGCGCGACAAGCGCGTCCCGCTGGAGATGTGCCCCAGTTCCAACGTGCAGACCGGCGCCGCCGACTCCATCGCCGAGCACCCGATCAAGCTCCTGCACGACCTGCGCTTCCGGGTCACGGTCAACACCGACAACCGCCTCCAGAGTGGGGTCACCCTGTCGGAGGAGTTCGCCAAGCTGAGCGAGGCCTTCGGCTACGACTGGGACGATCTCCAGTGGTTCACGGTCAACGCCATGAAGTCGGCCTTCCTGCCCTTCGACGAGCGCCTGGCGCTGATCAACGGGATCATCAAGCCCGGGTTCGCGCAGTTGAAGTGGGCGACCCACTGATGGCTGGATCCGATGGCGGGCCTACCACGCACTACTCCACCTCCTCCCGGGTGATGGCGATGGGGTGGGTGGTCATCGCGGTCCTGCTCCTGGTGGACGTGGTGCTGCGCGGTCAGGACCGGATGGCCTGGGTCGCCGGGGCGGCCCTGGTACTGAGCGTCGCCGTGGTCTATGTCGTGTGGCTGCGCCCGCGGGTGGTCTCCACGGAGCGGGGCATCCGGATGGTCAACCCGCTGCGCGAGACCTTCGTGCCGTGGGCGGCCGTGCAGTGGGTGGACGTGGTCGACGTGCTGCGGGTGCACACCCCCGAGCGGGTGCTGCGCTCCTGGCCCCTGCGTGAGACCAAGCGGGCCAAGGTCCGCGAGAACATGCGCCGGGAGTCGGGCTACCTGGACCCCGACGACGACAAGGATCCGACCCAGATGCGCCCGGTGGACCTGGCCGCCCGCGACCTGCGCCGGGACGCGGAGCGGTACAAGACGCGTCCGCTGAGCGGCCCCATCAAGGAGATCAGTGAGGAGGGCCCGGCCGCGCTGGGCGCCGAGGACCGCCCGCAGACGATGGTGCCGATCGAGGTCATCGTCGTCCTGGCGGTGCCCCTCCTGCTGCTTACGGCCGTGTTCCTCCTGGCCTGAGTTTCTTCTGGCCCGCGTTTTTGCTGGTCGGGGCGCTTCTCCCCGGGCCGTACCCGGTTCCCGCGCGGTGCGCGGGGGCCGGGTTCTTCGTTTTCGGGGTGTGGGGTTGACGAGCACCCCGAGATTCTGGTTAGGTTAGGCATGCCTAAGGGAGAACGTTCCGGGTGGGCGGGCTTCGCGCGGATGGCCACCCACCCGGATCTTCCTCCCAAGGTGACGCGCGCGGTTCAACTGAATATCGGGAAGAGAAGGTGTCGTCAGCGCTAGTCCAACGGGGTCTGCGGGGATCCTGAGCGCACGACGGCACCGGGGAAAGCACCGCCTTCGACCGGACCTGCGGCCGGTACCGTCCATCCCATGGCCTCGGGATGTACGCTCGCCACGCCGGTACCGGACACGCCGGGTCCGGTCGAAGGCGCCCCAACTTCTCTCGCTTGTCCCATCCGGGCAAGCACACCTCTCCAGTCTCCAAGCGCACACGAAAGCCCGGCGGTCTCCGCCGGGCTTCGTGCTGTGTAGGAGGCTTTTCCTGTTGGGGCCCTCGGCGCTCAGGCTGCGGCGATCACCCGGTTCAGCAGTTCACCGAGCCGGCGCGCTCGCTGGGTGACGATCTCCAGGGCGCGATCCTCCTCGAAGGGGTCCAGCACCGCGCCCACCGCGTCGTTGCTGACCATGGACAGCCCCAGCACCTCGGCGCCCATCTCCACCGCGGCGATGGTCTCCAGCGCGATCGAGCGCCCGACCACGTCCGCGCCCGCTTGGCGCAGCACCTTCAGCTCGGCCGGGGTCTGCAGCTGCGGACCCGTGGTGGACACGTACACGCCCTCGGCCAGGGAGGCGTCCACCCCGTGGATGACCTGGCGCAGCCGCTCGCTGTAGGCCTGGGTCAGGTCGACGAAGTTGGCACCGGTCAGCGGGGACTGCGAGGTGAGGTTGACGTGGTCGCGCAGTACCACCGGCTGCCCCGGCTGGTAGTCGGTGCGCAGCGATCCCGCCGATCCGGTCAGTACCGCGATCCGGGCACCCGCGGCGATCCCGGTCCGCACCGCGTGCGTGGCGACCATCGGGCCGAAGCCCTCGTAGACGTGGACGCGGCCCATGAACACGACCACGCGTTTCTCGCCCACCCACATGCTACGGACCTTGCCGCTGTGCCCTTCGGCGCTGGGTGCCACGAAGCCGGGCAGCTCGGTCGCGTCGAATTCGATGTCGGGCGTGCCCAGTGTGTCCACCGCGCCCGCCCAGCCGGAGCCGAGCACCACCAGGGCATCGAAACTGTCGGCCCCGGCCCGGGACAGGAGTTCCTTCGCGGCGGAGTCCGCCAGTCGTTTCGCCTCGCCGGTGGTCTGGGGCGGCTGGGGCGGCTGCTCTGATTCGCTCACAAGTCGGATGCTACCCCTGTGTAGCCAAATTGTTCCGGAACGCAACGCAGAGTGTTCGGAGGGCGGAATGTACACGTCACCTTGGGTGACCTCGGCGGCCTGATTCACGTGTCCTTCGTCGCATCGGCCGAGGTCAGGTAGGGGCCCGACAGGCCACTCCTCGCGGAGACAAGGCGTTTCGGCCAGGGTGGCTGCGGTTTTCGACAGTGGACATGGCCGACAATGGGGTGAAGCGATAAAACCAGGTGGTGCCCTGCCATGCCCGAATATCGCCCCGGACCGGGAACGGGTGTGCCGCATCGCCCGCAGAGGGAGTGAAGCAGCGTGACGAAGGTCGTGATCATCGGTGGCGGGCCCGGGGGCTATGAGCCGGCACTGGTCGCCGCGCAGCTCGGCGCGGACGTGACTGTGGTGGAGCGCGACGGCATCGGCGGCGCCTGCGTCCTCACCGACTGCGTCCCCTCCAAGAGCCTCATCGCCACCTCCACCCGGACCACGTACGTACGCGAGTCTGCCAGCCTGGGCATCCACGTGCCCGAAGCGGAGGACAACAAGGCCGCTGTCGAGGTCGACATCGACCAGATCAACGCGCGGATCAAACGCCTGGCCCAGGCCCAGTCCGACGACACCCGCGCCCGCCTGATCAAGGAGGGCGTCGAGGTCGTCATTGGGGAAGCCCGCCTGGTCGACCCGCACATCGTCGCCGTCGGCGAACGCCGCATCCGCGCCGACGTCGTCCTCATCGCCACCGGCGCCCACCCCCGCGAGCTGCCCACCGCCAAGCCTGACGGCGAGCGCATCCTGACCTGGCGCCACCTCTACGAGCTGGAGGAGCTGCCCGAGGAACTGATCGTGGTCGGCTCCGGTGTCACCGGTGCCGAGTTCGCCAGCGCCTACCAGGCCCTGGGTTCGAACGTGACCCTCGTCTCCTCGCGCAACCTGGTCATGCCCACGCAGGACTCCGACGCCGCCGAGGTGCTGGAGGAGGTCTTCGCCCGCCGCGGCATGACCATCCTCAACCAGACCCGCGCCGAGTCGGTCGTGCGCACCGAGGACGGTGTCCGGGTCACCCTCTCCGACGGCCGCACCGTCGACGGCAGCCACTGTCTGATGACCGTCGGCATGATCCCCAACACCGAGGGCCTGGGCCTGGAGGAGGCCGGTGTCCGGCTGGGCAAGGGCGGGTTCGTCGAGGTCGACCGCGTCTCCCGGACCACCGTCCCCGGCGTCTACGCCGCGGGTGACTGCACCGGCGTGAACATGCTGGCCTCTGTGGCCGCCATGCAGGGCCGGATCGCCATGTGGCACGCGCTCGGCGAGGCCGTGTCCCCGCTGCAGCTGTCCACCGTCGCCTCCACCGTGTTCACCCACCCCGAACTAGCCGCCGTGGGAGCCAGCGAGGACGACGTGCGCAGCGGCCGCATCGACGGACGTACCGTCACCCTGCCGCTGAACACCAACCCGCGCGCCAAGATGAACGAGGTCAAGGACGGCTTCGTCAAGCTCATCTGCCGCCAGCACACCGGCATCGTCCTGGGCGGCGTCATCGTCGGCCCGCGCGCCAGCGAGCTCATCCTGGGCGTGTCCATCGCGGTCCAGCAGCGCCTGACCGTCGACGACATCGCGCACACCTTCTCGGTGTACCCGTCGCTGTCCGGCAGCGTCACCGAGGCCGCGCGCTCCCTCATGCTCGCCTCCCCGGAGTAGGGGCTCCGACGGAGAGCGGCTGCGACCCGCCGTGTGGAAGTGCAGGACACACGGCGGGCCGAAGGAGCCAGAAAGCGCAGGAGGGCTCGGGCGATCTCGCCCGAGCCCTCCTGCGCTGTTTGTGCGCGTCCGTGACCGGCTAGAAGTCGAAGCCGCCGAAGTCCCCGAAGTCTCCGCCGCCGTCGAAGTCGCCGCCGCCCATGTCGCCGCCGTCGCCCATGTCGTCACCGGCGCCCATCATGCCGCCGCCCATCATGGACCCCATCATCGAGCCCATCATCATGCCGGTGAACATGCCCATCATCATGTTCATGCCGAAGTAGCCGCCGGCGTAGGGCGAGTAAGCGGGACCCGCGTCGTAGTACGGGCGGCGCTCACCGTCGACCTCGACCATGCGCACGTCCGGCTGGCCGCCGGTGCGTACCGCCTGGGCGCAGACCGGGCACGCGGTCACCGACCGGGGCGAGCCGCCGGGCGGGGCCCAGGTGACGTCCTCGCTGGACGGGCCGTGCTGCGGGTTGAAGAAACAGGGACCGCGCCGCGCGGGCACCGGGTCGCCGTTCATCCGGGCCCGGGTGGCGGTCATGTAGTAGCGGCCGTCCTCCAGGGCGCCGGTCACCATCTTGACCTGTTCGGGTTCCTGGATGGTGTCCAGCAGGGACTTGGCCTGGTCGTAGGAGTCCATGGCCCGCGAGTAGTCGCTGCGGGTCTCGTCGTCCACCTTGGACAGATCGATCTCCAGACGGGCGACGTCCTCACCGAGGCGGACGACGTCCTCGGTGGCCATCTGCTTGATCTCCTCGAGTTGCTTGGCCTTCTCGGCCTCGCGCTTCTTGCGGCTGTTGTAGACGTACCAGCCGCCGGCCGCGACGATGATCGCGAGGATGGCGAGCAGCACCAGGCCGGAACCGCCGCCCCCGGCCGGGGCCTCACTGGCGGTCTCGGTCTCCTGGACGGCGTCGGGCATCGCCACGAGGGTGTCGATCGGGTTCGGTGTGTCCCCGCCCGCCTGGAGGGAGAACTCCCTGATCGCCTCGGTGTTCTCCAAGTTGGGGGAGGTGACGTAGAAGTTCTCGCTCCCGCCCAGCACGCCGTAGGCCCCGTCACCGACCTCGGCCATGACCGGTTCCATCACGGCGTTCACCCCGGCCTGGG
The DNA here is from genome assembly GCF_000340985.1 of Nocardiopsis valliformis DSM 45023. Classification (NCBI taxonomy): domain Bacteria; kingdom Bacillati; phylum Actinomycetota; class Actinomycetes; order Streptosporangiales; family Nocardiopsidaceae; genus Nocardiopsis; species Nocardiopsis valliformis. Next base: position 55,955 of record NZ_ANAZ01000045.1, read on the forward strand.
AGGTAGCGACCTCCGAGGGCAGGAAGACGTAGTAGACGGGTGTGTCGGAGCCTGCGGCGGCGGCCTCCAGAGCGGCCTCGTCCGCGGCCGGGACGCCGTCGATCGACGGATCGATGAAGACCCCGTCGTCCTCCAGCTCCGCGACGATGTCCTGTGTCTCGGGTGCTTCGGTCTGGGTGTCGGCTGCGGCCGGAACCGCTGCGGCGGTGACCATCCCCGCCGCGAGTCCGGCAGCCAGCACTGTGGGTGTTACCAAGCGGCGCAACATGTCGTTCCTCTCGCCTCCCTTAACCACAGGGACGAACAGGAGCCCCGAACAGTTCCCGAGGTCAGCCCTTGTGTTCAGTGTCTCCCGGCTATCCCGGCGACGGGTCGGTGACACGAGGGGGCCCGCCGAGCGGACTGATGCTGCTGGCGAATCCGGGTTCGGTCCGGGCTCCCTGCGTTGTGTGCGTTTCCTCGGGTTCGCTCCTGGGGTTCCCCCGTTTCCCGCCGCTTGATGGTTGCCGTCTGCGCTG
>NZ_ANAZ01000046.1:0-50256 GCF_000340985.1 Nocardiopsis valliformis DSM 45023
TACCGCGCCTCGGCCCGACCCACCACCGGCTCCTACTGGGTGGCCTCCTCCACCGGCCTGGCCGAAGTCCCCGACGCCGAAACCCTGGACCGCCTCTTCCCGTCACTGCTCGAACTCTGGTGATTCTGTCGGCCACCGCCGTGCCGCTGCCTTCTCCGTGAGACCGGACGGGCTCGGCACGGCCGGTGCCGTCAGAAGTCATCCCCGAACTGCTGCTTGACCCGCGCGAGCCCGGGGAACTCCGCGGAAACGGCGTCCATGTGGATCTCGTTGACAAGGCGCCCCGACCACAGCGATGGAGCCTGGGTTCAGGAAGTGGCGGCGACGGGGTTGGTTTCGCTGTCCAGCCAGATCAGTTGGCGCTCGGCCGACACAGTCAGACCGAACCGGGTGTGTTCGGGGCGGCTTTCCCGTCGCCACCACCGGTAGGCGGCCGCCAGCTCGGCGAACAGCTGTCGTGGGCCGTGTTGGCGGACCTCGTAACCGGACCCCTGGTGGTCCGGGGCCATGTGCCAGGACGCCCAGGAGGCCGTTTCGGGGTCAACCAAGTACACCGTGAACCGCTGCTCCTCGCCCTCCGCGAACTCCACCCGGTTCAGCACGCCGGGCATGCGCAGCCCGATGGCGAAGCTCGCGTCGAAGTCGCCGATCGGCTCATACGGATGCAGCTTCGTGCGCGTTCTCTCGAACCCTTGTTGCTCGGGGTGGACGTAGGTCTCGACGACCCGCCTGGGCACACGCTGGTGACGCACCCACATGAAGGCCACGCCACCGCCGAAGTGCCCGCACGCCGTGCCGTCCGGGCCGACCTGGAGGTCGGCCAGCACCCCGTTGTGGAAGGCATTGCCCCAGGGGGTGAGGATCTTCCCGCCCGGCCTGGTCTGGGCTACCCAGTGGTAGGGAACGCGTTGGACGGCGGCGGTGCTGATCACCCGATCGAAAGGGGCCCGGGCGGGCCAGCCCTGGGTGCCGTCCCCGGTGACGATCAGGGGTGTGAACCCGGCCGACATCAACCGGATCCGAGCCAGTTCTGCCAGCTCGACGTCGACCTCGATGCTGGTCACCTCACTGTCACCGAGCAGGTGAGACAGGAGGGCCGCGTTGTATCCGGTCCCGGTCCCGACCTCCAAGACCCGCATGCCGGGGAACACGTCCAGTCGGCGGAGCATGTCGGCCACGATCGAGGGTTGGCAGGCTGAGCTGGTCGGGTACCCCGGGCCGTCCGCGGCGCCGTCGTCGAGTTGGGTGATGACCGGGATGTCGTCGTAGGCCAGCGTGAACCAACGATCCTCCTCCCTCGCTCGGTCCACGGTGGCCCCGTCCGGGTCGGTGAACCGGTCGGGGAGGAAGCGGTGCCGTTCGACCTGTTCGAACGCGGTCCGCCAGTGCTGGGGCAGGTCGCCCGCCTGCACAAGGAAGGCGACCAGCTTCTCGTGTGGAGGGATCACTGCTTGTCGTCCCTCTCGTGCTTGCCTCCGCCGGACCCGCCGTCGTCGGGTGTGGGCGGAGAGACGGGTCGGTCGGGCTTGTGTCCGTCTGCGGTGGAGTTGTCGTCGTGCTTGCCGTACAAGATGGCGGTGATGAACACGGGCGCTCCAGAGGTGGGGGGCGTCGCTTCTGTTCGCAGAGCCAGATGAGGGAGCGGTCAGAGCGAGTGAAAGCGGAATGCGCGACTATACGGGAGGAACCGGTGATGGTCGGGCACGGGTGGATAGATGCTAATACGCCTGCCTGTTCTCCGCCCAGGGAATCGATCGCGCGCAGGATCAGGGCGCGGGCCTCCGGCCCGTAGCTGGCGCTCTGCCCGCACAGGTCGAAGGCCCGGACGTACTGCTCGACCGCCGGGTGGTGGCGGGGGAGCCAGCGGATGTCCTCCCCGGCCTCGTCATTGAACCGGGTGGCGGCGCGCTCCCAGCGGATGTAGCCGCTCAGCGGTTCGCTGACCACGCGGACCCGCGCCCTATTCTGGGCGCGGACCACAACGAGAGGCACACATGTCGTACACCCCCCACGACGCCCTGAACACCGCCGAACCGCACTCGGCCCGCATCTACAACTACTGGTTGGGCGGCAAGGACAACTACCCGGCGGACCGCGCCATGGGTGACCAGATCCTGTCGGTACTGCCGATGATCGGTGAGATGGCCGTGCAGAACCGGGCCTTCCTCCAGCGCGCGGTGCGGTACCTGGTCGAGGAGCAGGGAATCCGCCAATTCCTGGACATCGGCACCGGGCTGCCCACCGCGGACAACACCCACGAGGTGGCCCAGCGGGCGGCCCCGGACGCGCGGATCGTGTACGTCGACAACGACCCGCTGGTCCTGGCGCACGCCCGGGCCCTGCTGACCAGCACCACCGAGGGGCACACCGCCTACGTGGACGCGGACCTGCGGGACCCGGCCGTCATCCTGCGCGCGGCCGCCGAGCACCTGGACCTCTCCCGGCCGGTCGGCCTCGTCCTCCTCGGCCTGCTCTTCCACATCCCCGACGAGTCGGTCTACGACATCGTCAGGGAGCTGGTGGCGGCCCTGCCCGCCGGCAGCCACGTGGTGATCACGCACTCCACCAACGCCGCCACCGGTGAGGCCATGGAGGAGGCTGTGCGCCAGTGGAACGAGGCCTCCCCCGTGCCCATCGTCCTGCGCTCCCTCGAGGAGATCGAGCGGTTCTTCGAGGGCCTGGAGCTGGTGGAGCCCGGTCTGGTGTCGATCCCGATGTGGCGCCCCGCCCCCGCGGAGGTCGGCGAGCCGCAGTTCATGGACGAGTTCGGCGCGGTCGCCCGCAAGCCCTGAGTTCGGAGTCCGGGCTCAGGGCAGACGGTGGCCCGCCGCTCGGAACAGTTCGTACCACTCGGGGCGGGTCAGCGGCAGGTCCGAGCCCTGGGCCGCCCCGGTCACCCGTTCGGGGGTGGTGGTGCCGAGGACGACCTGCATGCGGGCCGGGTGCCGGGTGATCCACGCGGTGGCGACGGCGATCGGCGGCACACCGTACTTGTCGGCGATCCGGTCGATGGCGGCGTTGAGCTCCGGGTACTTGGCCGAGCCGAGGAAGACCCCGTCGAAGAAACCGGCCTGCAAAGGCGACCACGCCTGGACGGTGATGTCGTGGAGTCGGCAGTAGTCCACGACCCCGCCACCGTCGAGCGTCACCGACCCCGGCTCGTCGACCATGTTCGACGCCAGCCCCTGGGCGATGATCGGCGCGTGGGAGATCGACAGCTGCAACTGGTTGACCACGATCGGCTGGCGCACGTGGCGGCGGAGCAGGTCGATCTGGCGGGGCGTGTGGTTGGACACCCCGAACGCGCGCACCTTGCCCGCGGCCTCCAGGTCGTCGAAGGCCCGCGCCACCTCCTCGGGTTCGACGAGCGCGTCCGGCCGGTGCAGGAGCAGCAGGTCGACGTAGTCGGTGTCCAGCGCCCGCAGCGAACCCTCGACCGACGCGACGATGTGCTCGTAGGAGTGGTCGAAGTAGGGCCCCTCCGGGCCGGTGACGATACCGGTCTTGGTCTGGAGGGTGACGGCGTCCCGTTCGGCGGGGGCGAAGCGCATCGCCTCGGCGAAGCGTCGCTCGCACTGGTGTGTGGTGCCGCCGTAGATGTCGGCGTGGTCGAAGAAGTCCACACCGGCGTCCCGGGCGGTGCGCACCAGGGCACGGATCTCGTCGTCGCTCATGTCCGCGATGCGCATGAGGCCGAGCACCACGTTCGGGGCCGCGATGTCCGTTCCGGGCAGGTTGAACGTCTGCACAGTGGAGGTTCCTTTCAGAGGTCGCGCTCACGCTAGGGCGCACCGGACACGAAGTCCACCGGGGCGCGCACCGGCGCCGTACCCGTGCCCGGCATACTGGGGGCGTGTCTGCACAGGTGAGAACCCCACGGCTGGAAATCGAGTACTGCACGCGCTGCAAGTGGCTGCCGCGCGCGACCTGGATGGCGCAGGAGCTGCTCACCACCTTCGAGGCCGAACTCGGCGAGGTGGCGCTGGTCCCCGGCACCGGCGGTGTGTTCGAGGTGCGGGTGGACGGCGAGGTCGTCTGGTCCCGTAAGAGCGACGCCGCGTTCACCGACGCCGCCGACATCAAGAAGTTGGTCCGGGACCGGATCGCCCCGGACCGTCCTCTCGGCCACTCCGACCGCCGCCCCTGAACCCGGCCTCGCGGGGTCACTCCCCCGTGAACGTGGGCCTGGTGCGGTTGAGGGAGGCGGTGACCCCGGCCTCGTTGTCCTTCGTGCCGAGCAGCTTGGTCTGTTCGATGATCTCCCGGTCCAGGGCCGCGGGCAGTTCGGCGAGCAGGTCGGCGCGCATGGTGGCCTTCATCGAGCGCACCGCCAGCGGGGCGGACAGGGCGATGCGGTGCGCCTGGCGCACCGCCTCCTCGCGCAGGTGGGGCTCGTCCACCAGCAGGTCGGCCAGGCCGATGTCGTGCGCCTCGGTGCCGGTGACACGGCGGGCCGTGTAGAGCATGTCGGCGGCCTTCTGCTGCCCTACGATCCGGGGCAGTGAGGCGCTCAGACCGAAGCCCTGGTGCAGGCCCAGCAGGCCGAAGTTGGCGTGGAATCGGGACGAGGGGGCGGCCACCCGGAAGTCGGCCGCGCAGGCCAGGCCGAGCCCGCCGCCGACGGCCGCGCCCTGGACGGCGGCGATCACCGGGACCGGCAGCGAGAACAGCCGCAGCCCCTGACCGTAGATGGCGCTGAGGGTGCGGACCGGGGTGTCGCCCACCCCACCGGAGGCGAAGTCCACCCCGGCGCAGAAGTTCTTGCCCTCCGAGCAGAGCACGAGGACACGGGTTCCCCCGGCTGCGAGCTCCTCGGCGGTGTCCGCCAGCTCGGTGAGGACGTCAAGGTCGAAGTGGTTGTTCGGCGGGCGGTGGATCTCCAGCACACCGACGTGACCGTCGACGCGTACGGACAGCTCCTCGCTCATGGGAGTGCCTTCCAAATTGTCTGCCAGGGTGGTCGGTGCGACCGGCGACGAGGTTACCGGGCGGTCACCACGGACGTGTGCACCGGGCGCCGCAAGAGCCGCGCGTCGGCCCCGGGCGTGGTTCACTCCCCGCTGCCGATCCGGTGGGTAGCGTGCTGTCCATGAGCGACGAGATCGACCCGACCGCCCCGCCCAGCGGGGACGGCTGCCAGGAGTGCCTCGCGGGCGACGGCTGGTGGGTGCACCTGCGCCGGTGCGCGGCCTGCGGACACGTGGGCTGCTGCGATTCCTCGCCCGCCCAGCACGGCAGCCGCCACTTCGAGTCCACCGGCCACCCGATCATCCAGAGCTTCGAGCCGGGCGAGAAGTGGTTCTACGACTTCCGAACCAAACAGGTCGGCCAGGGCCCCGAACTGGCGGCGCCGACCTCACACCCCCAGGACCAGCCGGTTCCCGCACCCGCCGACCGGGTCCCGGCCAACTGGAGGGAACTCATCCACTGACCACGGTTGCGTGAGCATCGGCCGGTCGTCACAGGTGGGGCGGTCATCGTCTGTGAGCCGTGATCACCGTTCGGCGGGCAGCGGCGGTGCGGCCCGCAGTGACGAAGGCGATGACTCCTTCCGACTCGGGGAGCGCGGCATCGGCGGTGGTGGAGGCCGGGGGCGGGGTCGGCCGGTGCGAGGGGTGCGGGGGTGAGCGTGTCCGTCTGGGTGCCCGGGGCGGTTTTGGGTCCCCTTCCTCCCGGTGATCTTGCTACCAGGAGCAAGTTCGGCGCCGAACTTGCTCCTGGTAGCAAGATCACCGGGGATTTGGTGGTTTGGGAAGCAACGGACACCCCTAGACGCGGGGTTAAGGACACCACACCCCTGCCGAGCCGGATTCCCCAGGACCGCCCCGAGCTGAGCATCCGGCACTCGACTGCTGGCCCCGAACACACGGCCGCCACACCTCCGACACGCGGGCGCGGGCGGGCACCGGCATCACCCGCCGCCCCTCCGACACGCGGGCACGGACAGGCACGGGCCCCATCCGTCACACTCTCGGTCGGCCGAATCCCAGGACTACGGACGGCGTCTCGGAGGCGGCAAAGCCGGACGTATCACGCTTTCGGCCTGGATACGGCCCCGCAGAGCGCCCGAAGCTGGTCTGCGGCCGCACGCCTACCTACTGTGGTTCCTCGGTCAACCACCAGGAGCGTGATCGCTGTGACCCGCACCGGCAAGGCCCCGGACCTGATCTCCCCCGAGTTCGCCGCCGACCCCTACCGCGCCTACTCCCTGCTCCGCGAACACTCCCCGCTGCTCTGGCACGAGCCCACCTCCAGCTACGTCCTCTCCCGGTACGAGGACGTGCGGCGGGTCTTCCAGGACCGGGAGGGCGCCTTCTCCACGGACAACTACGGATGGCAGCTGGAACCGGTCCACGGGCGGACCATCCTCCAGCTCGACGGGCGCGACCACTCGACCCGCCGGGCCCTGGTCGCGCCCGCCTTCCGCGGCCGGGAACTCCAGGAGCGCTTCCTGCCCGTGATCGAGCGCAACAGCCGCGCCCTGATCGACGGCTTCCGCCTCCGGGGCCGGGTCGAACTGGTCTCGGAGTACGCGACCCGGTTCCCGATCAACGTCATCGTGGACATGCTCGGCCTGGACCAGAGCGACCACGACCGCTTCCACGACTGGTACAGCGCGATCATCGCCTTCCTCGGCAACCTCAGCCAGGACCCCGACGTGGCCGCCGCCGGGCTGCGCACCCGGGACGAGTTCGCGGACTACCTGCTGCCGATCATCGCCGAGCGCCGGGAGAACCCCGCAGGCGACCTGCTCTCCAAGCTCTGCCAGGCCGAGGTCGACGGCACCCGGATGACCGACGAGGAGGTCAAGGCCTTCTGCAGCCTCCTGCTGGCCGCCGGCGGTGAGACCACGGACAAGGCCCTGGCCAGCCTGTTCGCCAACCTGATCACGCACCCCGACCAGCTCGCGGCGGTCCGGGAGGACCGCTCCCTGATCACCCGCGCCTTCGCCGAGTCGCTGCGGCTGACCCCGCCGGTGCAGATGATCATGCGCCAGGCCGCCCGGGACGTGGAGATCGGCGGCGGCACGGTGCCCGCCGGGGCCACCGTCACCTGCCTGATCGGAGCGGCCAACCGCGACCCCGACCGCTTCCACGCACCGGAGGTCTTCGACCTGTACCGCTCGGAGCTTTCGGAGACCACGTCGTTCTCCGCCGCCGCCGAACACCTCTCCTTCGCCCTGGGACGGCACTTCTGCGTGGGGGCGCTGCTGGCCGAGGCCGAGGTGCGGGTGGCGGTGAACGACCTGCTCGACGCCATGCCCGACCTGAAGCTGGCCGAGGGCGCCGAGCTGGTCGAACAGGGCCTGTTCACCCGCGGACTGCGCGAGCTGCCGTTGGAGTTCTCCCCGGTCCCGCGACCGCGCGGAGCCCGCTAGCCGAACCCGCGCTAACCCAGCCGCCGCCCCTGGCCGATACCGCGCCCCTGACCGACGATGGGACTGAACCGGGCGGGGAGTTCGTACAGTCCGCGCATCCACACCGACGGCCGCCACCGCAACCGGTCCGAGGGGACCGCCATCCGCACGTCCGGCAGCCGGTCGAGGAGGGTCTCCACGGCGGTGCGGGCGATCACCTCCGCTGTCTCGGGCGCGGGGAACGGACAGCCGTGTTCCCCGTGCCCGAACGACATCTGCGCCCGGTTGGTCCCGTAGATGCCCAGGTCACCGGTGTTGAGCCGAGGGTCGCAGTTGGCCGCGGCCAGTCCCAGCACCAACAGGTCGCCCCGCTTGATGTGGCGCCCGCCCAACTCACAGGCCTGCACCGCCCACCGGCCGATGAAGTTCTGGGTGGGGGTGTTCTTCCACAGCACCTCGTTGAGCGCCTCGCCGGAGCTGCTGCGGCCGCCCTGCAGGGTGAGGGAGAAGTCGTCGTCCATCAGCATGAGCCGCAGCGTGTTGCCGATCCAGTTGCCAGTGGGCGCCTGGGCCGCCGACATGATCACCAGCAGGTCAATGACCACCTCGTCGTCGGTGAGCCCGGCCGGGTGCAGGAGCAGCCGGGAGGGGACGTCGTCGCGCGGGTGGGACCGCCGCTCACTGACGATCCGTCGCATCCGCTCCTGGACCCGCTGGTGGGCCGCGCCCGCATCGGCGGTGACGTCCAGGGAGATGAGGATGTCCCGGACCATGTCGGGGACCTCCTGCGCGGGCAGGCCGTACAGTCGGGCGATCACCCCCGCCGGGATGTGGTGGGCGTACTGGCTGACCAGGTCGGCCTCGCCGTCCCCGGCGAACTGGTCGATGAGGCCGTCGGCGACCTGCTGGCACAGCACGCGCAGGTCGGCTCGGTCCGTGGCGTCGAGGGCGTCGCCGATCGCCCCGGCCCGCCGCTGGTGTTCGGCGCCCTCGGCGAACATCACCGAGGGGGTCCACATCACGTACGGCATGAGCGGCCAGTCGTCGTCGATGTGGTCCCACATGTTCCAGCGGCGGCAGTCCCGGGCAAACCACTCGGGGCGGCCGGTGACGTGGTGCAGTTCCCGGTAGCCGAGCACGAACCACGCGGGGATGTCGCCGTCCAGGAGGATGGGGGCGACCGGGCCGAAGCGGCGGCGCATCTCCTCGTACAGCGACACCGGATCCCGGGCGATGTCGGGCCCGTAGAAGCGCATGGCGTGCTGGTGCTCGGGTGACAGGGGCACGGGCCCCCGGGCCGGGGGGACGGCCTCCCCCTGCACCCCGGGGGCTCCCACGGTGTTGTTCACAATGACCTCTCCGGTGCGGACGTGGGCGGACGGTACCTGGCCAGGTGGTGGACGAGGGCGATGAGCACGTCGCGGCTGGACTCGCGGCGGCGGGCGTCGCACTCCAGCAGGGGGACGTCGTCGGACAGGTCCAGGGCGGTGCGCACCTCGTCCAGGTTCGGCCCCGGGGCGAACCGGTTGACCGCGACGATGAACGGGGTGCGGTGGTGTTCGAGGCGGTCGATGGCGTACCAGGACTCCTCCACCCGGGCGGTGTCCACCAGGACGACCGCGCCGAGGCTGCCGGTGAAGAGCTGCTCCCACAGGAACCAGAAGCGCTTCTGACCGGGGGCGCCGAAGAGGTAGAGGACCCGGGTGGCGTCCACGGTGATCCGGCCGAAGTCGAACGCGGCCGTGGTGGTGCGCTTGTCCCGGACCGCGCTGAGGTCGTCGACCCCGGCACTGGCCTGCGTCATGACTTCCTCGGTGCTCAACGGGCGCATCTCGCTGACCGAACCGACCATGGTCGTCTTCCCCACACCGAAGCCGCCGACGATGACGATCTTGAGCGCGTTGCTCGCGGTGCTGGCGAGGGGCAGCCGTCCGGTGGCCGTGGCTGCCGTCTGTGCCGGGACTTCGGAGGTTGGGACTCCGGAGGCGGGGGCTTCAGAGGCGTTGGAGGGCAAGGAGAACCTGCTTCAGGGTGTCGGGGTCGTGCCGTGGCCCGGTCTGGGGGGAAGAGGGCCGGGAGGGGGCGGGTACCGGGTGCCGGGCGGTCACCGCCCCGGTGTCCAGCAGGTCGACGAGGAGGATGCGTACGACGCTCACCGGGAGCCCTAGCTCCGCGGAGATCTCCACCACGGCGACGGGTCGGCGGCACAGCCGGAGGATGGCGGCGTGCTCGGACTGCATGTCGGGCGCCGGTTCGGACTCGGCGACGACGAGGGCGACGGCGTCCAGGGCGGGGTCGTCGGCGTCACCGCGCCCCCCGGTGACCGTGTACAGCCGGTCCGGTGCCTCCGTCTTGAGGGAGTCGCCGCCGCGGGGGTCGCAGGGGTGGGTACCGGGGCCGCCGCTGGGGAGGGGGTCCGTGTTCATCGGGACGGGTCCACCTCGTAGGGCCTTCGGCGGGGCCCGGCTGTCAGGTGCACCCCGATCTGCTCGACCAGTTCGTTCATATGGTGGGCGACCACACCGACATCGGCCTCGTAACCGGCGATGACGGCCAGGTGCGCGCCCTCTCCCGCACCGACGATGAGCAGGAGCCCGCCGCCGTACTCCAGCATCGCCTGACCCGATCCGGTCGCGTCGCCGAACTCCGCGGAGGCGCTGAGGGAAAGGCTCTGGATCCCGGCGGAGATCGCGGCGAGCTGGTCGGCCCGGTCCATGTCCAGCTCCCGGGTGTGGCACATCTTGAGCCCGTCCCGGGACAGCACCAGGACGTGTCGGATGCCCGGTGTGCGGTGCCGTAGGTTCTCCAACAGCCAGTCGAGGCCGGCGTCCGTGGTCGTCATCGATCGTTCGGGCGTGCGAATCCGGCCGTTCAGGGCCGGGCGCAAACGCCCTGCTCCTTCCTGATGGTGGTGGAGGCCATGCTCAACGCCGGTCCTCTCAGGTGGTGTCCGGGCCGTCCCCCTCGGGTGCGCCGTCGGCGTCACCGGCGTCACGGAAGGCGGCGAACCGGGTGGGGACCTCGTTCCGCGCCCGGGGGTCGAAGGAACGGCGCCGGGTCGGGAAGAGTTGTTCGGGGTTCTCCCGGACCGCTTCGGCCAGGGTGTGCCCGCGACGGCGCTGGGGCAGGTTGACCGGCTGGGCGGGCCGCTCCGCGTCGCTGGCGGCGGGGGCGGGGGCGGGGGCGGGGCGGGCGGCGTCGCGCCGGGCCAGGGGCGGACGGCCGGCGCCCTTCTCCGTCGGCTCCTGCTCGGCCGGACCCTGGTTGGTCGAAGCGGGTGCGGCCGGACCCTGGTTAGTCGGAGCCTGGAGCGGCGGGTTCGGTCCGCTGTGGGCGTCCGCGACCGGAGGCGCGCTGGTCGTCGACACCTGGGGCTGGGGTCCGGTCTGGGGTGCGGGCCGGGGCGTGCCGTTGGGCGGTGTGTGGGCCGTCGGCACCCTTCGCGCCGGGGTGCCTTCCACCGGATTCGCGGGCGTGCTGACCGCGGGCGCGCTGACCGCGGGCGCGCTGACCGGGGGCGCGCTGACCGGGGGCGGGGCGTCGGCGAGCGGACGGCGTTCGGGGACACGTGGTTCGGTGATGAGGTTGGGCGGGATGAGCACGACCACCCCGATCCCGCCCCGGGCCGAGGGCCGGAAGCTCACCGTGAGGCCGTACTTGTCCGCCAGGCAGCCCACGACCGCCAGCCCCATCCGGGTGCCGGGGAGGGTGGCCAGGGTGCGGGGTTCGGCGATGAGGTTCTCGGCGATCCTGCGTTCCCGGTGACGCAGGCCCAGCCCGCTGTCCTCAACCGTGATGGTGACCCCGGTGTCCTCCTCCTGAACGTAGACGTGCACCTCGGTGCCGTTGGCGGAGAAGTTGGCGGCGTTGTCCATGAGCTCGGCAAGCGCCTGCATGACCCCCTCGGCCGCGTAGCCGACCACCGCCACCTTGCTGGTGTAGTGCAGGCGGACGCGGCGGAAGGCGGTGATCCGGCCCATAGCCCCGCGCAGGATGCTCTCCATGATGATGGGGCGGGTCCAGCGGCGCCCGGAGCGCCCCTGGGCGAGGACGACGAACGCGTCCGCGAGGCGGCCGGTGCGGGCGACGTTGTGGTCCACCGCCAGGAGGTCGTGGAAGATGTCGGGCCGGTCGCCGTACCGGTCCTCCAGGGTGCGCAGCTGGGCGAGCAGGGTGGTCAGGTGGGCCTGGATGCGCCCGCCGGAGTTGGCCGCCGAGACCAGCGCGGTGGCGCAGCGGCGCTCCCCGGCCAGGATCTCCTCCAGCACGCGTCGGCGCAGGTGGGCGACGGGCGGGTGGACGTTCTGGAACTCCTGGTTGAGTACCTCGACGGCGATGGTGCGGTCCTGACGCACCCGGTGCACGATCAGCGGCAGGGCGGCGTTCGCCAGATCGATGACCTCGTTCTCGATCTCCGTGCGCGCCGCCCGGTCCTCGGCGGAGCGCTGCTCGGCATCGGCGACCTGGGTGGCGACGGCGTGGGCGAGCCGGTCGACCGTGGGGTGGGTGGGGCGGGGGTGTGCGGAGAGCACGGTCTTCACCGGGCGCCCCTCACGGGCGGCGTGGGCGAGGGCGGGCAGGAGCGCGTCCACGACCCACCCCGCCTCCTCCTCCAGGGTCCGGGCGCCGCCGCTGACCCTGGTGCTGTGGGCGCGGGAGATACGCGCGACGGCCGCCTGGTAGACGGCGGTGGCCACGGCCGCGCACAGCAGCAGTCCGACCACACCGCCGACCAGGGCGATGACCGGGCGGGCGGACTCGGGGCTCTCGATCACCGTCCAGGACCAGGCCGGGGCGACCAGGGCGGAGGTGACCAGGAGAGCGACGAGTGCCTGTTGGCCGGGGCGCGGAAGAGGCCGTTTCCGGTCGGACAGGTGTACTGCCATGAATGGATTCCTCGCGGCGTTTCGTGCGGATGGAGGAGCCGTTTGACGCCTCCCCCGCCGTTTCACGGGCAGGGGAGAACACCCGGGCATCCCTGCGGCGGAATTTTCCGGGGCGGGTGGATTTTACGTTAGTCCACGCCCGAGAGAAACGGGTACTTTCTCGCAACGAAGGGATGCTGCCAGCACGAAAACCCGCGAAACACCTTAACCAAAGTCCGCTTTGGAATGATATTTAGCTATTGGCAGTTTTTGTCGAACGGGGTCATTAATGACCCTTTGCGGCTTTCGAAGTTGAGGGAAAGAGGGATCGACTCTTCGGACCACTGGGTGACCTCGAACAGCACTCTCACCGTGGCCGCCACAGCAGGACTCAGAGTGCAAAAAAGAGGACGAAGGCGACGGTCAGGGCCGAGGTGAACAGGGCCCAGCGCCTACGGCCGCGCGCGCCCTCGTCCGCCGCGCTCCGGGGCAGGCTGCGCCAGCGGGCCGCCCCGACAGCGAAGGTCACGGCGAGCACGGCGATGTTGACCCACCACAGGGCCGCCGGGATCACCAACCACTGGTTGAAGTACAGCGGGATCACGGTGAACAGGAGCACCAGGGCGCCTCTGCCGAACACACCCCAGCGGTCGGGGAAGGCGCGCGGCTTCTCGGCCTTGTGCCCGTCCCGAAGCAGCTCCCAGGACTGGAACGCCGCGAACAGGGTCAGCACCGCCCAGCTGAAGACGGGAAGCAACAGGTCGATCATGCCTCCTCCAGCAGAAGGTCGACGGCGGCCGAGTACGTGCCGGCGGGGGTGTCCGACAGGATGACCACGGCGCGCTCGCCCTCGCGATCCAGGGCCAGGATGGTGTAGAAACCGCCGGTGATGCCGTTGTGCCAGGTCACCTCGGTGCCATCGTGGTCGGTGACGTACCAGCCCAGCCCGACGCCATCTCCGGCCTCGTCCTCCCAGCGTGGTTCCATGGCCGCCGCTCCGGGGGCATCGCCGGTCAGCAGGGCCAGGGCGAGGAGCCCCATGTCCGCGCCGGTGGAGTACACCCCACCCGAGGGCGCCCAGACAGCGTTGGCCATGGGGGCGAACGGGCGGCCGTTGTTGGCGTGCCCGGTGGCGGCTTCCGGGGGCACGTCCTCGGGGGTGGCGGGGACGAGGCTGTCGGTCATGTCCAGGGGGTCCAGGATCCGCTCCCGGACGAGGGTGGGGTAGTCGGTACCGGCCGCGGCGGCCAGAGCCTGGCCGAGGGCGGCGGCGCCGAGGTTGGAGTAGGAGTGCTCGCCCCGGCCGGAGAGTTCGGCATCGGCGACCATCCCGACCAAGGTGTCGACGTCCTCGGCGGTGTAGGGCTGGCGGTTGCGCGTGTGGTTGACGGCCTGGGCGATCCGGTCCAGTGCTTTGGGCGGGTTGCCGGGCAGACCCGACTGATGACCGGACAGCTCCGCCAGGGTGACCGAGGCGGCGGGCGCCTCCCCCAGGTCCAGCAGGGAGCCGAGTTCGGTGTCCTCGGCGACCTCCCCGCGCTCGACGGCATCGGCCAGCAGCAGCCCGGTCAGGCTCTTGGAGACCGAACCGATCTCGTAGCGGGTGGTCTCGTCCGAGCCGAAGTAGGCGCCGCGGATCAGCCCGTCGTCGACCTCCACGACGGCGGCGGTGGCCCGCGGCCCCTCCTCCAGCAGGGGGCGGGCGCGTTCGGCCAGTTCGGCGTCGCCGGTGGTGTCCGGGGACAGCGTCGGGGGCTGCGGTCGCAGGACGAACCCGGCGGCCAGGACGGCAACGGCCGCAACGGCGGCGCTCACCCTAGCCGGTGTGCTGATGGCCCGTGTGCTGCTGGGCATGGTTTCCTCTCCTCGTCCCGTCCCTGAGCTCAGCCCTTCGCCGCGGTGAGCACCACCATCAGGGGGACCAGCCGTTCCGGGGGGATGACGTAGTGGCCGCGTCTGCGGTTGGCCAGCCAACCCGCCGCGACCAGCAGGTTGATGTGGTGGTAGATCTGACCGCTGGTGCCGAACTCCGCGCGTTCCTTGAGTTCGGCGACGGTGGCGGTGCCGGAGTGGACGGCCTGGAGGAGGCTGAGGCGGACGGGGTGGCCCAGGGCGTCGAGGTTCCCGGCCAGGGAGGACCAGTCAAGGCCCTCGATGTCGCCGACGGTCCTGCCGTACTGCCACTGGAGCGGTTCGCCGCCCTCGACGGGGACGACACCGGCATAGACCACCATGCCGTCCTCGGGGACGCGCTCCTTGAGCGCCTCCAAGGCGAAGAAGCGCTCTCCGTAGGCGGTCTCGGCAGCCTCGGCGGGGGCGGCGGCCGGCCGGGCCCGCTGTTCCAGTTCGGCGACCCGGGCCTCCAGGTCGGCGAGGCGTTCAGCGGTGGTTCGTTCAGGCTTTGGTTCTGACACGGAACCACGATACATGATTATACGTTCTTACGTAAAAACAGACATCTAATCGCCAGGGGGACACGAACGGGCTTTGCCGGATCCGGGTGAACCGCTGCCGTGCCCCTTACGTCATGTGCCTGATGATGAAGATGCGGCGTACGGATCCGCCTGCTCGTGACACCCGAGAGGTCACCCCTGTCAGACCTGTCGGTCTCCCGGGTGACCGGTAGAGGAGCACCCATGCAGACACAGCCCAACGGTTGGCAGTACTTCGTCTCAACGCTGCTCATCGTCACCGGCGCGATTAACGTGATCCAGGGCCTGGCGGCGATGTTCACCCCCGATTTCTACATCGCCAGCGAGACCCAGATGCTCGTCCTCGAATACGGCGCCTGGGGCGTCCTGCTCGGACTGTGGGGAGTGGTGCTGGTCGTCGCCGGTCTGGCGATCCTCTCCGGCAGCGCCTGGGCCCGTGCCTTCGCCATCGTCCTGGCCGCCATGAACGCCATCGCCCAGCTGGCCTTCCTCATCGCCATGCCGCTGTGGTCGGTGGTGGTCATCGCGATCGACGTCCTGGTCATCTACGGCCTCACCGCGGCTTGGCCCGCCGCGATCCGCGGTGAGGACCCCGAGAGCTCCCGGGAATCCAGCCACCGGTCGAGCTACCGCGCCGGCTACCAGGCCGCCCACGAGAAGCCCACCGCCGCGCCCCGTCCCACCGCATCCCCGGAACATGGATCCGCGCAGGGGCAGGGACCCGCGCAAGGCCGGGGTCAGGGCTCCGGTTCCGGGCAGCGCCAGCAGCCCACCAGCTGATCCCCGCCGGGCGACTTCGAGCGCCCCCACCCCGAGCCGACGGGGCGGGGGCGCTCGCGTGTCCGGCCCCGATGAACGGCGGGGCACCGGCCCGGGCCCGAGAGCTCTCGGCCCACCGACCCATGCCTGTGGACAACCGGCTCTGTGGGGAACAAAAGCTTAGGATCGGAAACATGCACACCCCCCAGAGCCCCCAGAGCATCCGTGTGTCCGCCTCCGTGATGTCCCACCCCTCCCGCTCCGACTCGGCCGGACGGGTCGCCGAACGCACCGGCCTCCCCCTGGCCGGGCTGGCCCTGGACCCCGAACCGGATGGCCCGCCCACCGCTCTGCGCAGCGCGACGGTGGCCTTCGGATCGGCCGCCCGATACGACACCACACACCACCTGGTCCTGCAGGACGACGCGCGACCGGCCGAGGGTTTCGCGCAGACCGTTCAGCGGTACCTGGGCGCCCACCCGGAGGCGGCGGTGTCCTTCTTCGTCGAGTGGGGTTCGCGCACCGCCACGCTGGCCCGCTGGGCGGTGTTCACCGGGGCCGGCGCTGTCCCGGTGGTCAACCCCTACGTGCCCACAGTGGCCCTGGCACTGCCCTCGGAGCTGTCCGTGGCACTGGGCCGCTTCCTGGCCGAGGAGGGGCGGACGGCCGAGCCCGACGACCGGGAGGTACTGCGGTTCGTCCGACGCGCCGGGGTGTCCGCGCTGGTCGCCGTGCCCAACCCGGTGGAGCACGGGGAGCTGCCCAGCCTGGTCGGCAACGCCGGGCACGGGGCACGGCTCTCGGTGTGCTTCGCCTCCGAAGCAGTGGCGGCCCCCGACACCTCGGTGCTGGAACCGCCCCGGCCGCTCCCCCACCTGAACTGGATCACCGGGGTACCCTCCCTGATCAACCTGGACAACGACGTACCCGAGGCACACCTGTCGCTGGCCTGGGGCCTGGCGTCCTGGGGCGCCGACGAGGCGGGGCTGGCCTCGGGGCTGACCGCCGCGCTGGCGGCCCGCACCGGAGCGGATTCGTTGCGGCCCCTGCTGCCGCAACCGCACCTGACCTCGGTGTGGCACACGGCGGTGGCCAACGGGGCCGTCCTGGAGGGCCGCTGGCCGGGGGTGGTCGGCGGGTTGCGCGCGCGGCTGGGCGAGCCCGTGGTGGAACGGGCGCTGGCCACGCTGGTGCCCGGCGCCCTGCGCACCCGCGTGGACGTCACGGCCCTGGAGGAGCACCGATCGGAGGTGGTCGGGCTGACCCTGGCCGCTCTGGAGTACGGGGCCGAACACTGCCCCGCCCCGAAGGAGGCCCTGTGAGCGCGAGCGTGCAGATCTCCTGCGCGGTGATGACCCACCCGCGCCGGGCCGAGGCCGCCCGCCGCCTGGCCGAGTCCCTGCCCGAACTCGCACCGGCGGTGGTCGTGGACCCCCACCCCGAGGGGCCGCCGTCCACCCTGCGCACCTCGCTGGCCGCCTGGGCCGCCGTGCCCGAGTGGGCCACCCACCACCTGGTGCTGCAGGACGACGCCGAACCCCGGCCGGGCCTGGTCGAGGCGCTCACCGCGCTGGTCGGCGCCCATCCGAAGGAACCGCTGACCCTATTCTGCGAGTGGGGGTCGGCGACCGCGACGATGGCCCGATGGGCGACCCTCGGCGGATACGGGCTGGCCGAGTGCGTGGACCAGTACGTGCCCACGGTCGGGATCCTGCTGCCCGCCGCCACAGCCCGCGAACTGGTGGCCGCCGTGAGCCCCGAGGGCCAGGAGGAGGAGCCCGACGACGAGGCTCTGGCCCGCTTCCTGGAGCGCACCGGACGCGCGGCGCTGGTCACCGTGCCCAACCTGGTGGAACACGACGGCGATCTCAGTCTGGTCGGCAACGGACACCGGATGGGGGTGCGCCGTTCGGTCCTGCTTCGGCGCAAGACCGACCCCCCGCCCGACACCCGCGTCCTGCGCGCCCCGCCCCTGGTGCCCTTCGTCAGCTGGCGCCGGGCACGCGCCTCGGCGGCCGTGTGGGACGCCGACCGGCGCAGACACTCCGGCCACCGCTCCCACATGCGCACGACCCTGGCCGAGACGGGTGTGCCCCACGCCGACCTGGTCCGGGAACTGGACGGCTGGCTGTCCAGCGCGCCCGGACGACGTCTGGAGGGGGCGCTCGGCTACGGACTGCTGCACGAACTGTGGCTGACCAGCACCGCAGTGGCCGCCTGGGCCCCGCTCCCGGAGGAGGCGCTCAGCGATGTCTCGCCCTCAGCGCGCAAAGCGATGGACACCCTGGCCCCCGGCGGCCTGCGCACGGTGGTACCCCAGATCCTGAACAGCCCCGGCACCAGCCAGGACCTGTCCGATCTCCTCTGGTCAGCCTTCGACTACGGCACCAGAACCCGCGCCGCCGCGGACTGACACCTAGCCTCCCGGAGAACCCTTGGACGCCTACGCCACGCTCGATCCGCTCCAGACCCGGATCGACACCCACCGCCGGTACAGCGAGCACCCCGACGACGTCGAGGCCGACACCGCCGACCACCTGGACCTGCCCGAGGGCGCCTCCCTGTTGGACGTGGGGTGCGGCACCGGCACCTTCTTCGACCTCCTGCGCGAGCGGGGGAACAAGGGGAGGTTCGTCGGGCTGGACAGCTCGGCCGCGGCCCTGGAGCGGATCAGCGAACGCGGTCAGGCCGGCCCGGTGCTGGCCGACGCCATGCACCTGCCCTTCCCCGACGCCTCCTTCGACGCCGTCACCGCCCGGCACATGCTCTACCACGTGCCCGATCCGGACCGGGCGCTGCGAGAGGCCCGGCGGGTGACCCGTCCGGGCGGGCGGGTGCTGGCCACCGTCAACCACGGCGCGGGGCTTCCGCGCCTGGTCGCCATGGTCAAGGAAGTGGTGGACGGGCTCGGGGTGGACGCCCCCGGCTACCGCGGGCTGGCCAGCAGCGAGGACCTGCCCGGGCGAATGCGGGAGGTGTTCGCAGACGTGTCCGTGACCCGGCGCGACAACGCCCTGGTCTTCGCCGAACCCGAGCCGGTGATCCGGTACGCGGTGTCCGTCCTGGCCCTGTACGGGCTGCCGCCGGGGGCCGAGGGGTACGCGGCGGCGGTGGCGGAGCTGGGCCACCGGACCAGGAGGTGGTTCGAGGAGAACCAGGGGCCGTGGCGCGACCCGAAGGGATACACCCTGTGCGTGTCCGAGCTCCGGTGAGCGCGGGTCCGGTCCAGCGGGATCCGACCGCCCGAACTCGGTCTTCCGCAGCCCTGTCTGCCGCAACCCAGCCCGCGCCGGTGACCGGTTCCGGCCACCGGCGCGGGGCCGGGCAGGAGCGTGTGGCTAGCGCTCCTTGGGGTGCAGCTGGCTGGTGACGGCGAGACGGTTGTAGAGGTTGATCATGGCGATGGCCGACATCAGCGCGGCCAGTTCCGTCTCATCGAAGTGCTCGGCTGCCTCCTCGTAGGCCATGTCGGACACCCCGGTACCGCCCAGCTCGGTCATCTCGTCGGTCAGGGCGAGGGCGGCCCGCTCGCGCTCGGTGAACCGGTCACCGGCCTCGTACCAGGTGGAGACCAGGAAGAGCCGCTGCTGGGACTCGCCCTCCTTCAGGGCCTTCTGGGTGTGCAGGTCCACGCAGAACGCGCAGCCGTTGAGCACGGAGGCTCGGAGTTTGATCAGTTCCAGCAGATGAACATCCAGGTGATCAGCGAGGATGAGGTCGATCTCGTCGAGCTTCTTGTAGACCTCCGGCAGCTTCTTCGCCCATACAACGCGCTTTTCGGCCATGAGAACCGTCCCCTCGTCATCGAACGCAGTGTCGGATCAGACACTACTGACCGCTCACCTCCGGCGGCACCCAACCCCCGAGGAGTCTTCCCTCCCTATGTCAGCCACCCCGGACCCCATCCAGACCTCCCGGACTCTCCGGATTCCGCAAGGCCCCGAAGATCCCCCCGAGCTTCCGAGGAGGCCGGGACTGATCGCCCGGCGGATCACGGGCAAGGCGCTGCCGCTGTACCTGTCCATGCTGTCCACCCTGATCGGCAGCGCGGTCACCGCCGCGGTCCTGGGCAACACCAGCACCGTGGAACTGGCCGCCTACGCGCTGGTGCTCGCCGTCTTCAACCCGATGATCATGGTCGTGCACGGCACCCTGCGCGGGTCGATGCCCTTCTTCGCCGAGAACGAGGACTCACCGCGGGCCCTGGCACCGGTGGTGCGCGACAGCCTGTGGATGGGCCTGTTCCTGGGGCTCGTGGGCGGGCTGCTGATCCTCGCTGTCCCGCTGGGTGCACGGCTCATCGGGGTGTCGGGGCCGATCGTGGCCGCGCTCGGCCTCTACCCCCTGTTCATGGCCGGGTACGTGGTGCTGGCCTCGCTCAAGAACGCCACCACGGTACTGATGGTGGCGCTGGGACACACCACGGCGGTGTTGGCGTTGTCCCTGACCGCTGTGGCGCTCAGCCTGCTGATGACCCCGGTCCTGGTCCTCGGCCTCGGCCCCTTCCCCCGGCTGGGGCTGCTCGGCGCGGGGGTGTCGATGCTCAGCATGAACGTGCTCACCCTGGGACTGAACTTCGCGTTGGTCAGACGCGTGACCGTTCTGCGCGGTCACCGGATCGGCTTCGGGCGGCCCCGCTGGTCGGGGATCGGGCGGATGGCCAGGGTAGGCGTCCCCACGGGGTCCACGCTGCTGATCAAGTCGGGGTCGCTGAGCGTCCTGGCGGTGGTGGTGGCTCGGATCGGTGCCGAGGAAGCGGCCGTACACCAGGTCGTGGTGGTGCTCCTGGGAATGTGCTTTATCTCCTTCGTCGCGGTGGGGCAGGCCACCGTGCCGTTGACCGTGCGGGCCGCCAGGGCGCGGTCCAGCTCTCTGGTCGTGCGCACGGTACTGGCGAGCTACCTGGTGTCGGTCCCGGTCGTACTGATCAGCGGAGCGCTGCTGTGGTGGGCCGCCGGGCCCCTGGTGTGGCTGTTCACCGACGACCCCCGGGTGCACGCGGGGGTCGTCGCGCTGGTGCCGCTGCTGTGCCTGGTGGGGTTGTTCGACGCCCTGCAGTCCGCGCCCAACTCGGGGATGCTCGCGCTCAAGGACACGCGGCCCGCGATGTACGCGTTCGCCTTCAGCTACGGGCTGTTGGTGGTGGTCTCGGTACCGGTCATGGAGCTGGGTGGTTTGAGCGCCCTGTGGGGCACCTACGCGGCCGCCACCGCGTCCCTGGTGCTGATTCAGTGGGTCTCGTTCGGCCGGATGTGCCGCAAGGTCGCTCCCCCGGTCACGGAGAACCCGTCCACTCGTTGAGAGCGGTGCGGACCTGGTCGGCGGAGGGGCGTTCACCGCTCCAGGCGGCGTAGCCGTCGGGACGCACCAGCAGGACGTCCGCACCCTCGGGCAGCTCACCCCGCACGTGCAGGGCGCGGACCCGGTCGGCCCAGGGTTTGGCGGCCTCGGCCAGATACCCGGCCTCGGTGGCGTCCAGCAGCGTGAACCGGGTGGGGTCGGCCACCTCGTGGAACCGGGTGCGTTCGCCTTCGCTCATCAGGGGAAGGTCGTCCACTCGCTGTCCCACCGAGACGGTGTCCGCCACCTGTACGGGGCGGTCGTAGCGCACACCGAGCCCGGACAGGAGCCTGCGCATCGTTCGGGAGACCTTGCTGAGCCCAAGCGCGGCGGGTGCCAGAAACGGGCGGACGGCCCGGATCGGAGCGGGGGCGACGGCGATGCGCAGTATGACGTCGGTGATACGCAAGGTAGCGCGGCCCACCGGGTGGCGTTCGGCCTCGTAGGTGTCGAGCAGCCAGGGCGGTGCCCAGCCCCGTTCCAGGGCGACGAGCTTCCATGCCAGGTTGGCGGCATCCTGGATCCCGGTGTTCATGCCCATGGCGCCCAACGGCGAGTGCACGTGCGCGGCGTCCCCGGCGAGCAGGACCCGGCCGACCCGGTAGTGGTCGGCCTGACGGCGTTCACTGAGAAAGCGTGTGGACCAGCGGGTCTCGGCCGCGGTCAACTGTCCGCCAGTAATGCGGTCCAGGGAGTCGTTGAGTTCGTCCAGACTGACCGGCTGGTCGAGCGGCACCCCCTGCCGGGTACGGTCCCAGACGGTGGCGCGGAACCAACCATCGCCGTAGGGCGGCAGCAGGGCGACGCCGTCGGTGCCGACGAACGGGTTGACCGCGCGGGGCAGATCCTGCTCAAGGCGCACGTCGGCGAGCATGATGTGCGTGTCGTAGCTGCGTCCGCTGAACCGCACCCCCAGCCGTTCACGGACGGTGCTGTGCGCGCCGTCGGTGCCGACCGCGTAGGAGCCGCGCTCGGTGTGCAGACCGCCGGCGGTACGGACGGTGAGGGTGACGCCGTCCTCGTGCTGGTCGATCCCGGTGACCTCGGCGCCGCGCTGGATCCTGACCCCCAGGCGCTCGGCACGGCGTTGAAGGAGGGATTCGGTGCGGGCCTGCTGGACGGTCAGCACGTACGGGAAACGACTCTCGGGGTGACGCAGGTCCAGGACCAGGTCCCTGGATCCGAGAGCGACTCGGACCTCGGGGATCTGGTAGCCCTGTCCGACGATCTCGTCGGCGAGACCGCGCATGTCGAACAGTTCCAGGGTGCGGGCGTGCAGGGCGAAGGCGCGGGTCAGGTTGGACTCCTCGGCGCGCTTCTCCAGCACGGTGACTTCGACCCCGGCCTCGGCCAGGTCTCCGGCGAGCATGAGGCCGGTGGGGCCGGCTCCGACAACGATGACGCTCATGGCGCTTCTCCTTGAGGAGGCATTCCGGTACTTTTAATACCGGTACTCGTAGTATCGATACTATGAGTACCGGAACTACTGTCAAGAGCCCCGGGAGAATCTGATGAGCAAAGGACGCGGCGGCCGCCGACCCGACCCGGCCGTGGACGAGGCCGTCCGACGGGCCGCGGTCGAACTCCTCCTGGAGCAGGGTTTCGAGCTGACCTTTGACGAGGTGGCCGAACGCGCGGGGGTGGGCCGTACCAGCGTCTTCCGCCGCTACGCCACCAAACAGGAGCTGGTGTTGTCCGCCGCCGAACAGCTGACCATCGAGCGGATCGAGGTACCCGACACCGGCTCGCTCCGCGGCGACCTGACCGCCATGGTCCGCGCCGTCTACCGGGTGTTCGGCGAGACCGCCACCCAGACCCTGGCCAGGCACGCCCTGGTGGCCACGCTCCGGGAACAGGCCGGCGCGACGATCATGCACGCGATCCTGGACCGCAGGCTGGCCCTGGTCACCGGGCTCCTCGAACGCGCGGTCGCACGCGGTGAACTCACCGACACCACCCGGGCCCGACTGGTCGCTGACCTGCTCTCCGGGGTGATCATGGCCCGGATGGCCACCGGCCTCCCGCTGCCCGAAACCGACGAGGCCCGAGCCCTCGCCGAAGCCATGGCCACCGCCGCGGGCACCTGATCCAGCCGTCCGACCCGGCCGTCTTCGGAGGTCTCAGTCCTCGGACTCGTGGGCGTCGTGGGTGAGCAGAGCCAGCTGGATGCGGCCGGACAGGTCCAGCTTGGTGAGCGCGCTGGACACGTGCGCCTTGACCGTGCCCATGGACATGTACAGGCGGTCGGCGATCTCCGCGTTGGACAGCCCCTCCGTCACCGCCTCGGCCACGTCGCGTTCCCGGTCCGAAAGCAGGGCCAGCCTGGCGCGGGCGCGTTCACGGCGGGTGGGCGCCGCGGAGCGCTCCACCGGGTCGGCACCGGCCACCTGATCCATCAAGGCGCGCGCGACGCTCGGCGACAGCACCGGTTCACCCGAGGCCGCGCGCAGCACCGCCTCCACGATCCGGGCCGGGTCGGTGTGTTTGAGCAGGTAACCGGCGGCTCCCGCGCGCAGGGCGCGCACCACGGTGGCGTCGGCGTCGAAGGTGGTGAGCACCAGGACCTGCGGCCCGGTTCCACCGCCCGTGCTGTTGGGTCCCGAGACCGCGCCCGAACGCAGCTCCTCGGTGGCGGCGATGCCGTCCACCCCCGGCATCCGCACGTCCATGAGGACCACATCGGGCCGGTGATCGGCCACCGCGGCCACCACCCCGGCGCCGTCGTCCGCCTCCCCCACGACCTCGATGTGCTCGTCCCCGGAGAGCATCAGGCGCAGACCGGCGCGGACCAGGGCGTCGTCGTCCACGAGCAGGACCCGGACAGGAGCGTTCACGGCCACCACTATGACACCTTCCGACGATCGTCCCCGGCGGCCCCCGTAACCTGTTCCTCAGGCCAGGGAAGCACGGCGGTCAGCCCGAACCGGCCGCGCGCGGGGCCGTGCCGCAACCGGCCCCCGTCGAGCTCCACACGTTCGGCCAGCCCAGCCAGACCGGCCCCGGCTCCGGGGATCTCCTGGTCGGCCTTCCCGACCGGGAGCACATTGCTCACCGCCACCACCAGGCCGCGCCCGGGCGCGCCGGACACCGTCACCGCTACCTTCGCCCCCGGAGCGTGTTTACGGGTGTTGGTCAGCCCTTCCTGCACCACCCGGTAGGCGGTGCGCTGCACCTGCTCACGAGGGGCGGTCCCCTCGGGCAGGTCCGAGGTGTAGGACACTTTCTCCCCCGCCGCGACAGCCTCCGCCACCAGCCGGGGCACGTCGGCCAGCCGGGGCTGGGGCGCGGCCTCCTCTGGCTCCTCCCCGGTGAGGTCCCCCGAGCGCAGCACGGTGAGGATGTCGCTGAGCTCGTCCAGCACCCGGTGGGCGTTGTCACGGATCACTCGGACCGCCGAGCCCATCTCGGCGGCCTTCAACGGTTCGGCCTGCCCGGCCTCGGCCCGCTCGGTGCGGTAGGCGAGCGCCCCGGCGTGCACAGACAGCAGGGACATCCGGTGGGCGACCACGTCGTGCATCTCGCGGGCGATCCGGCGGCGCTCCTCCACTCGCGCGGCGGCCAGCCGCTCCTCTCGGAGTTCGCGTTCGCGCCGCACGTCCTCCCGCAGGCGCTCGACCAGGCGCCGCCGGGAGCGGATGGCGGCGCCCCAAGCGACACAGACACCGATCATCAGGACGATCACCAGCCCCGTCACGATCGCGTCGAAGACGGTGGGCGGGACGAGCAGCAGCCAGGGCAGTGACAGCACGATGGTCAGCAGAGCCATGGCGGCGGCCTGGACGAAGGGCCGGTAGACGGCCAGCGAGATCAGGGCGACGATCAGCGCGCCGACCACTGCGACGGAGAAGGTGGCGACCAGGACGACCCCCGCCGCCACCGCCAGCGGGTGGCTGCGGCGCCACCACAGGGCAGCGCAGGCCGGGGGAAGACAGGCCAGGTCAAGCCACAGGACCCAGGTCGGAACCCGGTCGGCCGGGTGCAGGTCCAGGGAGTATCCGGCGAAGGAGAACAGCCCGTAGACCAGAGCGAACAACGTCAGGAGGACGTCGACGACGACGTCGCGGCGGCTGCGGCGCCTCGGCTCCATGCACCCCTCCCCCCTGTTCGCGGTCCTCCCCGGATTCCAGCCTAGAACGGCACCCCCGTCCAGCACCTCCATCACCAGGCCAGCGGCCGGGCCGAGATGCTGGCCGGTCGGCCAGGGACTCTGGCCGGGTGGCCGATGCGCCCGGGGCGAAGCTCACGGAACATGGATGCCATGACTAGCCCCGACCTACCCGCAGCAGCTAAACCAGCGCTTGAGCTGGACGGACTCACCAAGACGTTCAACGAGACCCGCGCCGCGGACGGCGTGAGCCTGGCCGTGCCGCGCGGCGCCATGCTGGGTCTCGTCGGCCCCAACGGTGCAGGCAAGACCACCTCCCTGTCGATGGCGGTGGGGCTGCTGCGCCCCGATTCCGGGACCGCTCGGGTCCTCGGCGTGGACGTGTGGCGGGATCCGGTCGAGGCCAAGAAGCGGCTCGGGGTGCTGCCGGACGGTCTGTCACTGCCCGAGCGGCTGACCGGTGGCGAACTGCTCGACTACTGGGGGCGGCTGCGCGGCCTGGGCCGCGACGTCACCCGCGGCCGCGCTGCGGAGCTGCTCAAGGTCCTCGAGCTGGACGGGGCCGAACGCGACGGTGTGCTGGTCGCCGAGTACTCCACCGGTATGCGCAAGAAGATCGGTCTGGCCACAGCGCTGCTGCACGCGCCGGAGGTGTTGGTCCTGGACGAGCCGTACGAGGCTGTGGACCCGGTGTCGGCCCGAGTTCTCACCGCGATCCTGCGCCGGTTCACCGATGGCGGCGGCACCGTGATTATCTCCAGTCACGTGATGGCCCTGGTGGAGCAGCTCACCGACCGGGTCGCGATCATCGCCGAGGGCCGTGTGCTGGCCGATGGTTCACTCGACCAGGTACGCGGTGTGGACGCCACCCTGGAGGACACCTTCGTCCGGCTGGTCGGGGCACGCGAGGTCAGTGAGGAGGACCTGACGTGGTTGAACTCCTGATCCGGCTCAAGTTCACCTTGGGGCGGCACTCCTTTGGCGGCGCCCGGTGGTTCACGCTGTCGGTGATCGCCCTCGGCTCCGCCCTCACCTGGTACCTGGCGGTCACCGCCGCCTCCGACCAGGTCCGGTCCGGTCTGCTAATGCTCGTGCTGGCGGTGTGGGCCGGAGCCTGGGTGCTGGGGCCCACCATTACCAACGGCGTGGGGGTGCTGCGTTCGCAGTACTTCACGCTCCTTCCCCTGGACCGGAACCGGGTGGGAGCCAGCCTGCTGGTGACCATGTTCGTCGGCCCGGGCGCGCTGCTCACCCTAGTTGTGGCGGCATCGGTGGCCTGGCACGCCTGGGCCTCAGACCCGGCCACGCTGTTCCTCGGGCTGCTCGGCATGCTGATGCTGGTGGTGTTCATGGTGTCGCTGTCCCGCCTGGTGTTCCGGGCATTGGGCGCGGCCATGCACAGCCGGATCGGGATGGAGATCGCCTCGGTGCAGTGGGGGCTGATCCTGGCCGGTCTGATGTTCGGCTGGGCGGCCGTCCAGCCCGCCCTGGCCGCGATGGGCAGCCTGCCCCAGGTCGGTATCCAGGGAACGGCGGCGACCGTGCTGTCGCTGATCCCGACCTCGTGGCCGCTGCTAGCGGTGGACGCAGCCACCATGGGGGCGTGGGGCGCGGCCTTCGGCTGGCTGGGCGCCTTCGGTGCACTCACCCTGGCCACGGTGCTGGTGACCGTACGTCTGCTGGCTCCGAGTGTGACCTCCCGTGGCGTGCGGCGGCGATCGCGGCCGCTCGGTTCGCGCGTGTTCGACGGCGGGCGTTCGTTCCTGCCGGACACCCCGCTGGGCGCGGTGGTCGGCAAGGAGCTCCGCCACTGGTGGCGCGACCCGTGGCGGGGACTGAAGTTGCGTTCCTCGCTGTACGCGGGCCTGTTCATCGGTCTGCTCGGGCTGATCAGCTACCTTCCCCAGATCGCTCCCTTCTCCGGGGTCGTCGCCGTGCTCATCATGGGCATGGCCAGCTCCAACCTGTACGGGCACGACGGCAGCGCCCTGTGGCTGACCGTGGTCGGTCAGGGACGGGACACGCACCGCGTCGAGATCCGGGGACGGCAGATCGCGATCGCCGTGCTCATCGTCCCGCTCGCCGTGCTGATGAGCGCGGTGATGGTCATCGCGACCGGTGAGTACTGGGCGGTGCCGTTCGTACTGACCGGCCTGGTGCTGTTCGTCGGTGTGACCAACGGGCTCGCGGTGCTGTTGTCCGTGGTGGCGGTGACCCCCGGGGTGGACCCGCATCAGCGGGTGGACGCCAACGACAGCGGAGACAACCAGCTCCAGGTGTGGTTCTCGATGGCCGCCTTTCCCGTGCTTTCCGCCCCGACCATCGCAACCACCGTGTGGTTGGGCCTCCAGGGGATGCCGTGGCTGGCGCTACCGATCGCCCTGGCCAACGGCGCGCTGGTCTCCTGGCTGCTGGGCAGGATCGCCTACCAGCGCCTGGAGCGGCGGCTCCCGGAGATGTTCACCCGCATCCGCTACGGCAAGGACATCGCCGCCCAGACCGTGCCCAAGTCCGGGGGCAGCCTGTTGGACCAGTTGGAACGCGGCGCACTGGCCAGCAACGCGGAGACCAAACCCACCGGCTCCTGACCCCTCACGGTGACCGGCAGTGCCAGCCGGTCACCCAACCACCCGGTGCTTCCGAAACCACCAAATCCCCGGTGATCTTGCTACCAGAAGCGAAATCGGCGCTGAACTTGCTCCTGGTAGCAAGATCATCTTCGGACAGGGAGCCGAAAACGTGCTCAGGCGGTCACCATCGAGCGGCGGGCAAACAGAGGAAGCCCTGCGGCAGACCATTGCCTCTCCGGATCCTCCGTTCCGTTCCCGCCCATGGTCCTCCGTTCAGGTCCCACCTTTGACCCTCTGCCCCGTTCCCGGCCCGGGTCTCCCTCTCCGCCGCCCGGCGTGACCGGCCGCGACAAGCGACGCCTTTCGCGCCAGGCTTGACCTGGAGTGCGCTCCAGGTCCTAGCGTGGTCCGCATGACCACGGAACAGAGCAAGATCGGCTCAGGCTTCGGCATGCGCAGCACCGCGGCCGAGGTTCTCGACGGCATCGACCTGACCGGCCGGACCGCCCTGGTGACCGGCGGCTACTCGGGCATCGGGCTGGAGACCACACGGGCCCTCGCGGGGGCGGGTGCCCGCGTGGTCGTCCCGGCGCGCAGGCCCGGACAGGCGAAGGAGGCGCTCACGGAAATCCCGGGATCGGAGGTCGCCGAGCTGGACCTGGCCGACCTGGAGAGCGTCCGGTCCTTCGCCGACTCCTTCCCCTACGAGCGGATCGACCTGGTGATCAACAGCGCCGGGATCATGGCCAACCCGCACACCGTGGTCGGCCCCGGCTGGGAGTCCCAGTTCGCCGTCAACCACCTGGGGCACTTCGCCCTGGTCAACCGGTTGTGGCCCAGGCTCAGCGAGGGCGCCCGCGTGGTCTCGGTGTCCTCGGCCGGGCACCACGCCTCCAGCATCCGCTGGGACGACCCGTGGTTCGAGCAGGGCTACGACCGCTGGCAGGCCTACGGGCAGGCCAAGACCGCGAACGTGCTGTTCGCCGTGCACCTGGACCGGCTCGGCCGTGAGCACGGGGTCCGGGCCTTCTCCCTGCACCCGGGTGCCATCCTCACCCCGCTCCAGCGGCACATGACCACCGAGGAGATGGTCGACCGCGGCTGGATCGACGAGCAGGGCAACACCGTCAACCCCACCTTCAAGTCACCTGAGCAGGGCGCCGCCACCCAGGTGTGGGCGGCCACCTCCCCGCGCCTGGCGGGCCTGGGCGGGCTGTACTGCGAGAACAGCGACATCGCCGAACTCCCGGAGAAGGCCGACCCGGCTCAGGGCGAGGGCGGGGTAGCCGCCCACGCCACCGACCCCGAGCAGGCCGAGCGCCTGTGGGCCTGGTCCGCCGAACTGACCGGCGCGGACGCCTTCGCCCGCAACTGACGCCGCACCGCACCTCGGCCCGGGCCCGGGCCCGGGCCGAGGACGGTCTCCCCGGCGCCTAACGCACCTTGGCCCGGGTCACCAGCAGGGCCAGGACCAGGCCGGAAACGGCGGACAGGGTGGCGGCCGCCGGTACCAGTCCGGCGCCGGCGGCCACGGCGAGCCCGCCGACCACCCCGCCGAGTGCGGCACCCGCGTACACCGCACTGCTGAGCACCGCCATGGCCTGGGTCGCGGCCCGTTGCCCGACCCGGGCCAGGGTGAGCGCCTGCACCGTGGTCGGCACCGCCCAGGCCGTGGCGGACCAGCACACCAGCAGCGCGGCGGCCGACCAGACCGGGACCGGTGCGGCCAACCATAGGAGCGCGAAGGCGGCCATCGTCAGGCAGAACGCCCCGCAGGCCAGCCCGAACGCCGACCTGGCGCCGACCCGGTCCACCATCCGACCCGCGTACCGGGTGCCCGCCACTCCGCCGATCCCGGAGGCGACCAGCAGCGCGGCCAGCTGGTGCGGCCCCACCCCGGCCAGCCCGGCGAGGAAGGGCGCCAGATAAGTCTGGAAGGCGAGGTTCCCCGCGACCACCAGCACGGTAACCACGAGCAGCCCCACGATGTCCCGGTTCAACAGCGGCCGCAGGGAGGCCCGCAACTCGACACGGACCCCCGTCACCGCACCCGAACCAGAACCCGTTTCTTCCACCGAAGAGCTGGAGCGTCCTTGATGCCCGGGGCCTTCCGCTCCGTGCGCCTCCGACCCGGTCTTGGGCTCCCCCGGCGGCGGCGCCCCGATCTCCGACACCGCGCGGTCGGTCAAGGGCTGGTCCTGCCCGCTCCCCGACCCGGGTGTTCCACGTGCTCCCGCCCCAGGTCTGGGCAGTGACCGGGCCGCCAGAACCAGTGCGAGTGCTCCGAGCAGGCCGCAGAAGACGAATGTGGCCCGCCAACCGAAGGCAGCGCCGATCCAGGTCCCGGCGGGGACCCCCAGCAGGATCGCGCCGGTCAGGCCGGTCATCACCGTGGCCAGGTAACGGCCACGGTGTTCCTCCGGGGCCCGGGTGGTCGCCGCGGCCAGCGCGGCGGGCAGCACCACGGCGGCGGCCAGGGCCGCCACCACCCGCAGCGCGACCAGGGCCGGGTAGCCCTCCACCCACACCACCGCCAGGTTGGCGAGAGTGAACACCGCGAGGGCTGCTGACAGCACCCGCCGCAACGGCCGCCCGGCGAGCAGCACCGCCCAGAGCGGGGCGGTGAGGGCGTAGACCAGCGAGTAGACGGTGATCAACTGTCCCACCGCGGTTTCGGAGACTCCGACGTCCGAGGCGACGGCGGGCAGGACCCCGATGACGATGAAGTCGTCGGTCTGCACGGTGAACGCGGTCAGGGTGAGCGCCAACAGCCAGGCAGGGAGAGCACGCATCCAATAAAGGTAACATTTGTTACCCAAACTCTTGTGCCAGAGTTGGGGACGGGAGGACCAGGAGGTACACATGGCCCGGAAGGCCGACCCCGCAAGGCGCCGCGAGGTCTTGGACGCCGTGATCGAACAGCTCGCGCACACCGGGATCAGCGGTTTCACGCTGCGCGGCCTCGCCCAGGGGCTGGGACAGAGCACGCGCGTGCTCACCCACCACTTCGCCGACCGCGAGGACCTGCTGTCGGCGGTCCTGGCCCGGCTGGACGAGCTCCAGCACCGGTCCCTGCTCGCCACCCGGGGTTGGGAGGACCCCGCCGTCCCGGTCAGCGACATCGTCCGCGAGGCCTGGCGGCGCAACCTCGGCGACGAAGAACTACCCATGACCCGGCTCATCCGGGAGATCGAGGGGCTGGCCGCCGCGGGGCGCCTGCCCGCCGCCGGTGCGGGGTTCGTGCGCGGGCGCGCGGAGTTCGTCGCCTCCTGCCTGACCCTGCGCGGGGTGCCCGCCGACCGGGCCCTCACCCTGGCCACCCTGCTGAACTCGGCCTTCTCCGGACTGGAGACCGACTACCTCGTCACCGGCGACCGGGGGCGCGGCGAGACCGGCCTGGACCTGCTGTGCGCGTGGATCGATTCCATGGCGCCCGCCCGCTGACCTGCCTTCGACCCTGCTGACCGGTCCGCGACTCCCCCGATCGACCGGTCTCCCGGCTGGCCGATCGGTCAGGGCTCAGCCTTCGGAACCGGCCCGGACCTTCTCGTAGACCGGGACGAGCCCGTCGAGGAAGGCCGTCAGCGCCAGCTCGAAGCTGTCCTGGTCGATCTCGGCGGCGACCTCGGCCAGCCGGTGCGCCTGCGACAGGTTCGGGTAACGGTCCTGGTAGACCCGCACGTCGTCATCGAACCCGCGCGCGAAGGAGTTGGTCGCGGCGCCCACCACCAGGTACTTGGTGGAGGCCCCGATCATCGTGGCGTAGCGGGGCGGCCAGCCGGCGCCGACGAGCCCTCCGTGCACGGCGTCGGCGCGGCGCAGCGCCTCCTCTCGGCGGCCGGGTCCGGCGGAGATCACCGGGAGGAGGTTGGGGTGTTCGGCGAGGGCGTCACGGTAGGAGCGCGCCCACACCGCCAGCCCTTCGCGCCAGTCTCCGCCGTCGAAACCGGAGACGTCGATGTGCGTGGTGACCTCCTCGGCAACCTCGCTGAGCAGCTCCTCCTTGGTGCGGTAGTGGCTGTACAGCGAGGCTGCCTGCACGGCGAGCTCCTGGGCGAGCTTGCGCATGGACAGCTTCTCCAGCCCGTCCCGGTCGATGAGCGTGAGCGCGGCCTCGCGAATCGCCGGTTTGCTCAGGATCGGTGTCTTGGGTCGGGCCACGGAAAGGCTCTCCTTCTGTGCTGTGCCGTCGTGCGCCGGTCCGTCCGGCACCCGTTACCGGGTCGTCCGGCGTTCGCGCTGATCATCGCACGGTGGCGCTGCGTGTCCGGCCCGGCATCGGTGATTCCACCGCAACCTCACACCGTTCGGTTCCACCCTTGCGCGGACCGTCCGGACCAACGTACCCTCAAATAACCGAACAGCGTTAGGTTACTTGGGAGCAGCCGTGATCGATTTCTCACTGAGCGAAGAGCAGCGCGCCATCCAGAGCTGGGTGCGAACCTTCGTCGAGCGGGAGCTGATGCCGCTGGAGAACGAGGCGCTGCGCCGCGAGCGCGAGGGCCACCCGCCCGGTCTGACCCGCGAGGAAAGCACCCGCCTGCGCGCGCTCGCCCGCAAGTCCGACTTCTGGGGTGTGGCCACCCCCGAGGAGTACGGCGGCATGGGCCTGGACCCGATCACCGAGGCCCTCATCGAGACCGAACTCGGCCGGACTTTCCTCACCTTCAAGTTCGGCGGCGAGGCCGACAACATCCTCTACTACGCCAACGAGGAGCAGAAGCGCACCTACCTGCTCCCCACCATCGAGGGTGAGCGCAAGTCCTGCTTCGCCATCACCGAACCCGGCGCGGGCTCCGACGCCAAGGCCATCCGCACCAAGGCCGTGCGCGAGGGCGACGCATGGGTGATCAACGGCGAGAAGACCTTCATCACCGGCGGTGAGGAGGCCGACTTCGCCATGGTCTTCGCGGTCACCGACCCCGAGAAGGGCGCCAACGGGGGCGTGACCTGCTTCCTGGTCGACCGCGACATGGGCTGGACCTCCGAGCCCATCGACACGATGGGCGAGCGCCGCCCGGCCGCGCTCATCTTCCAGGACGTGCGCGTCCCGCACGAGAACATCCTCGGCGAGGAGGGCCAGGGTTTCGCCCTCGCCATGAAGTGGATCGGCAAGGGCCGCTACCTGCTGCCCGCCAGAGCGCTGGGCGGCTGCGAGCGCCTGCTCGACATGGGCATCGAGTACGCCAAGACCCGCGAGACCTTCGGCGCGCCCATCGCCGACCGGCAGGCCATCCAGTGGATGATCGCCGACTCCCAGACCGAGATCGAGGCGCTGCGCCTGCTGGTGCTGCACGCCGCCTGGCAGGTCTCCCAGGGCAGGGACTCCCGGCACGCGCAGTCCATCGCCAAGCTCT
Source organism: Nocardiopsis valliformis DSM 45023 (assembly GCF_000340985.1). Lineage (NCBI taxonomy): Bacteria > Bacillati > Actinomycetota > Actinomycetes > Streptosporangiales > Nocardiopsidaceae > Nocardiopsis > Nocardiopsis valliformis. The sequence continues at coordinate 32,786 of NZ_ANAZ01000046.1, forward strand.
TCGGCGGTGTGAAGGCCAACGAGATCGTCGACCGCGTCATGCAGATCCACGGCGGCATGGGCTACACCCGCGAACTGCCCATCGAGCGCTTCTACCGGGACCTTCGGCTGCTGCGCATCTTCGAGGGCACCGACGAGATCCAACGCCGCACGATCGCCCGCGACCTGCTCAAGGGCCATGTAAAGGTGGGCGCAACCCTCGGGTAGGCCACGGGAGTCAGAAAGGGCCCGTGCCGCGTGTGTGAGCAGTTCAAACAGCTCAGTGCGGCACGGGCCCTTGTGTTCGCTACGGGGCTCGGCGGTTACCGAACCTCGTGACAAGACCTGACGAGGCCTGACGAAACCTAGTTGACGCCGACCAGGTCGACGACGAACACCAGGGTCTCCCCCGGCTTGATGACGCCGCCGGCGCCGCGGTCACCGTAGGCCAGGTGCGGCGGGATGACCAGCTGACGGCGGCCGCCGACGCGCATGCCCAGGACACCCTGGTCCCAGCCGGAGATGACCTGACCGGCACCCAGCTTGAAGCGGAGCGGCTCGCCGCGGTTCCAGCTGGCGTCGAACTCCTCGCCGGAGGAGTGCGCGACACCGACGTACTGCACGCTGACGGTGTTGCCGTGCCCGGCCTGGTCGCCCTCGCCGACGGTGATGTCGGTGATCTCCAGGTCCGCGGGCGCCGGGCCCTCGATGAAGTCGATCTCGGGACGCTCAAGCGCCATGGTGGATCCCCCTAGTTGCTGACGTGAACAGAGGGGCCCAGGCTATCGCTGATGACCGGCCTTCCCTGCGCCCCACACAACCGGCCGGGCTGACGCCCGGGTTCAGGAAGCAAGTGTTCAGGAACCCGTGGCGGCCCGGTCGGACTCGCTGCGCAGGACGCAGAACTCGTTGCCCTCGGGGTCGGCGAGGACAGCCCAGCCGGATCCATCGGGGTTGCGGTGATCACTGACGAAGGTGGCGCCGATGCCCAGCAGCCGCTCCACTTCCTGCTCACGCGAGGTCTCGGGGCGCAGGCAAAGGTGGATCCGGTTCTTGGACCGCTTGGCCTCGGGCACCTGGTTGAAGTGGAGCACGGGGCCCTCAGCCAGCAGCACCTGGGTCTCGTCGTCACCGGGTTCGGACTCCGGGTGCAGCGGCCGTCCGCTCACCCCGCTCCAGAACCGGGCCAGTTCGTAGGCGTCCGCACAGTCGATCGCGATGTTGAGCACAGTTGAGGTCATACGCGCCAGCATTCCCGGCCCCGTGCCGAACGCCATCGGTTTACGCCCGCCACCGAGCGACCGGTTCGCGCGATCGGTTCGCACGGCCGATTCACGCGATCCGCCCGCGCGGCCGACCCGGACAGCGAGCAACCCGCGCACACGACGGGGCAGTCACTATCCGCCTTGGTGGTCTCCGACGGTGGCGGCGACGACGTGGCCGTGGCCCTCCACCTTGATCGGGCCGCTGTCGGCCTGGATGAACACCGACTCCCCGCCGCGCAGGGTGACCCCCTCGCCGACCTCCGCGACCAGTTCCACCGTGCCGTGCAGCGCCAGGACCACGGTGGGGCCGTCTCCCGGCAGGTGGGCGGTGATCCGGCCCGGGCCGATCTCGTGCAGCGCGAACTCCGGGGCGGCCGGGCGGAACTCGCGGCGCCCGTCGAGGAACCCCGGCTGGGCGTAAGGGATGGGCAGGACCGAGAAGTCCACCACGTCGAGGAGTTCGGGGGCGTCCACGTGCTTGGCAGTCAGACCCGCCCTGAGCACGTTGTCGGAACTGGCCATCACCTCGACGGCGGTGCCCTGGAGGTAGGCGTGCAGGTTGCCCGCCGGGAGGTAGAGCGCCTGGCCCGGCCAGAGCGTCACCCGGTTCAGGAGCAGCGACGCGACCGCGCCCGGGTCCCCGGGGTAACGGGCCGCCAGGTCCACGACGATCTCGGCGTGTGCGCCGCGTCTACCTCTGCCCGACCACTCCTGGACGAACTCGTCGATCATCCGGCACCGGGCCGAGGCCGGAAGGCTCAGCAGGCGGGTGAGGGCGGCCCGGAGCGCGGCGTGGGTGTCGGTGGCGGACAGGTCCTCGCGCAGGGCGTTGGCGAGTTCGTTGTCGAGCCCGATGAGGTCGGCGACGGTGGCGGCGGGTTCCCGGAAGCCGCACAGGGCCTCGAAGGGTTCGAGGGCCAGGAGGAGTTCGGGCTTGTGGTGCGGGTCGCGGTAGTTGCGGTGCGGCGCGTCCACGGGGATGCCCGCGCGCTCCTCGGCCTCGTAGCCGGAGCGGGCGCGGTCGGCGTCGGGGTGCACCTGGAGGGAGAGGGGGGCTTCGGCGGCGAGGTACTTGAGAAGGTAGGGCAGGCGGGCGCCGAAGCGTTCGGCGGTGCTCGCGCCCAGGACGCGGTGGGGGTCCGCCGCGATCAGTTCGGGCAGGGATGTGGAGCCGTCGTCGCAGTGCGCGGTGCTGGGGGCGCCGTGGTGGGCGCCCAGCCAGAGCTCCGCCTGGGGGGTACCGTCGGGTTCGGTGCCCAGCAGGCGAGGGATGGCCGTGCGTGCTCCCCAGGCGTACGGTCGTACCCGGTTGGTGAGCCTGTGCATCCGCTCCCCGCTTTCCCGTCGGCGTGTTCTCACCCCGTGGACGCTCCGGCGAGGTAGGAACAGTCTTGCCAAGAGAATCCTCCCGGTCGACACGGCACGCCCCACATCTTGCGGTAGTGCACACCTCACCTCGCCAGATGGGCAGGCGCCCTGTTCCAGCGCCCGGTAGCGGCAACGAAGTTACTGGGAAGTAAACCACGTTCCCGGGCACGTGAACAGCACCACATTGTCACCTTCAAGAGACAACCGACGGTGCCCTCGGGAAGGACTGTCGGTGCCTTGCGGATGACGGTCGAATCCCTGACGGCCGCGCAGGAAACACGCGGGAACCACGCGGGGACCCAGGAGCCGTCGGCCCCTTCCGGGTCAGCGCTCTCTTCGCACCTTGTCCGAGGCCTCGGCCAACCGTTCCATCACCTGCCGGGTCAGCTCAGGGTCCGGCTGCCCGAGCCCCGCGATCGAGGACATGTACATGCCGTCCCCGGCCAACCGGATCGTCTCAGCGAGCACCGGGTCCGTGAGTTCGGCGTGCAGGAGCTCACCCCAGCGGTCGAACAGCCCCTTGACCATTTCGGCCGCCTCCGGGGGGATGTCCTCCTTGCTGCGCAGCGCGGCGATGACCGCCCAGTACAGCTCACTCTCCGCCGTGGTCTGCGGCAGTGACGTGCGCAGGAAGTAGCGGACCACGCCCTCCTCGCTCACCACCGCCTCACGGAACTCCTCCTCTGCCAGCGCCCGGATGCGCTCCATGAGGCCGACCATCATGGCCGCCTTGGAGGGGAAGTGGTAGAGCAGCCCTCCCTTGGACACCTCGGCGGTGCGGGCCACCAGTTCCAGGGTCACCGAGGAATAGCCGTCGCTGACCAGGATGTCCTGCAGGGCGTCGAGGATGCGGTCGCGCGTGTTCGATGTGCTCACGATTGACACTGTACCGGCTGGACGGTACTGTACCGGCTGGACGGTTGAAGAGTCCCGGACCGTGCCCGCACCCCGAGTTCCACTCGCTGCTGCCGCACCCCGGTCGACCAGGCTTCCCGCCCACCAAGCCCGGCACGACACCAACTCCCACCGGGCCCGCGCCCTCACACCGAGCGGCGCGCAACCCACCGATCGATACGAGGGAAAGATGAGTTCCGCCAAGGCCGGAAACGGCGCCACCAGCACCAACGGTGGAAACGGGGCCCCGCCCGCGCTTGCGGGTCCCCGCGAGTGGGCCGCACTCGCCGTCCTGGTCCTGCCCGTGGTCCTAATCTCGGTCGACATGACCGTGCTCGGCTTCGCGGTCCCGGCCCTGAGCGAGGCGCTGAGCCCCACCTCCGGTCAGCTGCTGTGGATCATCGACATCTACGGCTTCATCCTGGCCGGACTGCTGATCACCATGGGTTCGCTCGGCGACCGGATCGGCCGACGCCGCCTGCTCATGATCGGTTCGGCCGCCTTCGGCCTGGCCTCACTGCTGGCCGCGTTCTCACCCAACGCCGAGACCCTGATCCTGGCCCGCGCCCTGCTGGGCGTGGCGGGGGCCTCTCTGATGCCCTCGACCCTGTCCCTGCTGCGCAACATCTTCCTGGACCCGCGCCAGCGCCTGCTCGCCATCGCGATCTGGGCCTCCGGGTTCTCGGCCGGAGCCGCGCTCGGCCCGATCCTGGGCGGCTGGCTCCTGGAGCACTTCTTCTGGGGCTCGGTCTTCCTGATCAACCTGCCCGTGATGGCGCTGATCCTGATCCTGGTACCGCTGCTAGTCCGTGAGTCCCGCAACCCGGACTCGGGCCGGATCGACATGCTCAGCGTGCTGCTGTCACTGGGCGCCATGCTGCCCGCCGTCTACGGCGTCAAGAAGATGGCCACCGGCGGCATCGACGTCCTGCCGGTCCTCTCCCTGGTACTCGGACTGACCCTGGGTTACCTGTTCGTGCGCCGCCAGCGCAGTCTCCGGGACCCGCTGATCGACGTGGGCCTCTTCCGCTCGCGCGTGTTCAGCGTGGCCGTGGTCACCAACCTGATGATCGTGTTCTCGATGGTGGGGTCGCTGTTCTTCCTCACCCAGTACCTGCAGCTGGTGCTCGGCATCTCGCCGATGCGCGCGGGCATCGTGCTGGTGCCGGGACTGGTCCTGTCCGTCATCGCCAGCCTGGTCGCCGCCCGGCTGGCCCGCCACCTGAGCCTGGCCTCGATCATCGGAGGGTCACTGCTCGTCACGGCGGCCGGGTTCGGCACGCTGGTGTTCACCCCGGCCGACGACGTCACCCGCGGTGTCGTGCTCGTGGTCACCGCCTTCGTGCTCATCTCCCTGGGCGTCGGCTTCGCCGAGACGCTGACCAACGGCGCGATCATGTCGGCCGCCCCGCCCAAGCGCGCGGGTGCCGCCTCAGCGATCTCCGAGACCGCCTACGAGCTGGGCGGTGCGCTGGGCGTCGCGGTGCTGGGCAGTGTCCTGACCGCCTTCTATCGGGGCCACCTCACCGAGGTGGAGGGGGTCCCGGCCGCCGCGACCGAAGCCGCCAGGGAGACCCTGGGCGGAGCCGCCCACACCGCTGCCGACCTGGGCGGTGCCAGCGGCGCCGCGCTGATGGACTCGGCTCGGCTGGCGTTCACCGACGGCATGCACCTGACCTCGGCCATCGCCGTGGTGATCGTGCTCGCCGCCGCCGTCCAGGCCTGGTTCCTGCTGCGCGGCCACGGCAACCCCGCCGTGGAGAACCAGGAACCCGTGGTGACCCACCACGAGGCCGCCGAGGCTCCTCGGGCCTCTGAGGGCGCTGAGGGGCCCGAGATCTCTCGCGAGTCCCCTGAGGTCTCCGAGCCTGCGAAGTAGTCACAGAAAGCCCGTGTGGCCGCGACGCCCTGGTTACCAGGATGTCGCGGCCACCGTTGCGTCGTCCCCCGCGTACGACCGAAGGCCACGGCCGGCGCACTCAGGGCAGACGCAGGAGTTCCACCTCACCGGCCCCGTCCCACCCCGGAGGCACCACGGCGTAGGCCTCCGCCAGGGCGGCGCCGCGCAGACTGCCCGGCCGGTCGTGACCCACCGCTTGGGCCCGCCCCTCCCGCAGGCGCACCGCCACCAGACAGGTGTCATCGGGCCGGGAACGCACCTCGCCGACCAGCGGGAGCCTCCCCAGACCGAGCGACGGATCAGACCGTCCCGACATCGCGCTCAGCAACGGCACCAGAAGAGTGAGCGATGCCACCAGTGCGGCGTTCGGGTTTCCCGGAAGCCCCACGAACACCGTGCCGCCCGTGTGTGCGAGCAGCTGCGGGTGACCCGGACGGCAGGCCACTCCGTCCACGACCGTCCGCGCGCCCATCGCCCCCAGCACCCCGCGCAGATGATCAGCGGGCCCCTTCGAGGAGGAGCCGCACACCACCACCACGTCGCTCCCGGCCGTGGTCAACGCCTCAGTCAAGTCCTCGTAACCGTCACCCAGCGTGCGAACCCGGTCCAGACGGGCACCCGCCCAGCTGACCACTCCGGGCAGCAGCGGACCGATCGCGTCACGCACCACGCCCTCGCCCGGAAGCCCGTTCGTGGCGATCTCGTCCCCGGTGACCAGCACCGTCACCGTGGGCAAACGCACAGCCAGAGCATCATGGCCCAGGCTCGCTGCCAAACCCAGCACCGCCGGGGTCACCTCGGCCCCCGCCGCCAGCACCGTCTCCCCCGGGGCGGTCTCCTCACCCGACCAGCGCACGTGCCGACCCGGCAGGGCCTCGCCGCGCACCCGGCCCTCCACCACCTCGGCCAGTTCATAGGGCAGGACCGCCTCGGTCCCCTTGGGCACCCGGGCACCCGTGGCGATCTCCACGGCCTCGCCCGCCCCCAACGAGAGCCCGGCCACCGGAACCCCGGCCAACTGGGTCCCCACCAGGTGCCAGGGCCCCGGCCCCGCCACCGCGAACCCGTCCATCGCCGAGGCGTCGAAGGCCGGCAACCCCACCAACGCCCGCAGGTCACCGGCGAGCACACCACCCAGCGCACGCCCCAGCGGGAGTTCACGCACCGGAGAACGCGACTCCTCCCCCAGCAGCCGGGCCCGCTCACGCGCCCGCGCCCAGGAGGTCGCACCTCGGTGGCCACCACACACCGAACCGTCCGTCACGGGGATGTCCATGCCGCTCCACTCCACACTTTCAGGGTGTGCCCCTGTGTCTACCCGGGTCACATGACGCGGACGCTACCGCCTGCGCACACCCTCGCCGAGGACCACCGCACCGCCCCCGACGAGCTCCGATTTGCCGTCTGTCGAATCTCCGCTAAAGTCTTTATCAGCAGCAAGGCGGGGCCAACGGAAACGGGGTCCAGGCCAGGCAGCAAGCGGACGTGGCTCAGCTGGTAGAGCATCACCTTGCCAAGGTGAGGGTCGCGGGTTCGAATCCCGTCGTCCGCTCGGAGGAGACGCGGGGCGAGCAATCGCCCCACGAGTACTCGGTGGAGTGGCCGAGAGGCGAGGCAGCGGCCTGCAAAGCCGTCTACACGGGTTCAAATCCCGTCTCCACCTCCCAGTTTCACTGGGGCGATTAGCTCAGTTGGCTAGAGCACTACCTCGACACGGTAGGGGTCACAGGTTCGAGTCCTGTATCGCCCACTTCACTCTGGAACGACCCTGTGCGAGGCCCTTCGGCCTCCGCACAGGGTCGTTTCGTCGTTCCGCTCAGGAGATCATCCCCAGCCCCCGGTCACGCGACACCGTAGGGCAGAGAGCCATCTGGCCGTAGCGGCGAAGATGATCATCCCGCTTGGGAGATATCTGGGAGATCTGCTTCGAAGCGGGTTCCTTCGGGAACCCGCTTTCGCTGTTTCCCCGGTAGTGCTCTCCGAGCCTCGGCGCCACAACGAACAACCGATCCCGCTCCCCGCAGGTGGAGCCGCCACGCTCCGCACCCACCGGTCTTCCAGCACACTGCGTACACGCAGGCCGCCAGAACCTCTGCCGGATGTTTCGTGCCGGACGCAGCGTCGCGGACCTGGCACGCGGCGGTTCCCGGACGTTGCCGCCGGGCACCGACAACCAGGGAGCGGGCCCGGGCGCGGCGGGATGCCGTGTCCGGGCCGGATGTGCTGCCGTTACCGGCGCGGGCCGCTCAGTGACTCACCGGCCAGTACCTTGCGGATGCGCGGATTGTTCTCCAGCGCCCACCGCACGGTCTTCGGCCGGCGCCCGAGCAGGGGCTCCAGCTCGTCGGTGATACCGCCGTACCCGCCGCCGCCCATCAGCCGGGTCAGGGTCTTCAGGTGTTCGGCGGTGTGCGGATACTCGGCCATGGCGGGGTCCACGTAAGTCTTGTTCCAGGTTTCGACGTCCTCGGGGACGTAGGCGACCGGGCTTCCCAGCACGGCCGCGAAGTCCTCGGCGAACCCGTGCCAGTCCTTCAGCTCCGGGCCGGTGAGCTCGTAGGACTTCGCAATGTGCGGCGTCGGGTCGGTCAGGATGTTCACGCACGCCTGCGCCACGTCGTAACCCGCGATGGGCGCAAGCTCATGGGGTCCGAAGGGCAGGCGCAGTTCACCGTCGGCCAGCGAGCCCAGAGCCAGCCAGGTGACAAGGGGGTTCTCGACGAACAGGCCGGCCCGCACGTTGACGACCGGGAGGCCGGACCAGTCCAGCACCTGCTCGGCGACCCAGTGGGCCCGCTGCTGCGGCGACCAGTTCGCGATGAGTCCGCCGAGCCGTGCGCGCCGCTCCTCCTCCGGTGCGGTCATCTGCTCGAACGTCATGAACGACTGCTCGAACTCGGAGATGTTGACGAAGGCCTCGATGTCGCCCTGGGCCCGCGCCGCAGCGGCCATCAGGCTGACGGCGTCGGTGTAGTACGGCGACAGGCTCATGCTGAAGTAGACGCGGCGACAGCCCCGGAGCGCGGCGGTCACGTCGGCGATGTCGAGCAGGTCACCGACGAAGACCTCGGCCCCCGCCTGGCGGAGCGAGTCCGCGCGCTCGTCGTCCTGCCGCACGAACGCGCGTACCGGGTGCCCTTGTTCGAGCAGCAGGTCGACCATCGTTCGGCTCACACCGCCGATTCCACCCGCGGCGGCGGTGATCAGGATGGGGTTGCGCTCTGGCATCAGTGTGTCCTCTGTCTGTTAGGGGGTGGGTCGGTCGGCGTGGGTCGGTCGGGGCGTCATCGGGTCGCCGGGGCGTCGAGACCGGTGAGGAAGTCAAGGAGTGCGGTGTTGACCTCGGTTGGCCGCTCCTGCTGCGTCCAGTGGCCGCATCCGGGCAGCACCACCGGTGCGCGCATCTGCGGCGCGACGGCGCTCATCGGGTTGCCCGGCCCGCCCGCGCCGCGCAGGAGGTCGCCCACCGAGAGCCCGTCCGGGCCTCGCAGTGTGGTGACCATGTCGCGATCCCCCACCACGTACAGCGCGGGAACGTCGATGCCGCGCCCCCGGAAGGGTGCGAGCAGCTCGTTGTTGCGCTCGATGTTGCGGTACCAGTTGAAGGCGCCGGTGAAGGCCTGCTCGCCGTGCAGGGCGAAGTCATCGGCGTAGACCTGGATGTCCTCCTCGGTCAGCCAGGCCGGGAGCTCGGGTGACTCCGGCATGGTGTCCAGCAGGCCCAGACCCTCGGGCACGACCAGCGGTCGGGGCTCCTTACCGAGCGGGTTGTCGCCCGAGGCACCGACCAGGAAGCGGCGCAGGGATGTCGGGATGTCCTTGGCGAACTCCGCGTCGGCCACTCCCGGCTGCTGGAAGTAGACCTGGTAGAAGCCCTCGCCGTACTGGGTACGGGTGATGGAGGGCGGGACCAGCCCGCCGGGCAGGATCGGCGGGATGCTGAGCCCGGCCACCGCGCGGACCTTGTCCGGGCGCAGCATGGCCGTGGTCCAGGCGACGGGGGCGCCCCAGTCGTGGCCCACGAGGACCGCCTGCTCCTCCCCCAGCTCATCGATCAGGGCGATCACGTCGCCGACGAGGTGGAGCAGGGTGTAGGACCCCACGTCCGACGGCTGATCGCTGCGGGCGTAGCCGCGCTGGTCGGGGGCGACGACGCGGTACCCGGCCGCGGCCAGCGCGCCGATCTGGTGTCGCCAGGAGTACCAGCTCTCCGGCCAGCCGTGCAGCAGCAGGACCAACGGCCCCTGCCCCTGCTCGGCGATGTGCAGTCTGACGCCGTTCACGTCGACGAAGCGGTGAGTGATCGAGCTTGCCATGAGGTTCTCCTCGGCTTTGTCGGATGAGTCGTGCGCGTGCTACTGCCCCAGGTGCGCGTACATGGTTGCCGGGTCCTCGGACAGCAGTGACTTGACCAGGCGCGAGGTGTCGTCGGCCAGCACCTCGTCCGCCCCCGCCTCGATACCGTCGAGCGCGGACACGGCGACGTCGCGGGGGTCGGCCTTGGCCGCCTCGACGCCCGCGGCCATGTCGGTGTCCACGTAGGCCACGTGGAGCCCGGTCACCGCGATGCCGCGCGGGCGCAACGCCAGGCGCAGGGAGTTGGACTGCGACCACAGGGCGGACTTGGAGGCGCTGTACGGGGTGCCGTCGGCCAGCCAGGACAGGGCCGAGTGGACGTTGAGGACGTGGCCCCCGCCGTTGCGCTCGATGATCGGCACGAAGGCCCGGGTGAGCAGCAGCGGCCCGTAGAAGTTGGTCTCCAGGTCCCGGCGCACGTCCGCCATCGGGGAGTCCAGGTACGAAGCGCCGACCGAGGCACCGGCGTTGTTGATCAGGACGGTGACGTCCTGGGCCAGTTCGGCGACGGCCGCCACGGAGTCCTGGTCGGTGACCTCCAGCGCCAGCGGAACGGCGTTGGGATGCGTCACCGTGCGCGGGTCGCGGGCCGTGGCGTAGACCTTGGCGGCCCCGCGCGCGAAGAGCTCCTTCACCAGCACCTTGCCGATGCCGCGGCTGCCTCCGGTGACGAGGACGTTGGCGCCCTTGATCGCTGTCACGACTACCTCCAGGAAATAGGAAACCGATCGGTTTCCATCACTGTAAACCGATCGGTTTCCCAGAGGCAAATCGCGCGCGTTGATCGACGTCGGGGGCCATGGGCGGTGATCGACGCGGACCGCGGGATCACCGAAGGGCGAGACGGCGTCGGCTGTCTCGCCCGTGTGGATCCGGTGTCCGGACCGGGGCCGCCTACCGGACCGCGACCACCGGCAGGACGACGCGGGACGGCCGGGCCGGGTCATGGAAGACCCGCTGCCGGGCCACCCGGGCCGTGGTCGCGCTCTCCTCGGGTTCGCCCGTGTTGAGGTTGCGGTCCCAGCGCGGGAAGTTGCTGGAGGTGACCTGGAGCCGTATCCGGTGGCCCGCCCGGAAGACGATGCTGGTCGACCACAGGTCCACGGCGTGCTCGGCCGCCTCGCCCGGCGTGGCAGCGCGCACCCGCACGACGCCGTCGGCCACGTTGCGGGAGACACCGTGCTCGTCGACGTCGCACAGGCGCACTACCCAGTCGGTCGAGGGCCCGTCCGTGGCGGCGAAGAGCACCGCCCGGACCCGGCCGGTCACCTCGACGTCCTCGGTGAGCGGTTCGGTGGTGAAGACCAGGACGTCCTCGCGCGCCTCAACGGCCGCCTGGTCCAGAGGGCCGGGACGGAACTCCTCCGACATCAGGAGTGCGCCGCCGGTGGTGGGCACCGGGTCCATGGGGTCGTAGGTGAACTCCCCGACCCCTTCGGCGGTGGACGGGGGCTCACTGGTCAGGCGTCCGTCGGCGCGAAGGTGGAAGTCGGTGTCCACGGCCCGCGACAGGGGCCATTCGGTCTCCTCGCGCCACTCGTCGACCCCCATGGTGAACAGCAGCACCCGGCCCGTGTCCGGTTCGGGCCCGGACCCCGGCGCCCCGCCTCCACCCGCGCCCTCGACCCCGTCCGCCCCTGCACCGAGCACGCGCTGGAACCAGTCGAACTGCATGTCCTGCACGCGTCCCCGCAGGCCCATGAACTCGGAATTCGCGCCGAACCCGAAGTTGACGTCACCGACCACATGGCCCCAGTTGGTGTGGGTCCACGGGCCCATGACCAGCGTCGCGGACCGGCCGGCCCGGCGCATGGCGGTGAAGTTGTCGAGCGTGCCCTGGCTGAAGATGTCGTACCAGCCGCCGAGCTGGAAGGTGGGCAGGTCCACGTCGTCGTGCCGACCCGCCACGGTACTGGACCGCGCCCACTCGGGCTCCCGCCGGGAACGCTCGTAGCCCAGCTCGGGCAGGTTGTGCCGGGCGAACGCGGGAAACCGCCCGGCGGGCAGCTCCTCGTAGCCACCGCTCGCCAGGCCGTCCACATCCCGCACGAGAGCGGTGATGCCGTTGACGAGCCCGTCGAGGTCGTTGCTGTGCCGACGCATCAGGGTGTCGGCGCCCTGCATGAGCGACCAGGGCACGGTGATGCCGAGTTCGATCGCACCGCCGCGCGTCCACAGTCCGTCGTGCGGATCGGACCAGGTGATCAAGGGTGCGATCGCCTTCAGCTCCGGTGGCTTCGACAGCGCCGCCATCCACTGCGTGTTGCCGAAGTAGCTGCCGCCGCACATACCGACGGAACCGTTCGAGCCGGGCAGGGCAGCGGCCCACCGGACGGTGTCGTAGCCGTCGCTCTCCTCGTGCGTCAACGGCTCCCACTCGCCCTCGGAGGCGAACCGGCCACGCGTGTCCTGGATGACGACCATGAAGCCGCGCCTGGCCGCCGCGAGTGGGTCGAGCGTCATGGCCACCACCGGCGTCTGCTTGCCGTAGGGCAGCCGGGCCAGCAGCACCGGCCACGGCCCCGGGCCGCCGGGCCGGTAGACGTCCGCGCGCAACACCGTGCCGTCACGCATCTGCGCCGGAACGTCGGACTCGATCCGCGTCTCGGTCATGTACTGCTCCCTGTGGGTGTTCTGCTGGTGGGTGTGTCCGGGCGCGGGGGCGTCAGCCGGTCAACCCGGCGAGCTTGCGGATCTGCTTGTCGAAGACCCGGGCGGGAGCGAAGCGGAGCATACGCGCGCGTCCGGCCATGGGGCCTGCGGCGTAGCGCACCTTCGGCTTCGTGTCGGTCACGGCCTCGACGATCGCCTCGGCGACAACGGCGGGGTCGTCGCCGTCCTTGATCGCGTCCGCCATCAGGCGGTCGAAGGTGCTTCGCTGCCGCGCGTAGGCCTGCAGGGGCGTGTCGGGCTTGCCGCTGTTGGCCTCGAATCCGGTCCTGGTGTAGGCGGGTTCGACGAGCAGCGACCGGACACCGTGCTCCCGGACCTCGTGGTCCAGGGACTGGGTGTAGCCCTCGATCGCGTGCTTGGACGCGCCGTAGACGGCCATGTAGGGGGCGGGGATGAACCCCTGTACGGACGAGAGGTTGATGATGCGCCCGCGTCCCTGGGCGCGCATGTGCGGCAGGACTTCCTTCACCATGCGCATGACCCCGAAGACGTTGGTCTCGAAGACACCCTGGGCCTGCGCGACGGAGGTCTCCTCGGCCGCACCGATCGAGCCGATACCGGCGTTGTTGACCAGGACGTCGATCCGTCCGAACTTCTCGACCACCTGCCGCACCGCGTCGGTGACCGACGTGTCACTCGCCACGTCGAGGTCGACGAACGTGACTCCGTCGAGCAGGGTGACGCGTGAGGTGTCGCGACTGGTGCCGACGACGTCGAACCCCGCTGCGACCAGCCCGAGCGCGGTTTCCCTACCGATGCCGGACGACGCACCTGTCACAAGCGCCACCGGCCGATTCGTGGTCATCATGGACTCCCGCACTCATAGTGAAACCGATCGGTTTACCATTACAGTAAACCGATCGGTTTCCATGCGCAAGTCAGTGCACGCCACTCGCGTCCAGCAGGGTGGTCACCGTGGGCGTGATGAGCCCGGCCAGGTGGTCGGCCCGGATTCCCGCGCGGGCGCTGGCGCCGTCGAAGACCAGGCTGAGCTGCCGGGCCAGCAGGTCGGGGTCGCTCGCACCGCCCTGTTCGGCCTCGGAGCGGAAGAATTCGGTCAGGTTTGCCTTGATCCGGTGGGCCACCTGGCTCGCGGGGTGGTCCTGGTCCTTGAGTTCGATCTGCACGGCCAGGTAACGGCAGCCCCGGAACTCGGGGGCGGCGGACTGCGTCTCCACCTGCTCGAAGACGTGCAGGATCCGCTCGCGGGGAGAACGGCCGTCGTCCGCGTCGGGCAGGAGTCCGACCACGAAGGCGGAGGCACGTTCCTCCAGGCTCGCCGCCAGTAGGTGGTCCTTGCTGTCGAACAGCTGGTACAGGGAGCGCTTCGACACCCCCGCGGCCTTGCACAGCGCCTCGATGCCGATGCCGACACCGTCCTGGTAGGTGAGTGCGGCCGCCGCCTCCAGCAGGCGCTCTCTGGAACTTCGCTTCGCTTCGATGGTCATACTGCGAGATTATCCCGCTTCGGACGAGGTGGAAACCGATCGGTGTACACTGTGGCGCCATGGACATCGAACGAACACCGGACACGCGCTTCGAGGGACTCTCCGACTGGCCGTACGAGCCCCGGTACGCCACGGTCGGTGAGGGCCTGCGCATGCACTACGTCGACGAGGGGCCTTCCGACGGCCCGGTGGTGCTGCTCGCCCACGGCGAACCGACCTGGGGCTACCTCTACCGCAAGATGATTCCCGGCCTGGTGGCGTCCGGCCGCCGCGTCCTGGTCCCAGACCTGATCGGATTCGGCCGCTCCGACAAGCCGGTCGACACCGCCGCGTACACCTACGAGTCCCACGTCGCCTGGACCGGGGCCTGGCTGGACCAGCTCGGTCTCACGGACATCACCCTGTTCGGGCAGGACTGGGGCGGGTTCATCTTCCTCGTGCACGCCGGGCTCACGCCCGACCGGTTCGCGGCCGTTGTCGCCGCCAACACCGGCCTGGCCGCCCCCGAGGTCATGGCCGCGTTCACTCCGGAGCGGTTCGACCCCGCGGCCGCCGCGTTCCTGCGCTGGCTGGAGCAGTCCGAGTCGCCCGGCCTGACCGCCTCGTGGGCCGTCGGCAGCCCCGACAGCGCCCTCAACCAGACCGCCCACGTCCTCACCGAGGCGGAGGCGGCCGCTTACGACGCCCCCTTCCCGACCGAACGGCACTTCGCCGGCGCACGGCGGTTCCCGCAACTCGTACCGCTCGACGCCGCGGACCCGCCCGCCTCGATGCTGAGCCGCGCCTGGGCCGGACTGACAGCCTTCGACAAGCCGTTCCTCACCGCCTTCGCCGAACACGAGGACATCACGCTCGCGTTCGAGCGGCCCTTCCAGGACCACGTCCCAGGCGCGCAGGGACGGGATCACGTGAAGGTCCCCAACGCCGGTCACTTCCTGCAGGAGCAACAGCCAGAGCTATTGGTCGACGTCATCCTCAGCCTTGACTGACAACGGGCTGCGCGGCGACCCGGCGAAAGAACGCGATGGTCGGCATGAATCCGGTGAACATCTTCACCTCCTCCGGGTCGCGCCCGCCACGCCCGTCGGCGAACAGGTCGACTCCTTGCCCCGACCCGAGCGGAAGCTGACCTACTCGACGCTTGCCCTCGCTCTCCGCCTCGCCGGGGCAGGGGCCGCCTGGAGCGCTGCCGGCGCACGCTTCGGGGTGGCACCTGCGATCGGTGAGGTGCTCATTGCCGCGAGCGGCGCATGGTGGCTCGCGGTCGTCGTCGCACGTGCCCCCACGACCCCGAGCCGGTTTCGGTATCTGCTGGCTGACATGCGTCACCCCACCACGGGTCCGTTCCCCGCCTACGTTCCGATCGTCGCACTGCTGCTGACGATGCACTACGCGCACCACCTCCCTGCTGTGGCTGCCCGGGCGCTGTGTGTTCTGTGGGTCGCGATGCTCGCCCTCTGCGCGGCCCAGATGCTCGCGTTCTGGCTGAGCGGAGCACTGCGCCTCGAGCAGCTCCATCCCGGATATGCGCTGCCTGTCATCGCCGGCCCCTACATCGCGGCCATATCCCTGATGACTGTCGGAGATCGATCGGCCGCCATCGCGGCGGCTGGGTTCGGCACCTTTTGCTGGTTCGTACTGGGCAGCGTCCACGCGGCGTTCTCTGGCCCAGCGCCCGGAAGGGGCCTTCACGCGCACGGTGGCGAACCGGCCGGGCGAGCTGGTGCAGATCCGCACGACCCCGTTGGACGTGATGGCGGTGTTCGATGACGGGGTGACCGGGCGGATCTCGGCGACCTTCGTCTACGCCGGGATCGACGTTGAGGCCAAGGGGTTGCCCGCGACGGAGCAGTTGTGCGCCCGGCTGTCCCCGCTGGGGTTCGGCCACATCAACTTCCTGGGCTCCTACACCTTCCCCACCGACCCGAAGGTGGAAGTGACCCGCACGGGTGATCTGCCGGGGCAGCAGGACGGCACCAAGGCGCGATAGTCAACGGGCAGCCGTGGCTCAGGCGGTGTTCACTCGCCGCGCATGGCTTCCTCGGTTGCCTTGACCATGTCGCCCAGGGTCTGGCGTGCGCGTGCCAGCTCCTCCGCTTGGGTGTCGATGCGCTCGAGTTCGGAGACGAGCTGGCGCAGGACCTGCGGCGGGCAGCGCTCCCCGTTGTTCTTGATGTGTGGCAAGAGCGCGGCGATGGTCGTGCTGTTCATCCCCACAGCGAAGAACTGCCGGATCAACACCACGCGGCTCACGGCGTCCTCGCCGTAGTGGCGCTGCCCGCTGGCGCTGCGTTCGCTGGAGAGCATGCCCTGCTTTTCGTAGTAGCGCAGGGAACGCACGCTGGCCCCGGTCTGCTCAGCCAGTTCTCCGATCCGCATGAGCGGCCTCCGCCCCGATTTGCCCCTGACACCGATGTCAGGTCCTAGTGTAGCGGCGCGGCCACCGCGCACCACCAGGACGTGGTCGTGCGGTGTACGCGTGAACTGACCCTGCCCAGAAGGAACCGTTGTGCCTGACAGTCTCCGTGCCTTCTCGGGCATCGTGTGCTCTCGGCGCTCAGTGCGGGGTTTGCTCCCGGCCCCGGTGCCCGCGACCGACATCGGTGCGGTGCTGGAGGGCGCGCAGAAGGAGCCGTCCAACTGCAACACCCAGCCCTGGCCGGCGCACGTCGTCTCAGGCGCCTGCTCATGTTGCGGTCAGGTGTGTCGCCGACGTCCACCGCCGAGGCGTCGGCGTGAGAACAGCGTGGGGGCCGCTCAGTTCCGCTTCACCACAAACATCACCACGAAGGAGCTCCACTGTGAAGATCGGCATTATGGGAGTCGGACACATCGGCAAGACCCTGGCCCAGCGGTTGAGCGCTGCCGGACACGACGTGAAGGTGGCCAACTCGCGCGGCCCGCACACCATCGAGGCCGACGTGCTGACCTCGGGAGGGCGCGCGGTCGCGGCGGCCGAAGCCGTGGTGGACGTGGACGTCGTCATCCTGTCGATCCCCATGAACCGCCTTGCGCAGATCGCGCCGCTGATTGCCGGGGTGCCTGCTGAGACGGTTGTCATCGACACGTCGAACTACTATCCGATGCGTGACGACAGGATCACGGCCATCGAGGCAGGCCAGGTCGAAAGCCTGTGGGTGGCCGAACAACTGGGCCGACCCGTGGTCAAGGCATGGAACGCGATCGGTTCCGACTCCTTGGCCAGGAAGGACAAGCCCGCGGGAGACCCGGAGCGCATCGCCATCCCGATTGCGGCCGACAGCGACAGGGAGCGCGGTGTGGGGATGGCTCTCGTCGAGGACACCGGGTTCGACGCATTCGATGCCGGAACGCTTGCGCAGTCCTGGCGGCAGCAGCCAGGGGCGCCCTGCTACTGCACCGACCTCACCCGACACGAGATGCCGACCGCACTGGAGGCAGCAGATGCCGCACGCCTGCCCAAAAGGCGGGACCTGGCGGTCGCAGCGATCCAGGAAAGGGTCGGGGACACCGCGACCAACCCCGACGCGGAATACGGTGTCCGCCTGAGCCGGGCCCTGTACATGTCAACTACCCGTGGCTGAAGCCACGGGCTTGCAGGTAGGCGCCC